>CARTDA010000004.1:0-208900 GCA_949066965.1 uncultured Lachnospiraceae bacterium
TAAATTAGTAATACTTTAAAGTGACACCAACACAGTTGTTGACTATCACCATTTTCAATGATAACAAATGGCGATGTCGCTTATGAACTGTGCCGTCCGGTGTCGGTCTATTCCATGTGGTTCGCAAGGACGACCGGGGCGAGGATGGCAGAGGCAGTGATGCGGTGTGTTCCTGTGTTATGCGGTGCGTTTCTGATGCCAGGAGAGTACAGAATGACGCTGCCGGTGAGCGGTGTTTCCTTTTTGCTGTTTCTGCTTACCTTATTTTTGGCGCTTGGGATAACCGTGACATTCTGTATGCTTGTCTATATGTTATGTTTTTTTACGATTTCGGCGCAGGGATGGCGCATGGTACTGACAGGAGCAGTGGAGTTTTTGTCAGGCAATATCATACCACTGCCCTTTTTCCCAGGAAAGTATCTGTCGTTACTGGAGCTGACGCCGTTTGCCTATATGCAGAATGTGCCATTTCGAATTTATAGCGGAGACCTTGCGGGGCGAGAAGTGTGCCAGTGTATCGGAAGACAAATTTTCTGGCTGGCGGCACTTATGCTTTTGGGGGTTATCATATGGAAACAGGCAGAAAAAAGAATTGTGATACAAGGGGGATGACACGATGAAAGTGAAAGAAAATATGGCATTGTATATCAGGTATGCCTCTGTTTGCACACAGAGTATTATGGAGTATAAACTGTCTTTTCTGCTGATGGTTTTTGCGCGGTTTATGATGGCATTCGGCGAGCTGGCCGCGATAAAATTTTTATTTGCAGGCATTACACAGATAAACGGGTATACTTATGGAGATATCCTGCTGTGTTTTTCCATTGTACAAATGTCCTTTACTTTTGCGGAGTTGTTCGGCAATGGGTTCAAGGGATTTTCCGGAATGGTGCGAGGGGGAGAATTTGACCGCATGATGCTGCGTCCGCGCAGTCTGATTCTACAGGTTATAGGAAGCAGATTTGAACTGGGAAGAACGGGTCCTTTACTGACGGCGGTGATTACACTGGTTGTGGGAATCCGGCATAGCCAGGTTGCATGGAACCTCCTGACAGTATGGACGGCTGCCGCCATGGTAGCAGGAGGGATGTTTCTGTTTATCGGACTGTTTATGCTTGAGGCAAGTTTTTGTTTCTTTTCAATTGAAGATACTTCGCTGATGAATGTGCTCACCTATGGGGCAAAGGCACATGGCAAGTATCCCATAGATGTTTACGGAAAAGGGATTTTGCGGTTTTGCACGTATGTGATTCCATATACGCTGATTCAGTATTATCCGTTGCAGATTTTGCTGGGAAAATCGAATCACTGGTTTTGGGCGTTCTGCCCGCTTGGGATTGCCGTCTTTTTGCTCATCTGCCATAGTGCATGGCGGTTCGGGGTAAAACGGTATCAGTCGTGTGGGTCATGACAGGATAGGGACTTGGAAGCCGCGTTTTGGCACTCAATTGATTTCATATCCGAATGTTGGTTGAACCCTTGTGCATTGTAGAAATTTGCATTATAATTGTAGCAGTTTAATGGTATTTGTTATGGGCGGATTGAAAATAAGGGGGAGTTGAAATGAAGAGACAGTATTTGCCTGTGGTGTTATGTGTCTGTATTGCATCACTGTCGGGATGCGGCAGTTCCGTGAAGCTGGACAGTGTGGCGAAAGAGATAGAGGTGCAGGAGCTGGAGACACAGGAAACGCAACGTGAAAAATCAGCCGGACAGGAAAGAGCGGAGACGGAACCGGAGGAAAAGTATGAGTATTATCTGACAAAGGAGGAGCTGCTGGCTGATATTGACGAGGGCATCATATTTCGTGTGGACACGGCGCTTCAAAAGCCGATGTGCCCGATTGTAAGAGGTGGAAACTGGTCTTTTTATGTGCATGAGGACAATGTGGTAAACCTGGAAATTGTCTATTCTGATTTGATAGCAAAAAGTGGGAAGGCATTTCAGCCATATGGGGAGCAGGTCGTTGTGGATGTTTTGTCTCCGGATGGGGACTGTGTATACCATTTTGAAAGGCAGGGCGACGAGATTATGGAGAATGTGTCCATACAGGAACAGATTGCGGTCACGCCGGGCGAGTGGACGTTGCAAATCAGTTTTGCATACATGTGCGGTGAGGCGCGGTCGCATTTTAAGGTATGCGCTGCCTACGAATCGCCGTCGGAAGAGGATATCATCTGGCTTAGGGAGGAACGTCTGGAGGAGCACGATACGGAAAGCCCGACAGAGCTGGCGAATGCCGATGCTGATGGAAATCAGTCAGGGACATCAGGGTGAGTGTTGATGAAAAGCGGTTAGATTCTGCCAATTTCGAACTGATTGATGCCGGAAAGGAATTTCTCAAAAATATTTGCAAGACGGTCAATGATTTTGACAGCAATGACAAGAAAGACGAGGCATTTTGGAGGGATTTTTTGTTCCTGGCGTACACGGGTCTGTGGGAGGACGTGAAACATGGGATGGACCTATGAGTCTTAGCGATTCAAAAATGTGGAAAGAAGCGCAGCCGAGATCATTAATGCTGCGACTAATTCCAAAATTAAGATTGATCAGGGAAAGGAGACGGTCGATATGTGTCTGGCAATACAGGAAATGAGGGAAGAAAGTAGAATTGAAGGCAGGAATGAGGGCAGAATTGAAGGAATCCGTGCGTTTATACAGGACAAGGTAGAGGATGGTGTTACAGAGAACATTATTGTTGCCAAGCTGCAAAGACATTTTGACCTTGACGAAGAAACGGCCAGGAAGTACTGCATGGAACATGGAGAATAGTCAGGGTGGCTGACCAGTGTTTTTACTATGCATGAATATGACTATACTTTCGAGAAAGGGAATCGTGTAATTGATGAAAGGTTTTGCATGGGTTAAGGATAACAAATATATAGTATATACGGTATGCTTTTGGGCGTTTGTCGGGCCGCTTATTTTTTATATATCCTCGCTCGGGTTATTTGCAGCAGGGGCTTCGGATGCCATTTCACAGCATTATCCTTCCATGGTTCATGTCAGGCGGATTTGGATGGATTTTTTTACTGCCCTGCTAAACGGCGAAACACCCGTTTTTCCTATGTTTGATTTCAGGATTGGCATGGGGGATGATACCATTACGGCTTTACATTACTATGGGCTGAGTGACCCGTTTTATAGCCTGACATTGTTCGTGACGGAAGACATGCTGCCATATTTTTATACGTTTCTGTTTTATCTGAGGATATATTTTGGCGGGCTGGCGTTTATTGGATTCGTTTCAGAACTGGATTGTGCAGGCACTGCTTCTGCATATGTTATGGGCGCGCTTGTGTATTGTTTTACGGGGTTTACAGTACAGGGCAATATACATGTCATTTTTGTGCATGCGATGATATATATACCATTAATGCTGGCAGGCGCAGAGCGTTCCATACATGGAAAAAAGAGAGGCGTGCTGTGTATTGCCGTATTTTTGTTTGCGTTGTCGGGTTTTTATTTTCTGTATGTTGGATCTGTATCACTGGCGGTATATGTTATTTATCGGTTTGTCAGGGAAAAGAAAGCATTTTTGATGGCAGTCTCAGGGGTATGCCGGCTGGCTGCGGAGTATCTTTTCGGGCTTGGACTGGCAGCAGTGATTTTTGTGCCAGCGGTAATTGGTTTTTTGTCGAGCGGCAGGGCTGTCATGAAAACGGACTATCCTCTTGTCCAGTCATGGCATTTTGTCAGGCAGATGATATGCAACATGTTCCTGCCTTCTTATGAAAATATTGGTCAGGAACTGGCAGTCTGTACAATCGGCATGATTGTGTTAATCTGCGTTTTTCTTTCAGGGAAGCGAAAGCAGGAAAAAATAAATCTTGTGGTAATGTTCCTGATGACAGTCATTCCGTTTTTCAGCTGTCTGATGTCCGGCTTTGGTGAATGCTATGCGCGATGGGAACTGGTTATTGATTTGTATATTGCGTTTTTGGTATTCTCTTTCTGGGATGAACTGATGGATATGACAAACATTCAGAAAATGGGTGTGGCATTCGTATACGTAATTCTGGTAGTTTTTGGAAAAAAGAATGATATTCTTGCACAGGAACGTTATGGGAAAACTATTTTATGTTATGGGATGATTTTGTTTGCTGTTTTCATTTTACTGCCATTGCTGGAAAAGGGACTTAATAAAAGGACTGGAAAATGGGCTCTGTTTGTTGTCGCATATGTTACAGTCTGCATTAATTGGCGAGCTGCTTCGCGCGATAATGAAATTGCAGACGCAGAACATAGAAAGGTAGTGGCAGAACTGACAGGAGAACAGGAAACATTCTATCGGATTGATAATGAGAGGGGGTATATGGAGCCGCGGCTGGGAATGAATGTCTCAATGCTGCAAGGGTATTGTGGTACAATGTCCTATCTGAGCATTATAAATGATTATTTTATAAATGCGTTTGAGGACTGGGACATTTCTGCTGCGGATTTTAATGTATGGGGGCTTGACCAAAGGACAATATTGGAAACGATGTGCGCGGTGAAATATTTTGTTGCCCAATCCGATCATTCCAGTACAGTCCCATATGGATTTGACTTCATAAAATCCACTGAGGACGGTGAGTGGAGTCTGTATGAAAATAGATATTGCCTTCCTGTGGCGTACACATATGATCAAATATGCAATATCGAGGAATACCAGGCTATGACGGGAGTGGAAAAGCAGCAAGTGATGCTGCAGGCAGCTGCCCTTGATACCTTGGGAGGGGTATTTGATATTGAACAGATGCAGCTAAAAAAGGAGATTCATAAAAGCGAATATTCCATATCAGGATTGCAGGGAGCTGTGTTGGAGGATGGGACAATTAAGGCAGAAGCAGGAAGTACAATCACTCTGTCCGCTGTCATCTATCCGAACTGTGAATATTATTTGTATTATACGGGCGAAAGGCCTTGCAGCGGAGAGATACAGCTGGAGGATGGAACCACAAAATACTGGCAGTCCGTTTCTCCGCAGACTGTGAATATTGGGACTGCGAAGGAATGCAGTAAGGCAAGGATTAAGATGTCTTTTACGCGCGCCATGGAAATTGATATGGACGAATTGGGAATCGTGTATCAGGATTTTTCTGATTATGTGGGATATATCCAAAAATTAAAAGAGGATACTGATGGGAAATTTCAGGTTCAGGCAAATAAGATCACCGGAACGCTGGAACTTGATAAGGATAAAATATTATGTTTTGCGGTGCCTTATGCGCCAGGCTGGCATGCCAGCCTGGATGGTGAGGAAGTAGAGACATATGTCGTAAATGATATGTTTATCGGCGTGGCAGTGCCAAAGGGGGTGCATGAGGTATCGCTCGATTATATTACTCCGGGAAGCAGGGCAGGGGTGGTGATTTCCCTGGGAGCGTTGTTGGCGGGGGTGTTGTATTGGGGTTCAGGAGGAGCTTTTAGTACAGTCTTTCACGGATTTTGCACATTTCTTTCCAGATATTGTCGCCGTAGTTGCTGACCAGCACAGAAATCATCTGATTGTTTGGTATTATTTTATTTTCCTTCTTTTTTCTTTTGCTTTTGCCAGAATGTCCATTTTACAGCGGGCTGATAGCCGATTTTCCGGTAAAATGGGTTGTTGCCGCCAGTCATATGTGTTGCGCCCAGCGCCTTTGTCCTGCGGTACATCTCGGACAGCGCCGCTGCGGCAAGCCCCTTTTGCCGGTATTCGGGAATGGTGCAGAGCGGTTCCATGTAGGCAAGACGATTTTCAGGCGTCCACCACATTCCCGCAAAGCAGGCATATTCCCCTGGTTCATCTGCAATTATCACGTCCAGCTCCGGTGTTGCGTGCGGCGCAATGCAAAGCTGGAAATTATTTTGTTCATGCTGGTGATTCCAAAATAGATTCCAATAAACAGGTTCAAATTGCCAGAGTCTGAATTGCTGTGTCGGATTATAACCATAGTATATGCGGATTATGTTTCCGGCACAAGTGCCGAGAATGATTATAATAAAATCCAATTGACACAGCAGTGCAGCAGCTTTTGCCAGAAAATAATTTTTATTGGAATTGTATGTGCGTATGTGATAAAATAACGGCGTTAAATAATTCAACAGATTAAAATTACGGAGTGGGGTAAATATGAAACATAAAAAGAAGAAAATCGTTCTTCGGGTTATAGTAGGTATAGGAATCGCTTTGTCGATTATTATAATCGCAGCGCTTGCATTGTTTAGAAATGAATTGCGCTCCCTCATGTCATTGGAAAAGGTTGATGATTACGGAATGTATCAAATGACCTATTATGGCGATTATGGATTTGATGAATTTCTGGAAATTGGTGCTGAAAATGATGCGGGCATTGAAGCATTTGTAACAAAAAGGCTGTTGAAAGGACTGCCAATAAACTTGGGTGTTACAGGAGACGGCTGCACGGCTTTTGTTGTAAAAAATGAGAATGGCGATATTTTGTTTGGGAGAAATTTTGATTTTTTATATGCTCCGTCTTTACAGCTTTACACTGCACCTGATAATGGCTATGCTTCAGTTTCCACCGTCAACCTTTCTTTTGCGGGATATTCCGAGGACAATTTACCCATTGGTTCACTTTTTGATGATTTCCTGACGTTAGCTGCACCATATCTTCCTTTTGACGGAATGAATGAGAAAGGGCTTGCGATTGCTTTGCTTGCAGTGCCAGAAGCGGAAGTCCCATATAATCCCGACAAAATAACATTAAATACAACCACGGCAATCCGGCTTGTACTTGATAAAGCGGCTACAGTGGAAGAAGCCATTGAATTGTTAAGCCAATACAATATATATTTTTCCGGGGGTATCGAGTGCCATTATTTGATTGCTGATGGAAGTGGACATTCTGTCATTGTGGAATATGTAAATCAAGAGCTTTGTGCCGTTGAAGCGGAGGACGAATATCAAATTGCTTCTAATTTTATTGCCTATGACGGATTGAATATTGGGGAAGGATTTACTGAGTTTGAACGCTATGATAAAGTGCAAGATGCGATAGAAGCGAATAACGGTATACTTGAAGCGGGACAGGCAGTTCAATTATTGGCTGATGTCGGTGTTTTTGATGGAGATATGGACAAACTACAATGGAGCGTTCTATATAATCTCACAACTGGCAACGGAGAGATTTTTGCAAATCGGAAAACGAATAATATCATAGGATTTAATCTGGAAATGAATAATTGATATTGATGAAAACCTAAGCTTCATATAAATATATATGCTGCATTTTGAAAATTAGGAGGAATTTATGAAAACTCTGTATGTATCAGACTTAGATGGAACATTGTTACGAAGTGATGCCAGGACTTCTGCGTATACGAATCAAGTAATTAATCAATTAACATCGGATGGAATGCTTTTTTCTTATGCTACAGCTAGGTCATATCTGACAGCTACAAAAGCAACAAAAGGACTGAATGCCAGAATACCTATCATTACATACAATGGCGCTGTCATTTTGCAAAATGACACGTTTGATATTATTGCACGAAATGCATTCCGCCAAAATGAAAAAGAAGAAATCCTAAATGAGTTACTGCGTCGAGGTATTTATCCTGTTGTTTACGCTTACATATCAGGCAAGGAAAAATTTTCCTATCTTGTAAATAAATGCAATCGTGCTACAACTGAATTCTTATCGACTCGTAAGGGGGACATAAGAGATACGCCTGTTGAATTTGACCGTGCGCTGGGATTCGGAGATGTTTTCTATTTCACTTGTATTGATGCATACGAAAAACTGGAACCGCTATACATTCAGTTCAAAGAAAAATATCATTGTATTTTCCAAAAAGAAATCTATAGCGGGGAACAATGGTTAGAAATTGTACCCAAAAGTGTTTCAAAGGCAAATGCAATTTTACAATTAAAAGAGCGGTTGGGAATTGAGTACATTGTTGCGTTTGGCGATGGGAAAAATGATATTGAAATGTTTGAAATAGCGGATGAATCATATGCCGTGGAGAATGCGGTAGACGAATTAAAAGCAATAGCCACCGGAATTATAGAAAGCAATGATTCTGATGGCGTAGCGAAATGGTTATATAATCGGTTCTGCGCGACTGTATAATACATCAACAAACCCAATGAAATCAAGGCATTTCATATTTCAGTAACAGCATGGCTGTCAGGAAAATTCCGGTGAAAAGCATAACGGAAATGCTGCGGATGGAAATGGGAGTGCCTGTTGCATTTTTGGGAATTTTATGATGTGTTCAGAAGATTAAAAATAGGAACTACATACAGGTATTGAAAAAGAAAGGACATTTAAAAGGTGAGAATTGAAGGAACGGAATCTTATATGTTAGCTACAGACGAACCGAAAACTATGGGTATTGTATTAGCCTATTATCGAAAACGATATGGGTTAAGTCAGAAAGAAGTTTGTGACGGCATCTGCTCCATTGCAACTTTATCTCGTTTAGAGCAAGGGTATAGGGAAGTTGATTCTCTATTAGGACAAGCGCTTTTAGGCAGGATTGGAAAAGAAATAACGTTATTTGAGACAATATTGAACGAAGAAGATTACAATTTATGGAAAATAAGACAAGAGATTGAAATTAGCATAGAAAAGAAACAGTTAGGAAAAGCAGAAGAAAAAATAAGCGAATATCGCAAAGTGATGCCTAAAGAGGAAAAAATCCATGAGCAATATTGCATATTTGAAGAAATTCTTATTATGATTGCCCAAGGAAGAGCAACAGGGCAAATTTTAGAATTTGCAAAAAAGGGTATTAGCATTACAATAGGCGATTGGAGAAAAAAACGCAGAGTTTGTTTATACAATTTAATAGAAGTAGAACTATTGTTAATATTATTTCATTATTCTAATTCTCAAAATGAGATGATAGAGCAGGAATTATTAAATGTTTTAGAATTTGTTATGAAATATTACTCTGGGAAAAAAAGAGAAAAACTAGGGATAAAAATATATTTGGAACTAATTCACAATAAAAAACAAAAAAATGATTATGAAGAACTTCTGTTATATATACAAAAAGCGCTTGCACTGATTAATCGGGGAACAGGTTATGAAGAACTTGCAGATCTATATTTTCTTCTGGGGAAAACAAGAGAAAGGATTTCTGTGGAAAAAAATGGGGAGTGGAAAAAGGAAGAATGTCTTCAAGAATGCAAGATTGCTTTTCATTTATATCAGATAGAACAAAAGAAAGAACAGGCAGATGAAGTCATAATGTTTTGTAAGGAGAAATTACAATGTCAAATTATAGGATAGGTGATGTAATACGGCTGACAAGGCTATGCATGGGAATAACTCAGGAACAACTATGTGAAAATATTTGTTCTGTACAAACATTGCACCGTATTGAAAATGGAAAAACAAGCGTAAAAAAAGAATTATACATAAAATTAATGAAAAAGATGGAGCGAATACCTGAAAGAAGTTATGCTGTTTGCGTAGGAAAAGACATAGAACTTATTGAAGAATTAGAAATGTATGAAATGGCACTGCAACAGGGAGATTATCAAAAGGCAGATCACTATTTGAAAAGAATAAAGAAAAAAGCTGATGGTAATTTGATTACAAATCAATTTGTCTTAAAAGGAGAAGCAATCACTGATTATTACTGTAATAGAAGCGATGGAGAAACCACAATCCGGAAATTGGAAAAAGTTATACAACTGACACTTCCTAATTATAAAGAATACTTGGATAAAAAATTTCCATTTACGGAACAAGAAATTTTTTGCTTGATAAGTTTGGCAAATGCAAATGCGTATATAGATAGAGATGAAGAGGCAATCAAAATTTATGAAAATTTGTTGGATTGTTTAGGGATGGACTATATTGCAGGAGATAATATAAGGCATATACGTCTTGTTGCTATGAGAAACTTGGCAGTAATATATTGTGGATGTAAAATGTATGAAAAGGCGTTTAAATTAAATAGTGAATGTTTAAAATATGCAGAAGAAAATAATGAAGGTTTAAAAATGATCGAATTGTTGAGTGATAAAGCATTGATCATTTTACGGCAGATTAGTAGAGGAGAACGTGAAAGTACGGATATTGATCTGGCGAAACAATGCTTGCGACAGGCATATTATTTGGCGGTTGCAAAAAATAATATGTCTGTCGCAAGCATCTTAAAAAAAGCTTATAGAAAAGAATTGAATGAGGAAATGGTATATTGATTTAACATTCTCTAAGGTCGATAATTGAGTCAATTGAAAAGGGGCGAAGAAAAAAACTTTTGGGGATAATTGGTGAATTGATTAGATTTGTTAATATTAAAGATACTAATAAAATAGCTATAAATAAATTTTGTTTTTTTTTCATAATGATACCTCCGTTTATAATTACCGATTTATGTATTATATATCCTCGTAGAAGGGATTAACATACCAGAATTGGAAAATAAAATTTTCCAATTCTGGTATGTTAATTTGGACAAAATTAAATAAAATTAATAATGTACGATAAAATAAACGAAAGAGAAAGAAGGTGAAAAAATGGGTTCTAGAAGAAGTGAAATTCATTCAGTATCTGTAAATGCTAATCCATATGAATATGATGAGGGTTTAGAAGTTACGTTAGAAAAAGCCGCTCAAATAATTAGTAATGTGATAAGGATTTCTGATGAAGAAAAAGAAATGATAAAATGTTTGAATCAGTCATAAAAAAGAAAACTACTGTACAATTATAGCTTTAAGTACAGTAGTTTTTCTTAAAATTAAGAAATGGAAATAAACAAATGAAAAGAATAGAAATTGAAAGAAGTGTTCCCACACAAATAGCAATTAAAAAAGCGGAAAAATGTTTTGAGTATTTAAATTTAAAATATGATATACATAAAAAGTGTTCGGTAAATAAATTATTAGCGACATATAGTGTTATCTTAGATGGTATAAATATTCAAGGAAATGGAAAAGGGAGTGGAAGACAATCATTGGCCAGCGCATTGTTTGAGGCTTTAGAGCATTATGTATATTATAATAGTTTTTTATGTGATGAAAATAGAAAAATAGAAGACATAAATCTTCAATCTGATAGATTAAAAAGAGAATTTCCTATTACTTATTTATTAAAAAAATGTAATGATCAGGAATTGTTAGAAGTCACAAAGTTTAAAAATCTTAAAAAGGATACATATATTTATTATCCAACTTCATTGTGGAATATTTTTAATAAATCATTTATAGGAAAATATGATGAATTAAAAAAATATAGTACAAATAGTGGATGTGCTATAGGAATAACTAAAGCAGAAGCAATTTTACATGCTGTAAATGAATTATTAGAAAGAGATGCGCTATCATGGCATTATTATAAAGTATTTATTAATAAAAGTAAAAATGCAAAAAGAGTCAATATATGTTCCTTACCATTAGATTTGCAAAGAATATATTATGAAGTGAAAAATAGTATTAAAAAAGATATAACAGTAATAAAAATAGAAACAATACAGGGATTTTATTGCTATATGGTTTATGCTGAAAATAATAATACAGGGATTCCATATAAAGGTTCAGGATTATCAACTTCACCAGAATATGCCCTTGAGCGTGCATTATTAGAATGTTTGCAAACGTTTCATTTATCATGTAAAGAAACAGAATTTGAAGATAAAGCTGCATATGAAAATTTACGTCAATATGAAAAATATTTAAAAATACTAAAACTGGATTATGAAAATCATTTTACAGATGTAAAATTTGATTCAAATGTTATTGGTTTTAGAAATGTAAACGAAATATTGAATTATGAGTCTAAAATATTGAATCAGTATGAAATGGAAATCTATTACAAGGAATTGTTAGTAGTAAATGATATTTATTGTGTGCAAGTAATAATTCCCGGAATAGAAAAATTTTATTTAGTTGGAAATGGTATTCCTGTGATATTAGGAAATGAAAGAGAAAATTTAGAAAGAATTTATATATAGCTATGGAGAAAAATATAATTTTTATTGAAGAGCATAATGAGGCTTTTAAAGAAATTTATAATTTTTGTAGTTTAAAAAGGGAAAAGTATACGCTGCTTCATATAGATGAGCATGATGATATGGGCTATGCATATGTCAAAAAGAAAGATATTGATTTTATTAATAATGAATCATTAGGGCGTATTGTTTATAACCAATTAAATGTGGGTAATTATATTTTGCCGTTAATTTATAAAGGAGTTTTAACGGATATTATATGGTTATCAAATGAGCCAATAGAAAGTTACTGCGAGATTCAGACCACTATAAAATCAAAAAATAATGGTTTTATAGTAATAGGACAGAAAAAAGTAAAACCTGATGGAAAAAATTTTGGTTATTTAAAAATTAATTCATCTTCAAATGTTCAATTTATTAGAAATCAAAAAATAATTGTAAGTTTAGATTTAGATTATTTTGGAAGTAATGATGAAAAAGGTGAAGAGTTGTTAATAGAAATATCTAAAGAGGAGTATTATAATTTAAAAAATAATCAATATCATAAATTACGTTTAGGATTAGGAAGTATGATACATTTTTTTAAAAAAAATAATAAATACTATTTACAAATTTATGGTAGGATGGAAAAAAGAAAAGAAAATATAAATATTGATGCTATTAATATAAAAATAAAGCAGTTAAAGAATTTTTTTAATAGAAATTGTATTGTACCAGAATTAATTGTCATTTGCAAATCTTTTAAAAGTAATTATACAGATGACGTGGTAAAAGAATATATGAGGGGAAAATTATGATATCGTGTAAAAACTTAAGTTATTGGTATGAAACTTTTGAGAAACAGGAGGGGATAAGAGGAACTTTATCTGATTTAAAAAAAAGAAAATATAAAAAAGTGGAAGCGGTAAAAAATATTTCTTTTGAAATAGAGAGGGGAGAGATTGTTGGAATTTTAGGACCAAACGGTGCAGGGAAAACGACATTAATTAAAATGTTAACGGGAATTTTGCCGCCAAAAGAAGGAGAAATTTCCAGCATGGGTTTTTGTCCATTCAAAAAAGAAAAAAACTATTTAAGTTCGATTGGAGTAGTAATGGGGCAAAAAAGTCAGTTAATATGGGATTTGCCAGCATATGAAACATTCAAAATGATAAAAGAAATATATAACATATCCAAAACAGATTTTGAAAACAGAATGAATAAATTGGTAGAAATGCTGAAAATTAGAGAAAAACTTTATGTTCCGGTCAGAAAGCTGTCTTTGGGTGAACGGGTTAAGTTTGAGTTAATATGCGCTTTATTACATTCGCCTCGAATACTTTTTCTCGATGAACCTACTCTAGGACTTGATGTGGTTAGTCAGTATGCCATTTATGATTTTTTAAAAGAGATCAACAGGAAGGAACAAACTACTATTTTATTAACCAGTCATTATATGAAAGATATCGAGAATCTGGCAGATAAGATTATGATTATCATAAACGGAGAAAAAGTAAAAGAATCTACAATAGAAGATTTGAAAAAAGAATTTGCTATAGATCGTTCTTATATTGTGGAGACAAAGGAAGACATAATTCCCTTTAATGCATCTGTATGTCGAGTAGAAAAAATGAAAGAGTGCCAGTATAAGATTTATATTTTAAATGAAAATTCTATTTTAGATCAGTTTGATTTAAGCAAAATCAATTTTATCAAAGAAGATATGCCGGAACTAGAAGAAATCATATTTGAGATGTTTAGTAAAGATACTTAAGATCTGCGGATAACAAAATTTTAAAGATATATATACATATGGGGGTAAAGGTGAAAAAGTATTTATATATTATATATAATCAATGTGCATTGCAGCTTATATACAAATTTGATTTTTTTGTTGGATTACTATCAAAGGCAGTTCAGCTTTTTATGACAATATTTATTTGGAGAGCAATTTATATTTCTAATGGATATGAAGTTATTAAGGGATATACATTTGAAACAATGATTATGTATATTATAATGAACAATTTTTCGAGTATTTTATTTTCTTTTGAATATTGCTTTCGATTGGGACAAATGATAAGGAGCGGAAAACTTACGACAATTTTATTGCGCCCAATTAGTATTTTGGGGGAAGGTTTTTCTTATTATCTGGGAAATAAGTTAATATACATTATAATATATATAATTGTATTTATTACAATGTGTTTACAATTGAAAGGTTCACAAATAAATTATTTAATAGCATGTTTGTTATTAGTGATCATTAATGTTAGAATGTTTTTTATGCTCTTGTCATTCATTTCAACATTAGGATTTCGGTTTATACAAATGTGGCCGTTGCGCCCTATTTTGACGGCATTTTATTTGCTGCTTGGAGGAGTGTATTTTCCATTGGATTTATTGTCTGAAAAATGGTATTCCATTATTTCATTGAATCCATTTTCGTTGGTTGGACATATAACGACAAAAGCAATGCAAGGATTTTATAATACTAAGGAGATCCTTGTTTATTGTTTGGTATCCATATTATGGGCAGAAATATTCAGATTTTTCTATGGAAGGGCTATGGAAAGAGGATTAAAGTTATATGAAGGGATGGGAAGTTAATGTCAAAAAAATTATATAAAGTGTTTATTTCTCATAGTTTACAGGAAACATTGATTTATCGTTCAACCTCTGTGTTTATTGTTGTTTTTGGAATATTATTTTTTGTAATAGAATTAGTGTCAGGAATGGTTTACTTTGAATATACGGATTCACTTTTAGGATGGACAAAGTATGATTATTATATGCTTATTTGCACATCTTATATAATTCAGTGCGGTTATCAGATGTTGTTTTCATCTGCACATGAATCTCTTTGTGAAAAAATAATTGAAGGAGAATTAGATTATATTTTTGTGAGACCAGTAAATTCCTTTTTTTATTATATCTTTTATAGAGTTGATTTACCAAGTGCTATTAATCTAACAATAGCGATTATAGTACAGGTTATTATTATGAGTAAAAAAAGTTATAGTATTTTGCAAATGATTGGGTTTGTATTATTTATTCTTTTGGGCATCTGGTTTCTGTTTTTATTAAATCAAATTGTCGTTATGGTATCATTTTGGAAAGAAAAATCAAGCAAATTAATGGGGATGCCAGAATATTTTGTAGATGCTTCAACAAGACCCAAAGATATGTATCCTAATGCAATTAAATATTTATTGATTTGGATAATACCCATATTTACCACAATTAATGGTCCAGTAGATATTTTAAAAAATGATTATAATATGGTGGCATTTTTATGGTATTTTATTTATTTAGTGGTATTTTCTTTTATTACATATTGGCTATGGTTAAAAGGATTAAAAAGATATTTATCAGCAAATTAATTTTAAATCCTGATTTTTAGTCATATTCCGCACAGATATATTTGAAGTCCTCAGTTTTGTGCAGCGCTGACAGTGCGTGTTCCTCAATATGTTTTGACATAATTTCCACTGCATACCGGAAATTCTCGCATGGATGACCCTCGGCGCAGCGCACCATTGCTATTAGCATCTTGTTATCGCCCTCAATGTTTTCAGACGGATAGTTGCCGGCATAGTCGCAGGAATCCTCGTAATAACCTTTCTGCCTTACCGTTTCCATCTGATTCGCAGTGCCAATCACGGCATGGTAATCCATGTTATCAGAGTCACAATAATACTCAATGAAAAGCCTTGCCACAGTATCTGTGCATTGTCGGATTTGTTCAATAATGGCATTGGCATTCTGGATGGCGAATCTCCGAATTTCCGCTTTAGCGTGCTTCTCGTTTTCATAGCGGATGTATAAAAGTGTTTCACGGCCTTTCAGCACAGCCGTAATTTTCTGAAGTGTTCCGTCCTTGCCATAGACGGCGCGGAGCGTCCGGATGAGGTCATCCTCCGTCACACTGTACAGCGTCATCCCACGCCAGTCCTTCCTGACAGGAATGTCATAGGTGAGCATTTGATATTGTGCGTCATAATCAAAGAAAATAGCGTTGTCGCTGTCAACGTCCCCGCTGAAATCAACGACACTGTACACGCCTTCTGGGTAAATGAGTGGAATACTGTGTAGTTCCGGCATTTTGGCATCCTTCCTTTCTGATATTCCGGTGTGTTGGCAAAATACGCGCTACATCTGCTTCTGCTATTCATCAGCCCGATAGACTGGAGCCAGATCAACAACTTTGCCGAATGCCGCGAGGTATTTGATTTCCGGTTTGCCTCTGATAAAGTATAGCACGAAGCTGGGGGACATTCAACCCTGTCCCCTGATTTTACCTACTTTGCAAACAGTGTCTTTGCCCCCTCTTTTTTCGACCACCAGTATAATAAAATCCAATTGACACAGAAATCCAGTATTCCTATAATGAAAGGAAAGTTATAAGAAGGGTGGGCGGTATATGGTATATCAGTTGATACTGACGGACAGGGAATTAAGTTATGACAATTATTCAGAGGATTTTCTAATCGGATTCTTTCCGACGCAGGCGCAGGCAGAGGATACAGCGCAGTATTACCTGGAAAATGTGCAGGGTTTTTGTGAATATGACTGTACGTACCGAATCGTGAAAAAAGAAATTGCCGGCAATCCTGACCATGTCGTGCCGGAGTCCGTATGGTTTGTACAGGGGTGGAATACCAATGAGTATCTTGATGAGATTGATATTGTCGAAAGCCCATGTTTTCTGACGGAGGAGCGCGCACAGGAAGAGTGCCGCCTGATGCAGCGTGCAAATGAGAGAGCGGAGTGGGCTATAAGCTGTTACCGTATTGGGGACTTGCACTGGACGGACGGATTTGTCAGGGTTTGACGGACTGCCCGGAAGGCAGTCCGTCGGGTAATGTTACGCATTTTTCCGGACAGGAACCCACAGCTCGCAGAACAGGTTTTTTTCTCCGCATTCAAAATAAATCTCGTAGTCGGTGTCTTCTGTCTGCGTGTATCCGGTCTGGGGCGAAAACTCCTTGAAGAATTTGCTCCATGTCTCCCCGAGACAGTCCCCGTCGGAACCAAAGCATTTGAACACGGCATAGTCTGCCGGATCTGTCTCCCACAGGGTGTACCCATCTGCCAGTAAGGCATCCAGTTTGGATACATCAGTGTCTTCATCGCGCAGGATGCCAATACCGTAATGAAAATGGGTTTCATTCATCCTTGTGGGGCTGCACAGGCCGTACAGGTCACGTTTTCCCTCCGGGCGAAGCGATTTTATGCGGTCGAGCAGATTTTTTTCGCCGCATTCTGTCCAGAAGTCGGGAATGCTGTGGTCGTTGTCGTCATTGATAATCTCGTTGGGAAAAGCCCGCACAACTGCGATAAACTGCTGGCGTTCCCTGTGTTCCATTCTGTAGTCCATTATATTACCACCTTCCAATGTTATTTTTATCACAAGGGGACTGAACAGATGAAGCTTCGCGCCTTTTTGTTTTGCCTGCTTCGGCGTGGAGCCGTGAAACCGCGAGAAGGCTTTTGAGAAGCTCTCCGGGGATTCGTAGCCGTACTTGTAGGCGGCGTCCGTCACCGACAGGTCGGTCTCCTGGAGCTCTTGCGCGGCAAGTGTGAGACGCCGGCTCCTGAGATATTCGTTGGCGGTCATTCCGGCGATAAAGCTGAATGTCCGGTGAAAGTTGTAGCCGGACATATGGACGCTTTTGGCGACATCCACATAGTTGATATCTTCAAGGATATGTTCCTCCATATAGGAGATTGCCTGCTGGATAAGCTGTACTGACATCGTTTTGTCCCTCCTTGTGTACATTTAGTATAATGGATGGCGGCTGAAAAGTCCTGTCCTTGTTTGCACCAGTTTGCCCTGATTTCAAACAACAGGGGAGGCGGCAGCTCATGTGAGTTACAGCCTCCCCTGCAGTTTATTACCGATATACAATATTTTTAATGGTACTGTACGCCAGACCATACTGTTCCGAAAGCATCCCGACGGAACAGCCTTGTTGAAAAAGCCTCCGAATCTCCTCATTGCGCGTCTGATAAAAAAGCCGCGAACCGCTGGCGGCGCCCCATTCCCTTTTTGTTGAAATTTTTGGAATATATAGGAGTTCCCCATCGGCGTAAGCCTGAAGCTCCTTCAACAAGTTCTCCGGCAGTATTTCTGCTGCATTGATGTATTTCATTTTTACCGCTCCTTATTTATAGAACCATGTCCCAGAGCATTTTTCAAACACGCCCTGGCATAACGATTTGCATAAATAAAGTGCAGAAACAGCAGAACCGATATAGCCGCTGTGAAGTGGTTTTGTATTTAGTCAGTTGGCTGCCGCCCATACAGAGTGCTATATGCCTGCTGTTCTGCATGGGCAAAAGGGCTCTTGGCACCGTTTTGGCGCAGCGCCTGCCATGTTCGCCTTCTCATGGATTTATCACTCCTTTCCGATGTTTTTCCTATATACAAATTTACTATACACAAAAACGACAGAAAATACAATATTTTTAAAACCACCCCTATTTTCACATTGCTATCACAATGGAATGTAAGTATAATAAAAGAAGAAAAATTTTAACATGTCTGGGGGAGGGGTGGAATCAAGCATGTCATTCACAGTCCATGTAAAAATGAAAAAGCTGGGAAAGCAGAACCGCGTGGATATCGCGCCGGTTGTGTTTGAACTTGACGAGAAGCCGCAGACTGTCCGTGAGCTTCTCGTGAACCTGACAAGACTCGGCGTCAGGCAGTACAATGAGCGGAAGGACGAGGGGCAGCTTCTGGCGTATCTGACAAAGGAGGAAATCGCGGCGCAGGCATCGCGCGGAAAGATTTCCTCCGGTCTGCGCGGCGGTGCGGACGCGGTGGAGGACAAGGCTGTCGAAAATACGCTGCAATGCTTTGAGGACGGCATTTACCGCGTGTTTGCGGGCGAGGAGGAGCTGACCGCCCTTTCCGATGCAATTCCGTGGAAAGATGATATCGTATTTACATTCATTCGTCTGACAATGTTATCGGGGTGGTAAGTTTAAGGAGGAATACAGATGGCAGGATTTACTTATGATTCCAGAAGAAGGCTGACGGAATCAATGCAGCAGGTGTTTAAGGAAAAAGGAGCGCACCTTTCCGAACAGGAACGCAAGATGCTTCCGGACGGATATTATTATAACATGCCGCAGGATTTGTGCGCGGAGATGCGCCAGCTTTTGCGGCAGAGCAAGACCGGGAAGCTGAGCGACCTGTACCGCAGTACATACAAAAATGTGGTGGATGTCTGCGTGGCGCAGGCGCGTCAGGCGGAATTTTATGACGCGCTCGACGCGATGAACTGTTACCAGATGACGGCGGGATGGTACCGCAGGAGCCTGCGCTCGGGCAGCTACCTTCCGTTTGTGGAGAACAGCATCCGGCTGCTGCGGGCATATGCGTATCTGGAATTTTATGGCGGGAACCTTGCGGCAGTCCTGACCGGAACCATTTCGGAGGAGCTGTACGACCATGCGCGAAGCGAGTTTGCGTACTCGTGGATTCTGGCGGCGCAGATTGACCGGGGGGAGGAAGAGACCATCCAGGCGGTCAGGGACATTCTCTTTGGCGAGGGCAACACGCTGATGATGAGCCGCGAGCTGGTTCGCGGTATCGTGATGTCGAGGAGCCAGGCGCTGTATCAGGATCTCGGGAAATTCCTGCTGGCGGCGCGGCTGCAGGAGGGCGCGCGCCAGGTCGTCTGTGAAACGATGGACGAGGGCAGGCCGGAGGCGTTTCTGTATCTGTTCTCCGTGATCGAGGAAAATGACCTGATTCGCTATTCGTCCGTCAAGCGGGCAGTCAGTACATGGATTGGTATTTTTAATGAAAAGAGTGTGGACCGCATCAGCGGCAAGCTGCTGCGGATGATGGGGCAGTGCCTGCGGGACACGGATTTTTTGGAGGGGCAGCTTGCGTCGGACGATGCCGTTGCCATCAGCTGCGCGCTCTGGGCAAAGGGCTTTTACAATGCGGAGGACGCGGTGG
Source organism: uncultured Lachnospiraceae bacterium (assembly GCA_949066965.1). Lineage (GTDB taxonomy): Bacteria > Bacillota > Clostridia > Lachnospirales > Lachnospiraceae > COE1. The sequence goes on from CARTDA010000004.1 coordinate 19,853, forward strand.
AGACGGTTGTCGCGCTTATCCGAAACGGCACAAGGCATCAGAAGATGACGGCATCCTACTTCTGCCATTCCTTGCAGGATGAGAACTTGCAGATGCGCGTGGCGAAGGAGGTTCTGCTCTCCTGTCCGGAGGATTTGGAGCTTGTCGCGTGTTTCCTGCCCTGTTTTATGTCGTCAGGGAAAACGCAGCTCTATGCCCTGATTCGGGGAGAGGATGAGTACAATTACAGCTTTGGCGATGGCGAAGTGCGCAAACCAAAGCCCCTGTCGCCGGAGCCCCTGTTTCAGGACAGCGCCGAGGCAGAAGCCGTCTATGGAATTTTAAAGGGGATTTTAGGGCGGATTCCGAAAAAAGGCCTGAAGCTCTCGCCCTGCATTTTTCCATGGCATGAGGTCGAGATGAGTCTGTCGGACATTGCGGAGCGCATCTGTGTGATTGCGTGGATGCTGCAAAAGGACGACTATCTGGATGAGGCTGCCGGATGGATTTCGCTTGTCGGTCAGGGAAAAAGCTACAATGCGTCAAGGGCCGCTGCTGCGCGGGTGCTGCTCTATCATCCCACATCAGAGGCGCGTAAAAAAGTCCTGTTTGAACTGCTGCACAACGCGGAGGAATACACGAACAAGGCGGCGTACAGGCTGACGGCGGACATCGAGCTTACCGTGGAGGACTACAGGCAGATTGAACAGAATCTGAACTACAAAAAGGGGCGCTCCGGAACGCTGAAGCTGCTGCGCAGGCAGGATGGGCAGAGCCTGGCGGAGTGCATCCAGCGGCTTCTTGCGCAGAAGTCCGAGGAGTGTCATATGGGGGCGCTTGACCTTGCCCTGGGGCTGCAAAAGAAGGACAAGGTGGCTTTTGCGGCAGTCATTCCCGCGCTTCGGGCGCTGAAAAACCCGACCGGAAAGGAACAGGTGCTTTTGGATGAGCTGCTGGGCGAAGGAAGCGGGGCGCAGGACATTTTGAATCTGCCGGGATATGGGCTGTATGATGTAGAAAAGGAATGGATTATCCCGGAAATTGACGTGGATGGAAGCGGTGCCGAAAAGCTTTTTGCGGATGGGGAGGATGTGTATATCCGTGTCCTGAAAAAGCTGGACAGTCTGATTGACGAGAACCGCGAGCGTGAATACAAGACCGCGTGGGGCGATGACCAGATGCTTGGAAACGGTCTGAAGGTTATAAACTGGCAGGGCGGCGAGACCCTGGACAGATATCCGTTCCGGGCGCTCTGGGAAAACTTTTATGAGACGGAAATCCAGTCGCCGCAGCGGCTGCTCGAGGTACAGCTGTATTGCAAATGTATCGGTCTGAGGAGCGACTATAAGCGTAATGCCGGACTGTACCAAAAGGTCTTTGGGTATGCATTTTCCAATCTTGCCGTAGGGTTTACTTATTCCGGACAGGTAGTCGATATCATTTCCGCACTGCATGACCATTACGTAACGCGCTCGCTGCGGGTGCATTTCGGTCTGTGTGTGACGGCAAAGCTGTTCTCCCTGCTGGACAGCTCCAACGATTTGTTTACGGTCGAGGAAGAGCGCTGGGGTACGAAGTATGTTTATACCAGGCGTGCACTGGACTTGCCGGTTTTCAGTGATATGTGCCAGTGCCTTGGCGCCGCAAAGGGAGAGGACTGGGGAAATGCCCTCGCGCTGCGTTTCCGGCTGCAGCAGTACTATCACGAACAGCATGCGCGGGAAGTGGCGCCGCAGTACGGATATTATCGCTGGCAGCAGAATTATCTGGCGCTTTCGGATTATGTGCAGTGTTATGTACGCGGCATCTGGGACAAGGACTTGTTTTATAAGGCAGTGTTTACATATTGCGATATGGGAAGCCTGCTGGATCCGGTCAGCACGGTAGAGCAGAAAGGGGCAGTTTCCTCACAGGCGGGAAACCGCGGGGTATATGACTTTTTTGGCTATCAGGCAATTCCGCTCGTGGACGGCAAGTACCACTTCGATGAAATCAGGGATGAGATGCCCGAGATGGTGTTCGCCCACACGCTGTACAGCGAACTGATTCCGGTTGTTTTGGAGGTGGAGCTAAAGCGCGGCGAACAGACGACGCCTTTTTCAAAGGACATTCACCGGATTCGTGTCATTTATGGCATTGACTATATGATACGGATTCTGACGGCGCTCGGAAAGGATCCGTTGCAGCGCAGCAGCTATTATTATTCCTGTGATGACGACAGGCGCCACGTGCTCAGCCATCTGCTGAAGGTTTCCATGCCAAAGCCCGGGGAGACGGCGCAGGATTTGAAGCGGGCGCTGAAGGGGACGGACATCACGAAAAAACGCCTTGTGGAGCTTGCCATGTACGCGCAGCAGTGGCTTCCGATGGTTGAGGAATATCTTGAAATGCCTGGCTTTTCAAGTGCCTGTTATTATTTTATCGCGCATACCAGCGAGGGCTTTGACGACAAGGTGAAGTCGGTGATTGCAAAGTACACGCCGCTTTCGCCGGAGGAGCTGCGCGACGGCGCCTTTGACGTCCAGTGGTTTTTTGAGGCGTATGGGAAGCTTGGCGAGAAAAATTTCATGATGCTCTACGATGCCGCCAAGTACTCGTCAACCGGAACGGCGCATGGGCGCGCGCGCAAATATGCGGACGCCGCGCTTGGAAAGGCAGACCGAAAGGCACTGGAGGCGGAAATCGACGCGAAGCGGAACAAGGATCTATTGATGAGCATCGGACTGCTTCCCCTGCCGAAGCCGTCAAAGAAACGGGAGAAGGAGCTATTAGACCGCTACCAGTTCATCCAGAAGTACAAAAAGGAAAGCAGGCAGTTTGGCGCGCAGCGGCGGGCAAGCGAGGGGCGTGCGGTCGAGATTGCCCTGCGCAACCTGAGCGTTAATGCCGGATTTACGGATGTGACGCGCCTGACACTGCGCATGGAAGGAAAGCTCGCGGAGCAGTCCGCGGAATGCTTCGACTGGCGGGCAGTGGGCGACATCGAAATCATGGTGCAGGTGGATGAGAACGGAAAGAGCTCCCTGCAGTGCAGAAAGGACGGTAAGCTGCAAAAATCCGTTCCGGCAAAGTACAAGAAGGACGAGACCGTGCTGCAATATCAGGCAGTCGTCAAAAAGTTAAAGGAGCAGTACAGCCGGACAAGGCAGATGATGGAGCAGGCGATGGAGGACAGAACCGCGTTCGAGGTCTGGGAGTTTCTGGAGCTGTACCAGAATCCGATAGCGCGCCCCATCACAGAGCCGCTTGTGGTGCGGACTGCGGGCGGGCAGGAGGTGCGTCTTGGATTTCTCACAAAGGACGGAATCGTGGACTATACTGGCGCCGTTTTTCCGGTGAAGCCGGAGGAGCAGATTTATATCGCGCATCCGTTTGATTTGTACAGCAGCGGGCACTGGCACGAGTACCAGAAGCTTTTGTTTGAAAGACAGATAAAACAGCCCTTTAAACAGGTGTTCCGCGAGCTTTATGTGAAGCTGGACGAGGAGCTTGACAAGTATCATTCGATGCTGTTTTCCGGCAACCAGATACAGCCGCAGAAGACGGTCGGCGTCCTGCGGGGCAGGCGCTGGGTGGCGGACTACGAGGACGGCCTGCAAAAGATTTACTATAAGGAAGACATCGTTGCGTGCATTTACGCCATGGCGGACTGGTTCTCGCCGAGCGACACGGAGGCGCCAACGCTGGAATATGTGGTATTTTCGGATCGCAGGACGGGCAAATCCCTGAAAATCAAGGAGATACCGGACATTGTTTACAGCGAGGTGATGCGCGATGTCGATCTGGCTGTCAGCGTTGCCCATGCGGGCGGTGTCGACCCGGAGACAAGCCACTCGACAATCGAGATGCGCCGCGCGATTGTCGAATGCAATCTTGCCCTGTTCCGGACGAAAAATGTCCGTCTCGAGGGCAGCCACGCGATAATCAAGGGAAAGCTCGGCGAGTATACGGTGCATCTTGGAAGCGGCGTCGTGCACCAGCTTGGAAATGCCATGCTGTTTGTCGTGCCGGTTCACGCGCAGCAGCGCGGGCGCATCTTCCTGCCATTTGTGGACGATGATCCCAAGACGGCGGAAATCATGTCAAAGATTTTGCTGTTTGCGGAGGATGCGAAAATAAAGGACCCGAAAATTTTGGGGCAGATACAGTAATAAGATGATTGGAATTGGAGGAAATTTGAAATGAAAAAGAAAGCGATGCTTATGTGGATTTTATTTGTGGTATGTGTGATTGGCACGGTGGGTCTTCGATATCTTTCGGACAGGGAAGATGTGGAGTATGAGGAGGTCACGGCAACGGTCATAAGCGCAGAGGAACACGTGCTTGAGAACCGCAAGGCCAACACCTCGTACACTTTCTACGATATCACGGTGGAGTACGAGGGAGAGGAATACGCGCTCAAGAATGCACACAATGTCTATGAGTATCGCAGCGGAAGGGAGATTACGGCATACCTGTCGCGCGGCAGCCTGTATGCGAACATAGAGGGCGTGGAGTCCTCAACACCGCTGTTTTATGCCTATTTTGCGTTTCTGGTTGCGTCCTTCGTGATGCTTGGGGTGGCAATCAATGAATCGGTAAAGGCAAGGCGGAGATAAATTTGGCATTGCGCCGAAGTTCCAAAGCAAAAGGTGTGGCAGACATTAGGAAACTGCCACACCTAAAGAAACTGCTTTTCCTGGTGGAACCGTGACAAAAATTGTTTTGTGCGTTCCTCCTTCGGGTTTTCTATGACATCGCCCGGCGTTCCCTGCTCCAGGATTGTCCCATTGTCCATAAAGATAACGTGGTCTGCGACATCCCGCGCAAATGCCATTTCGTGCGTGACAATAATCATCGTGGTTTCCTTGTCGGCAAGCGCGCGAATGACCTGCAGCACCTCGCCGGTCAGCTCGGGGTCAAGCGCCGAGGTCGGTTCGTCAAAGCACAGGATGTCCGGTGTCAGCGCCAGTGCGCGTGCTATTGCGACACGCTGGCACTGACCGCCGGAAAGCTGGTGCGGATAGTTTTCCATCCGGTCGGCAAGCCCCATCTGGCACAGCAGCTCCTTTGCCTGCTGCTCGATGGCGAGCAGACGTTCCTTTTTCTGCGCCTTGTAGTCTGGCGCTTCCTTTGCAAGCAGCTGCCCTGCGAGCATGACGTTTTGCAGTGCGGTGTACTGCGGAAACAGGTTGAACGACTGGAACACGAGACCAAAATGAAGGCGTTTCCGGCGGATGTCCTGCTCCTTTGTGGTGGCGGGATTGGCAGCGTCAAACAGCGTCTCCCCATTTACGGCAATCATGCCGCCGTCCGGTTTTTCCAGAAAGTTCAGGCAGCGCAGAAGCGTTGTCTTGCCGCTTCCCGAGGAACCGATAATCGACACGGTCTGTCCCTTTTCCATGGAAAAACTGATATCCTTCAATACCGGGGTCTTTTCAAATGTTTTCTGAATATGCCGTACTTCTAAAATAGCCATATTAATAACCATGCTCCTTTTTCACACTATCTCCTTACTTAAAGTAATCCAGCCGCTTTTCAAGGTATCCTAAAAGGGTTGTAAGAATCCCGTTCCAAATCAGATAATAGACTGCGGTAAAAAACAGCGGCCAGATGGCTCCTGAAATTCCCTGGGAACCTTTCAGAAAAGACTGCCCTGCCCAGATGATTTCCTGCAATGCGATAATGCGGGCAAGGGAAGTGTCCTTTACCAGGGTGATGATTTCATTGGACATTGGAGGAACAATTCGTTTTACCATCTGCAGCAGCTTGATTTTAAAAAAAATCTGTGTTTTTGTCATGCCGAGCACAAGCCCTGCCTCGGTCTGCCCGATGGGAATGGACTGGATGCCGCCGCGGTATATTTCTGAAAAATAACATGCGTAGTTTAATATAAAGGATACACTGGCTGCCAGAAAGCGTCCGCTTTCGCCGCTGCCCCAGATGGGGGTATGCAGAATCAGCCCCGGAAAATAGTATATAATCAGCAGCTGAATCATGAGCGGGGTGCCCCGTATAATCCACACGACAAATCTTGAGAGGTATTTCAGCGGCTTAAAGTGGGACATCGAACCAAACGCAATGAGCAGACCGAGCGGGAATGCGCCGATGAGCGTGACAAAAAACAGTTTTAGGGTCTGTAAAAAACCGATATTAAGCGAGCGGATAACGATTGGAAATTGTTCAATAATCAGTTGCATAAGGAATCTCCTGCTTCTTGTTCTCTTCTGGCGCTATTCAATGAGGGCAGCCTGTACACCATATTTTTCTGCAATTGCAAGCATACTGCCATCCTGGGTGCTTGCAGTGAAAAAGTCGTTCAGTGCGGCTGCAAGGTCAGAGCCTTTGCGGAAGCCGACGCCGTACTCTTCACTATTGAGTCCGACAGTATAGGTAAGACTGGCATATCCTGTCCCCTCGCCAACCATGGCGGCAGCCATGAGGGAGTCGATAATGGCTGCGTCCGAAGTCCCGGCGGCTACTTCCATCAGCGCATCCGCCTGTGTTGTGACAGGAGTGTGCTCCAGCTCAAACATGGACGCCTGTGCTTCGCCTGCACTTCCTGCCTCGACGGCAAAGCTTACTTCAGGAATGTTGTCCTTGTCCTGGAAGCTGTCAGCCTTGTCGACAGGAACGACGATAACCTGTGCATTGTTGCAGTAGGCATTGGAACATTCCATGGCGCCTGTGACCTCGGGCGTGAGGGTCATGCCGTTCCATACGCAGTCGATTGTCTTGCCCTCGAGTTCCATAACCTTATTATCCCAGTCAATTTCTACAAATTCGGCGGAGACACCGAGACTTTCAGCAAATGCCTTTGCCATGTCCGCGTCAAATCCAATCCATTCTCCATTTTCGTCCTTGTAGTCCATCGGTTCAAAATCGGTGATGCCGACAACCAGAGTGCCCTTGCCTTTGATGTAGTCAAGGTCGGATGCATCATTTTGGGCGGTAACAGAGTCAGGGGCTGTGCCGGATTCCGGTTCTGCATTTTCCGCAGAAGAAACAGCGTTGCTGCTATTTTCCTGTGTGTCCGGTGCGGAGCGATCCGTGGATGATGCGGGTGTGCTGCCGCATCCTGCAAGTGCAGCGGACAGCATAAGCGTTGTCGTTAAGGTCAAGGCTCTGGTAAATATATTTTTCATAATGTTCCTCCATTTGGTAAAAAATTAAATTTTTATTACGTTCTAACTCCCATCTGCCTGCTTTGGCAGGCGTATAAATCAGGGTTGTGAAATGCCCTTTTTTACATTATCATGTTAGCAGTTTACCGTATTAAAGTCAATAGGAAACTTTGGGCTGATGGAAAGGCGTGGAAAAGAAGTGCGTCTGAGGGGGAGAATTTTTATGAACTCTTTCTTGATTAAATAAAAAAAATATATTATAGTAAGTATTGGCAGCAGTGTATAAAACAACGTTGATTAGGAATAATTAAGAAAAAATGTCATGTATTATATTGGCATATTAGGAGGAATGAAAATGGCAGCAATAACAAAGGATATGACAATTGGTGAAATTTTAAGTGTGAAGCCAGAGGTGGCACCTGTACTTATGGATGCGGGTATGCACTGCCTTGGATGCCCTTCCGCACAGGGAGAGACATTGGAGGAAGCAGCGATGGTACACGGAATGGACATCAACGCACTAATGGAAAAGATTTCGGCGCTTGCATAAATCTTTCAAATTTGAACAAATTGGCTGGGAAAATGCCTTTTGCCCTACTTAAAAATCCACGGCAGTTGTAAGCCGTGGATTTTTTGTATCATGGTTTTGCTATACAAGGGAAAGCGCCTGAATTGCCTTATCCTTGATGACCGGTTCAAAGTGTTCTTCCATATATGCCTCGCTCGCGGCAGCAATTTTTTCAGGATTGCCATATTCCGAGAGCATATTGCATATCTTGTTGAACTCTTCGGGCGTGTGGTCGGACTGCGTCACCACCAGCATATAGCCCGGTTTCTTTTCATTTTTGTACAGCGAATTTTTTCCGTTATAAAATTGTATGAGAATATGGGCAAGCCGTGTCACCTGGTTCAGGGATTCAAAGCCATAAATGCGTGTGAGGTCAACGCCAAGATTTGCGTTTGCGGGTATCTTTGCGTTCCTTTTGCCGGCGGCGTTGTCGGGAACAGATTCCGCAAGGTGGCTGTCATGAATTTTCTTGAACAGGTCAAGGACATCGTCCGCGCCCTCGGACAGACTCTGAAGCATGCTGTCCAGCGTGTTGCCGATATCGTCGTCATCGTCCTCCTCGTCGTGGACGGAGGGGGCAAACTTGGAGAAGCGCGTGTCAAGCTCCTCGGGATCCTCCACCTTGGTAATTACCAGAACGATGCACTCCGAATTAAGAGGGATTGCTTCTATCATAAGTGGAATATCATCAGCATCAAATCCAAATTCGTAGGAAGCCTGCTGCATCATGTCGCGGAAAAGGTTTTTGGCTTTTTCCGTGCCGTATGCCAGCTCACTGATCTTGAGCTCCCGGTCAGCAAGATCTGCCTTTGTCAGCGTGCAGCGAATTTGATGGTCATTTACTTTTTCGATTTTCATATTATTCACATCCTCACTATTAAAAATATCTTGAGATATAGTGTACGTGTACTGCCGTATGCCAGCTTAAAATGGACATTAACAACTGACCTTCTCACATATATTATAATGTAGAGATGCTTTAGTCAATAGGGCAGGACAACAGTTTTTAAAAAATTTATTAAAATACCAATAATCACTAAAATTAGTAAAAGGCGGGGTATATTGTGTATATCGTCCCAAATGTCAAAATAACAGATGTTTTTTCAAAAAAGTTGTATTAATTTTTACATTTCGGACGAATTTTTACATTTCAATTTGCATAAAATTTCGAAATGTGCTAATAATGCTTGTGTAAGATGCATTGAGAACAAATTTCGTACAGAAGGGAGGCGCTGTCAAAAATTTTCTCATTGTCTTATTAGCTTGTGCTGATAACGCAAAAATATTTTTCCAAGTCTTAGAATTGACGATTGAAAAGACATGGGCTTTTTATGCTTTACATATCCAGAATGAAATATTTTCAAAATGTACATGTTTGGCATCTTACGCAATTTATATATCACACAAATCACGAAGCGGCCTTTTGGCTTTGGCGCGCATTGGATAAAATATGAACCGTGATAAGTTTTATTGATGAAATAGAAAACCCCTCTATGCATAAAATCTGTATCACGGCGGAATGTGATTTGCCGGAAAATGGCAAAGCTAACAAGACATTTATATTTTATCATATGCAGACAAAAAATGATAGGAACTTTTTCAGGAAATTTTTTGAAAGCCTGATATCCTATACTTTTAAGAAAACAGAGGTCTAAAACAACAACATTTCTGGTAAAAGGAAGTTACATGAAAAAAATATTTTTGTGTACTTCATATCAAACTTTTGCTATAATGAGAACAATTGGAGGTATCCGTATGAAAAAAAGAGTGGTTACGGTACTTGTGCCGATTGTTCTCATTTTAATTGTGATAGCAGCAGCACTTGGCAGCCGGATATTGGAGAAATATTCTTATTCGAAGAATAAGGCGGACTTAAACGAGTACTTTAATATTACAAATGCAGATGACGTTGCCATGGTGGTGCAGGATTCGATTGTGGAGGAGAAGGCAAGACTCCGGGAGGGGGTCTGTTACTTTACGCTTCCTGCTGTGGAGAAATATTTTACGGATCGTTTCTATGTAAACAGTGCGGAGCAGGTACTGCTGTTTACGACGGATACGGATGTTGTGCGGATTAGTATCGGAGAGGGCAGCAATGTCATGTATGTGTCCGATGCCGGACAGGATCTGGGGTATCAGGCGGCATTTTATGAGGGTGACACCTTGTATATAGCGGGAGACTATGTAAAAAAGTATGCCAATTTTGAGTATCTGGTGCATGATGAGCCGCTGCGCGTGCAGATTTATACGCAGTGGGGCAGTTATACGGAGGCGACGGTTTCCAAAAAGACGGCGCTGCGCTATCAGGGCGGCATCAAGAGTGATATCCTGAAGGAGCTTGCTGCCGGTGATTCCGTGGAGATTCTGGAAAAGATGGAAAACTGGTCGAAGGTGCAGACAACGGATGCGTTTATCGGTTATGTCGAGAATAAGGTTCTGAAGGATGAACATCAGGCAGAGCGGGAATGCAGTACGGGATTCCAGGAGATAGTATACAATAATGTCAAAAAAGACGGTAAGATTAATCTGGCGTTCCATCAGGTGTTTGACGAGGTCGGGGGGGATTCACTGGCGGCGGCGCTTGCGCCAACCAGGGCAGTCAATGTGGTGTCTCCTACGTGGTTCCGGCTGAGCAGCAACAGCGGGGATTTCACCAGCCTTGCCAACCAGTCTTATGTGGCGAAGGCGCATGAGCTTGGCATCGATGTGTGGGCGCTAGTCACGGATGTGGACAGCATGGATTTGTATGGTGTGGAGATAGATTTTGTGGAACTGTTGTCTTCCTCCGCAAACCGCAGGTATTTGATTGACGGACTGATGGCACAGGTGGATGCCTATGGGCTTGACGGAATCAATATTGATTTTGAGAAGGTTCGGAGTGATTCGGGGACGCATTTTGTCCAGTTTGTGCGGGAGCTGTCGATAGAGACGCGCAGGCGCGGGGTTATTCTTTCTGTTGACAACTATGTCCCATCTGAATATACTGCGCATTATAACCGCAAGGAACAGGGGATTGTGGCAGATTACCTTATTATCATGGGTTATGATGAGCATTATGTAGGCGGCGGGGCGGCGGGCTCCAATGCGTCGATTGGCTTTGTGGAGGGCGGAATTGTCGATACGAAGGCAGTGGTTCCGGCAGAAAAGATTATCAATGCGGTGCCGTTTTATACAAGGGTGTGGGAATCCGGACCAGATGGGCTGAAGGCATCAACACTTACGATGAATGCTGAGGCTGACTGGGTGAAAAGAACCGGGGTTACGCCGACATGGCTGGACGAGCCCTGCCAGAATTATGCTGAATATCAGGTAAACGACACGCTGTACCAGTGCTGGCTGGAGGATGTGGAATCCATACGGGTGAAGCTTCAGGTGATGCAGAGTCAGGGCATCAAGGGAGTGGCGAGCTGGAAGCTTGGACTGGAGGTTTCTGGTGTCTGGGACGTGATTGCGGATTATATGGCACAGTAGGGGGCAGGATAATAGGGACAGGCGGCCGGCGGCTCAACAGTTACGGAAAACAGAACACGGCATAAAAACAGTAAATCCCATAACTGCATGTTTTTTGGCAGTTATGGGATTTTTTATGTAACAGGAAGCCGAAGGCTGAACTGTTCCTTCTTTATGCACATGGGTGTTCAAAGGCTATTGACAATTTTATCGCATGTGTATATAATAACAAAATGCAAATGATTTGCGTTTTATTTTATGCACACGCCGACGCAGAGGAAATATGCCACTAAAGTGGCGCGTCGTCGGCGCGCGGGTAGTGGAAGAAGAATTTTCCCTACTCGATTGCACACGGACGCGCAAAGGAAATAGGGCTTGGTGATGATTATGATAAGAAAGCAATGGAAAAGGATGCTTGTGATTGTCGTGCTTTGTATGTGCCTGCTGTCGGGATGTGCCATTGACAGCGTCCCGGATGCAGATGACAGCCGCCTGCATATTGTATGCACTACCTTTCCGCAGTATGACTGGGTGCGGAACCTGATTCAGGGAAATGAAGAAAATATTTTGCTGACATTGTTGATGGACAAGGGGGGAGACCTGCACAATTTTCAGCCGTCGGCACTGGATATTGCCAGGGTTTCGGATTGTGATATGTTTGTCTATGTCGGGGGCGAATCTGACGTATGGGTTGATGATGCGCTGGCGGAAGCGGTCAATCCGGATATGCGGGTCATCAATATGATGGAAGTCGTCAGCGGAAACCTTGTCGAGGAGGAGCATCTGGAAAGTTTTGACCACATGGGACAGGAAGGTCATGGACATGAGGGACACGCATCGGAATATGATGAACATATCTGGCTTTCCCTCCGCAATGCAGGGATGATTGTGGAGGAGGTTTCTGTGCAGCTGGAAGCGCTGGACGGCGCCCATGCAAGTCTGTATGAAAAGAATTGTGACGCGTATCTGGCAAAGCTGAATGCGCTTGACCTGGAGTATGCCAGGGTGGTTGAAGAAAGCAGGAACGATACGCTGCTGTTTGCGGACAGGTTTCCATTCCGGTATTTTGTGGAGGACTATGGAATCAAGTATTATGCCGCTTTTGAGGGATGCAGTGCGGAGACGGAGGCAAGCTTTGGCACGGTTGCGTTTCTGGCGGACAAGCTGGAAGCGCTGGGGACTGGTGCGGTGATTGTGCTGGATGGGTCGGATGACAGGCTGGCGCGGGTCTTGATAGAGAATACGGAAACGAAGAACCAGAAAATATTTGTCCTGAATTCGCTTCAGTCCGTGTCGCGAAAAGACATCAGGGCAGGACTTAGTTACCTGGCTGCGATGGAGAAAAACTGTAGTGTTCTGGGACAGGCGCTGAATGTGGCAGTGCAGTAGGAGGTTATGGGAATGGCATATATAACATGCGACAATTTAATCCTGGGCTATGAGGGGACACCCGTGGCGGAAAACATCAGCTTTACCGTGGAAAAGGGCAACTACCTGTGCATTGTGGGGGAGAATGGTGCAGGAAAGAGTACACTGATGAAAACGCTGCTCGGGCTTACCCCGCTGATGGGCGGAAGCATAACATATGGGGACGGCCTGGCGGCATATGAAATCGGCTATCTGCCGCAGCAGACATTTGTGCAGAAGGACTTTCCGGCATCCGTGTGGGAAATCGTATTGTCTGGAACGCTCTCCAAGTGCGGCAGGAGACCCTTTTTTGGCAGGGAACAGAAACAGCTTGCCGAGGAGCATATGAAGCGTATGGATATCTGGGACTTGAAAAAGGAATGTTACCGGAATCTTTCGGGCGGCCAGCAACAGCGAGTGCTCCTGGCGCGGGCGTTGTGCGCTTCCGCAAAGCTTCTGCTTCTGGACGAGCCGGTGACAGGACTTGACCTGCGGGTGACGGCGGAATTTTACCAGCTGATCAAGGAACTGAACACGGAAGGACTCACAATCATTATGGTTTCACACGACATACATGCCGCAGTGAAATATGCGGACAGGATTCTTCATGTGGAGAAGGAAAGGTCTTTTATCGGGTCAGCAGGAGATTATGTAAAGAGTGACTTTTGGAAAGAACTTGGAAGCTACAGTGAAAAGATGGTTTAGGACGGGGGTATCAAAATGGTGGAAACATTACAATTTTATCTGTCGTATCCTTTTGTGCGGTATGCGCTGGTTGTCGGGACGCTGATTGCGCTCTGCTCGGCGCTGTTCGGGGTGACATTGGTGCTGAAACGGTTTTCCTATATCGGTGACGGTTTGTCGCACGTGGCGTTTGGGGCGCTTGCGATTGCGACGCTTTTTGACATCGGAAGCACTTCGGTTGTGGTGATGCCGGTGACGGTACTGGCGGCGATACTGATTCTCAGGACAGGACAGAATCCGAAAATACATGGGGATGCGGCGATTGCCATGCTCTCGGTCGGCTCGCTCTCGGTCGGCTACCTCGTCATGAACCTGTTCTCGACGTCGGCAAATATTTCGGGTGACGTGTGCAGCACGCTTTTTGGCTCGACATCCATTCTGACACTTACAAAAGCCGAAGTATGGCTGTGTGTCGTGATGTCGGTTATTGTCGTGGCGGTTTTTATCCTTTTGTACAACCGTATTTTTGCCGTGACCTTCGATGAGAACTTTGCGCGGGCGACGGGGCTGAAAGCCAGTGTGTACAATAATCTGATTGCCATTATCACGGCAGTAATCATCGTGCTTGCCATGAACCTTGTCGGCTCGCTTCTGATTTCGGCGCTTATCATTTTTCCGGCATTATCAGCGATGTGTGTAATACAGAACTTTAAGGGAGTGGTCATTTACGCCGCGGTTTTATCCGTTTTGTGTGCGTTTGCAGGGATTGTGCTGTCGATACTTTTTTCTACTCCGGTCGGGTCTACCATCGTGGCAGCGGACATTGTGGTGTTTTTTATAAACAGCCTTGTCGGGAAATGGGTTCGGGGTTAGTCTTTTCGGCCACCAGTATAACAGTCCGATACAGGACTGTTATACTGGAATCTTTTGCATGGAAAGTTATGCGCCTTGGCTGTTGGAATTGAGTACGGAGGAGAGCTGGTCAATGCCGTTCTGGACATCCTCCATAAATTTGAGGATGCTTTCAATCCCTGCTGCCTGCTCTGCGGTTGATGCGCTGATATCCGTGGTATTCTGGACAGACTGCTGTGAAATTTCCTCCACGCTCTGCATTGCCTGAAGCAGGCGCTCCTTAATGGTGACAATGTTTTCCAGCTCGTCCTTGAGAAGGCTTGTGACATTGATGACTTCCTCCGAGGAGTTGAGCATCGTCTCAAAAATTTTCACGGTGTCGTCGAGCTTCTCGTTGGATTCCTGCGCGATGACATTGTTGTTGTCGATGACTTTGTTGATTTCCGCGACACTTGATATGACATCCTTTAAAATGGTGTCAATTTTCTGGGTTGCGGATGCGGACTCGGATGAGAGCGAGTTAATCTCGTCGGCTACGACGGCGAACCCTTTTCCTGCCTCGCCGGCTCTTGCTGCCTCGATTGCCGCGTTGAGCGCAAGGAGGTTGGTCTGCTTTGCAATCTGTCCGATGCTTTCGATGATTTCGCCGATGGAGCTTGACTTGTGCGCCAGCTGCGTAACGCCTTCGGATGCCACTTTTGTCGATTCAATATTTTCACCGAATTTTTTGGCAAGCTGTTCAATTGCCTTGATGCCGTCATCATTCTTGGACTTGAGGTCGCGGATGTTTTCCATTGTCTGGACAACACGGTCCTCGGAGTCCACAATCTTATCGTTCAAATCATTAAAAATTTCAAGACTTCCCCGCACCTGGTCAATCTGCAGATTCGCGCTGTTGGAAATTTGCTCGGTCGATGCGGCGATGCCCGTGGTGGTCTGCTCGAAATCATGCAGGGCATCATAGATTTTGGCAGATGACTGCTGCAGCCCGTCAAAGGCACTGCGGACATTCTCAAGCAGTCCTATGACTTCGGTTTCTTTCTTTTCCACATCTGCAAATAATGAGCAGGCTCTTGTCACGATAAACGCTGCGACAAGAATGGCGAGCACATAAACCATCCAGATAAATATCCAGATGGGAAGCGTGTACATGGCAAAATATGCCTTGGGAAAGAAAATCATGGCAGCTATGTTTGCTATCAGGGTAGAACCGGCACATACTTTAATTACAGATAAGTCATAGTATGGCACGGCCAGAAACAGAATCAAAAAGTAAGCCTCGACCATTGCGCCAAAGCAGGCAGGCGTGCCGACAACGATGGTCACGGCACCCGCTACAGGCAGGATGGAAATGTACAGGTATTTTGCATATTTTCCAAGCGGTTTTTGCAGCAGCTTAATCAGGATGCTGCATCCTGTCATGACCAGTGCAACGGCGTCCCGCGCCTTTCCGCCATTAAAAAGCGTTACATATGTAAAGGCAACAATCGGTATGGCTGTCATAAAAAGAAACATAATCATGTTCATGCGCCGTTCTTCGTTTTTTAATACTTCCAAATCCATAAAAAGTCCCCCTCAATTTATTAGATATAGATTAAACATAATATAATCATATATTTTAGTGCAAAATTTGTCAAATATTTTCTTTTTTAACTGGAAACAAATGTGCACTTTTACCAAAGTGAAACATAAAAAACAGTGCTTAATCGTTTCTGTAGGACTGGATTCCGGCAAAATATTAACCATTTGGGGTGATAACGTTGGCATTGGGGAGAAAAAAATTTCATATAATGTACCAACAGTTTTGGGTATGGTGTATGGAATGGGCACAGGTCGGGGCAAAAATACAACAAAAATTCTGGCGTTCCTGCTGGTTCTGGCCATGATTGTGGCAGCAAGGGAGTCTGCGCAGTTTGTGAGCACGATAGAGGAACATGCGAGAAGGATATTTGGCAGGGGCACGGGGGAGATAACAATTGTGGTTGATGCCGGGCATGGCGGCATCGACCCTGGAAAGGTGGGGGTCAACAATGCGCTGGAAAAGGATATCAACCTTGCAATTGCACTGAAGCTTGAGAGGAACCTGAGGGAAAGCGGAATCAATGTGGTGATGACAAGAAAAGACGATAACGGATTATATAAGGAAAGCGACACAAACAAAAAAGTCCGTGACATGAAGAACCGTCTTGCCATTATTGAGGAGGCAAAACCGGCGCTTGCAGTAAGCATCCATCAGAACAGTTATCCTGATGCGTCTGTCAGCGGCGTGCAGGTGTTTTATTATAAGGATTCTGTAAAAGGCAAGGAGGCTGCCGAGATTATGCAGAGCCAGCTGATTAAGACACTGAAGCCTGAAAAGGAGCGGGTTGCAAAAGATAACAGCAGTTACTATCTCCTGAAAAAGACGTCTGTGCCGATTATGATTGTCGAGTGCGCATTCATGAGCAACCCGGCCGAGGCAGAGCTGCTGACACAGGAGGATTACCAGGAGCGGGTTGCGTGGGCAATCTATATGGGAATTATGCAGGTCATCAATTCTTAAAAAGTTGTTACAAATTTTTTAAATTAATACCTTTATTTAATGGAATAAGTATGCTAAAATAATTTTGAAAAATTTTATGGTACAAATGGTGTGCAGCCGCAGATTTGCAGGAAGCCGGCTGCTGTATGGAAAACAGTGTGGGAGCATGACATAGATTATGGAAACAAAAATCGTTGCCATAGAAGGGACGGATGCGCCTGAAAGCATCAGGGAAAAGCTGATAGAGGCAGGGAATATTATTAAGCGGGGCGGGCTTGTGGCTTTTCCTACAGAGACGGTGTATGGGCTCGGCGGGGATGCGCTGAATCCGGAATCGGCAAAAAAGATATATGCGGCGAAGGGCAGACCGAGTGATAACCCGCTGATTGTGCATGTCTCGAACATGGACGATCTTCAAAAAATAGTGAAAGAAGTACCCCCGAAGGCAGAAGAACTTGCAAGAATGTACTGGCCGGGACCGCTTACGATGATTTTTGAAAAAACAGATCTGGTGCCGTATGAGACGACGGGCGGGCTGGACACGGTTGCAGTGCGGATGCCGGTACATGCGCTTGCAAGTCTTTTAATTAGCTTTTCCGGGGGATTCATAGCAGCGCCGAGCGCAAATATTTCCGGCAGGCCAAGCCCGACGCTTGCAAAACATGTGATACAGGACCTGGACGGCAGGATAGACATGATTATTGATTCGAAGGGCGCCAATATCGGCATTGAGTCCACGATTGTGGACGTGACCCACAGGGTGCCCGTGATACTGCGTCCCGGAAATATCACCCAGGGGATGATGTCGCGGCTGGTCGGAGACGTGGATATGGATGTCACGGTCTTTGATGGAGATTCCGGGCAGGCACCGCGGGCACCCGGCATGAAATACCGGCATTATGCGCCGAAGGGTGAGCTTGTGGTCGTGGAGGGCGCACCGGAAAAGGTGGTGCGGTATATCAATAAACAGGCTGCAATGCACGAGGCTGCCGGGGAACGCACAGGCGTTATCGGCACGGAGGAACAAATTCACAAATATAAGGCTTCCAGCATCAAAAATGCGGGAAGCAGGATTGACACCGTGATTATTGCAAAACAGCTGTATTCCTTTCTGCGCGAGTTTGACGATGAGAACATCGCACATATTTATTCCGAGTGTTTTTCAGACTCGTTTGGGGACAAGGGGTACGGACAGGCAGTGATGAACAGGCTGCTGAAGGCGGCAGGGCATAAGGTAGTCAGGGTGTGATACCGTGTAGTGAGCATATGGAGGATAATAGTATGATTGCAATTGGAAGTGACCATGGCGGGTATGATTTCAAGCAGGAGATTTTAAAGTATCTCAAAGAGAACAATATGGAGTATAAGGATTTTGGCTGTTACGGAAAAGATTCCTGCGATTATCCGGCATTTGGGCAGGCAGTTGCGAAGGCTGTCGCGTCAGGCGAATGTGAGCGCGGAATTGTGGTCTGCACGACAGGAATCGGCATATCCATCACGGCGAATAAAGTCAGGGGCGTGCGCTGTGCGCTGTGTTCGGATACCCTGTCTGCGAAACTGACGCGGGAGCACAATGATGCAAATGTGCTTGCGCTTGGCGGCGGGATTGTGGGAACCAGTCTCGGACTTGCAATCGTGGACACATTTTTGAACACAACGTTTCCGGGAGAGGAAAAGCACCGCAGGAGGGTTGCGGCAATCCGGACATTGGAAGAAGAAACAATGAAATAAAGGCAGATATACTGGCGGTCGAAAAGACTGACCGCTCAGTATAATGTGATGTACACAGCCGCATAAGGAAGTATGCCGCTTCGCGGCTGCGGCTGGCACAATACTCACGGCAGATTTCATCTGCCATGGGTATAATATAACGTGGAGGGTTAAAGGAATTCATGAAAGCGTCATATAAACGGCCGGCGGCAGTGATGCTTGCAGCGGTGCTTGCTGTGCTGTCCGCCGCGAGTATGTCGAGACCGGTATATGCTGAGACAACACTGGAGCGGCTGCAAAAGGCAAAGGCAGAGAAGGAAAGGACGGAGGATGCAAAAGAGGACACCGAGGACAGGAAAGAGTCTTTGCAGATTACAAAAAATTCGCTGCTGGGACAGCTTAGTACGCTCAATGACGACCTTGCGGACGTGAGTACAAAGCTTGAAGGGATTGAGACAGACATTGCTGCAAAAGAAACGCTGATTGCGCAGACAGAGGAAGAGCTTGAGGAGGCTGTCCGCATACAGGACGAACAGTATGCCAATATGAAAGTGCGCATCAAGGCAATGTATGAACAGGGAGGGAGCGACAGCTACCTGAATATCCTGTTTTCTGCCACAAATTTTTCGGATTTTCTGAACAAAAGCGACTATATTGACCGCATTAACCAGTATGACCAGAAAATGCTGAAGCAGTTTACACAGACCAGAAAGCATGTTGAGGAGACAAAGGCGTTGCTCGAGGAGGAGCTTGCGGCG
Organism: uncultured Lachnospiraceae bacterium; assembly: GCA_949066965.1. GTDB lineage: Bacteria > Bacillota > Clostridia > Lachnospirales > Lachnospiraceae > COE1. The sequence goes on from CARTDA010000004.1 coordinate 38,885, forward strand.
CTCAATGAGCTGAAGGCGGAGGTCGAGGAGGAAAAAGGAAAGGTATCAAGTCTTGTCAGTCAGACATCTGCGAACGTGGCACAGTATTCCAACCAGATTAAAGATGCGGAGGCGACGATTGACGCGCTCGAGTCCATGATTAGCGAGCAGGAGCAGGATATCGAGGCGCTGCAGAAGCAGTACGAGGAGGAGCTGGCAAAATCGCGCCTTGCGGCTAAGTCAAAATGGCGCGACATATCGGAGGTCACGTTTGAGGAAGGCGACCGCAAGCTGATGGCAAACATCATATACTGTGAGGCGGGCGCGGAGCCATATGCAGGGCAGGTTGCTGTGGGCGCAGTGGTCATTAACAGGGTGCTCAGTTCCGTGTACCCGAATACCGTGGTGGGCGTCGTCTATCAGAAAAAGCAGTTTTCCCCGGTGGCAAGCGGACGGCTGGCACTGGCGCTCGCAAACGATTCCGCGACGGCAAGCTGCTATCAGGCAGCAGACGAGGCGATGAGCGGTGCGACAAATGTAGGACAGTGTGTTTACTTTAGGACTCCGATACCAGGGCTTGAGGGCATAAGAATTGGCGGACATATCTTTTATTAGGAAGGTGTTGGCATAGAATGTACAGAATAGGAATATTGGAGCGTGATGAGAATTATCTGTGGCGTCTTGTCGGCTTCCTGAAGGAACATCATAGGGAAAGTTTCGAGATAAACGTAAAGAACGGCGGTTTTGGACTTGATGCCGTTGATATCAAGGCAGTGGAGTATGATGCCCTGTTTCTGGGGGATGGTGTCGAGAATACCGATATCAGAAAGGATGAAATTCCATCCCGCACGGTAATCGGATATTTGACGGAGAACGATGACAGTGACGAGCGCCATATTGGCAAATACCAGAGCATGGAGCAGATATACAGGCAGATGATAAAGCTGTGTGAATCCGGTACGGATGCGGGGGACGACGAGGCAGAACCTGTAGAGGAGTGTGCAGCGGAACATGAGGAGTTCCGTATGGAGAGTGTGACGGACAATGGCGAGACATACCGCGTCTGTCAGATTAAGCAGGAACTGGTCGACGGGCTTGCTGTCAGAATGCTGTCGGGTAACAGGATAAAAGGGCTTCTTGAGGCAGAATACAGGGATGGTGAGTGGAGAATCCGCGTGACAGGTAAGAAGAGACTGTATGATTACATTTATGAGAACAACAGTGTAAAGGGAAAGGAGCAGCTGCTGCGTTTCTTTGCGGATATGATTGCGGCCGCGCTCAGCCTTGAGGAATATATGCTTTCTGCGGACAGGCTTTTGCTGGATCCGAAGGAAATGTACGTGGACAAATCCGGTGAAACGGTACTGATGCCATATATTCCGACGAAAAGCGAGCCGGGCAAGGACATCAGGCAGTGCCTTGTGGAGATTCGGAAGCTTTGCGATACGCTGCTGGCCGGCCTGTCAGGGGAAGCAAAACCACAGGCGGCGGTGGAAGAAAGTACCTATGGCAGTACGGAGGAGTTTGACGGCCTTAAGAAAAACGCAAAGGACAGCCTGGAACTGCGGCAGCGCACAAAGGCGCTTGGAAAAACAGACGCAGTCACGTATATTATACGCAAGCGCACGGGGGAAAAGGTTGTGATTAACCGCAGCCTGTTTAAGATGGGCAAGGATGCATCGTATGTGGATTACTGCATTAAGGATAATCCTGCAGTGAGCAGAAACCATGCAGATATCGTACAAAAGCCGGACGGCTTTTATCTGGTGGACAAAGGTTCGCTCAACCACACGTTCATAAACGGCAGGAAACTGGAACCGGGCGAGTACTGGAAACTGGAGGATGGATGCCTGATGCAGCTTGCGGATGATGTTTTTGAATTCAGGAGCCTGACAAAATAAAAACGGGCATGGTAGGGGTATGGCATATGGAATGGCATTATACAGTGGCAGCACAGACGGATGCCGGGACTGTAAAACCTGTCAATCAGGACAGTCTTGCGGTAAAGGTTGCAAATACGAACTACGGCGAAGCCGCATTTGCGGTTCTGTGTGACGGCATGGGAGGCCTGGAACAGGGGGAAGTGGCGAGCACGGTAGTGGTGCGCGCCTATGAACAGTGGTTTTTGAGGGAATTTCCATATTTTCTGGCAAAGGGATTTTCGGAGAGCGCCCTGGAACGGATTTGGCACCAGATGGCGAATGCGTGCAATACGAGAATTATGGACTATGGCAAGGGGTACGGCACCACGATGGGAACGACGCTGACGGCAATGCTTTTGCTCGACGGACGCTATTATATCTCGCATATAGGGGACTGCCGCGTCTATGTCATGGGGAATGGGATGGAGCAGCTGACGGCAGACCAGACCTATGTGGCGCGTGAGGTTGCGCTCGGCCATATGACACCGGAACAGGCAGAAAATGACGCGCGCAGAAATGTCCTTTTGCAGTGTATCGGCACAGTAAACAGCGTGAAGCCTGACTTTCTGCAGGGGGATTTGTACGCGGGCGACAGTTTTCTGCTATGTTCGGACGGGTTCCGGCATAACCTGGCAGATGCTGAGGTGTATGCGTACTGTCATACTGCATTTGAGGACATGGACTGGCGTGTGGAGAAAAGGCTGGAAAATTCCCACATCATGAATGAGCAGCTGCGGTACCTGATTGGCGTGAACAAGGAGCGGGGGGAGCGCGATAATATCTCGGCAATTCTTGCCAAGGCAGTCAACACATGAGGGTGACGCCGTATGAAATATGCTGTGAGTATCACATTCTGGTATAAAAATTGTACAAGTTAGGAAAATAAACATGTTAAAAATCGGCTCCGTCATCGACGGAAAATACAAAATACTGAATGCAATCGGGCATGGCGGCATGAGCAATGTCTATCTTGCGATAAACGAAAAGGCAAACAAGCCATGGGCAGTCAAGGAAGTCCGAAAATCGGTCAGCAGGGATTTTGACCTGATGAGGCAGAGTCTCATTATGGAGACAGATTTACTGAAAAAGCTGAGCCATCCAAATCTTCCAAGTATCATTGATGTCATCGACTCCGATGAAAATTTTCTCATTGTTATGGATTATATAGAAGGGAACACGCTTGAGAGGCTTCTCGCAGAGGAAGGCGCACAGCCACAGGAACAGGTGGCTGACTGGGCCTTACAGCTGTGTGATGTGCTGGACTATCTGCATACAAGGCCGGTTCCGGTGATTTACAGGGATATGAAGCCCTCGAATATTATGCTAAAATCGGATGGACGCGTAGTATTAATTGACTTTGGCACGGCACGCGAGTTTAAGGAGAAAAACGTGGCAGACACAGTCTGTCTGGGAACCAAAGGCTATGCGGCTCCGGAACAGTTTGGCGGCATGGGGCAGACGGATGCCCGCACCGACATCTATTGTCTGGGAACGACACTGTACCATCTGGTGACAGGGCACAATCCGGCAGAGCCGCCCTACGAAATCTGTCCGATTACCAGGTGGAATGAGCAGCTTTCGACAGGCCTTGCCAGGATTATAGCCAAATGCACCCGGCAGAATCCGGATGAGCGATACCAGACAGCCGGGGAGCTGCGCTATGATCTTGCGCACTACCACGACCTGGAGACGGAGGCACAGCGCAGATACCGCGGAAGGCTTGGGCTGTTTGGGGCAGCCGCCGCGCTCTCCCTTTTGTGTGCAGCCGGAGGGATGGGATTTTCCGCCGCGGCGGGAAAGGAGCAGGGTGACGCGTACCGGGATTTCATCCAGATGGCAGAGATGTCGCCGGACTCCGATGCGGCGTGCAGGATGTATATGGATGCGGTTGCCGTGGATGCGGCAAGGGGGGAGGCATACCACGCTTTTTACAAAAAAGCCGTCGAGGATGGCATATTTAGTGACGCGGAGGAGGAGATGGTTCTGAAACTGGGCATCAGCACGCACAAGTACCTGCAGCAGTTCCAGAAAAGGAATTCGAAGGAGTATGCCGATTTCTGCTATGAGATGGGGAATGCCTACTGGTATTACTATGCACATGAGGAGAACAGGCAGTCGCGGGCAGTCAGCTGGTTTCAGTCTGCCATGAATGGCTATGCGGATGACGACACAAAGACGGCAGAGCACCAGAGATGCAGGCTGTACGTGGAGCTTGGCACATTCTACAAAAATGTGATTGCCGCGCAGATAGATGGTACGGATGCCACGCTATACGGAGCGTACTGGCAAAGCCTTATGGAATTAAAGGCATTGAACGACGCACAGCCCGACAGGGAGATTATCACGCTGCGCATATACAGGGAAATTGCGTCAAGGGTTGTCGAGTATGCGGGATATTTCAGGGAGGACGGCGTGGCGCATGAGGAGATTGTTTCGGTGCTTGGCGAAATAGAGGAGGATTTGCAGGAGATGGAGCAGGGGGCAACGGGCGCTGTCAGGAAAGAGATAGAATCAATCCGCTGGATTATCGACGGGGCGCACAAGATGGTGCGGGCGACGTATAAGACAAAGCATTAATGTGAATAATATGTTATAGGAGCAGGGAATCATGAGTATAGGGGATATGGTAAATGTGTCGCGTTTTTTATTCGCTGCCGCGGGTCTGTGTGGGATGGCTGCGGCAGTGTTATTTTTTGTGCTGGACATTCCGAAATGCTGGAAAATGGTATCGGGAAAGGCGGCCGCAGGCAGAATAAAAACGGGACAGGCCGGCGAGACAGGCACGGCTGGGGAATGCGGGGTAACGCTTCCGCTGGGCGACAGGACGGAGAACATTCTCGTGCATGACAGGACTGCAGCAATATGCGGGGAGACTGGGGAAGGAATGGAACGGACAATGCCGCTTGACACAGGAATGCTGGAAATGGAACTGATACAGGATATCGTTTATGTGCAGGAGGAGGAATCATAACCAAATTATAACCTTTCTAAAAAAAGCATGAATAAAACGACAAAGGAATTGACCATTGGTCATTTTGTGATATACTATGCTTATCAACGGAAACGAGAGTGGAAAGGAGAAAAAAATGGCAAACAAAAATCATGTAAAAATCGGGGTTGCGGCGGCAGCGGCAGTGGCAGCAGGCGCGACAGCAATTGTATCAAAGAATAAAAAAGAGGCGCGCAAAAAGGAGGTGGCCGAGAGGGTAAGCAGCTTTCGCAATACGGAGCGCGGCAGGTTCGAGCGAAACAGCAAGGGAATATACTACAGTAATGGTAATTACGAAGCCTTTGCCCGCCCTTTAAAGCCTGAGGGCGTTGATGATAAGTCGGCATACATTGTAGGGAGCGGACTCGGCGCGCTGGCAGCGGCGTGCTTCCTGGTAAGGGACGGACAGATGAAGGGTGAGCATATCCACATACTGGAGGCGATGGATTTGCCAGGCGGTGCATGTGACGGCATCTATGACCCGTCAAGGGGGTATGTAATGCGCGGCGGCCGCGAGATGGAGAACCATTTCGAGTGCCTGTGGGATTTGTTCCGCAGCATTCCCTCAATAGAGACACCAGGCGTATCGGTGCTTGACGAGTATTACTGGCTGAATAAAAAAGACCCGAATTATTCCCTGTGCAGGGCAACGGTAAAGCAGGGGCAGGATGCACATACAGACGGCAAGTTCAATTTAAGCCAGAAGGGCTGCATGGAGATTATGAAGCTTTTCATGACAAAGGACGAAGACCTGTATGACAAGACTATCGAGGATGTGTTTGACGACGAGGTATTTCATTCAACGTTCTGGCTGTACTGGAGAACCATGTTTGCATTTGAAAACTGGCACAGCGCACTCGAGATGAAGCTCTACTTCCAGCGCTTCATCCACCATATCGGCGGACTGCCGGATTTCAGCGCGCTCAAGTTTACGAAATACAACCAGTATGAGTCGCTGATTCTGCCAATGGTCAAATACCTTGAGGCGGCAGGCGTCACGTTCCAGTACAAGACCGAGGTAACCAATGTCATATTTGATAAGACAGATGACGGCAAAAAGATTGCAAAGACCATCGAGTGCAGGGTAGGCGGCAAGGAGACGGCGATTCCGCTCACGGAAAATGACCTTGTGTTTGTCACAAACGGCAGCTGTACCGAGGGAACCATCTATGGCGACCATACCCATGCGCCGGTCGGCAATGCGGAAGTCAGGACGAGCGGCTGCTGGAGCCTGTGGAAAAACATTGCGGCACAGGATGCATCCTTTGGACACCCTGAAAAGTTCTGCTCGGATATTGAAAAGACAAACTGGGAGTCAGCGACCGTCACCACGTCGAACCAGCAGATTATTGACCAGATTCAGAAGATTTGCAAGCGTGACCCGCGCACCGGAAATGTCGTTACCGGCGGTATCGTGAGCTGCATGGATTCCAAGTGGCTTTTAAGCTGGACAATCAACAGGCAGGGGCAGTTCAAGGAGCAGAAAAAGGATGAGGTATGCGTCTGGGTGTACAGTCTCTTTACCGACGTGGAGGGCGACTACGTGAAGAAGCCGATGAAGGAGTGCACCGGTGAGGAGATTACACAGGAGTGGCTCTATCATCTGGGCATTCCTGCTGAGGACATCCCGGCACTGGCAAAGGATGAGGTTGTGACAGTACCTACCATGATGCCATATATCACGGCATTTTTCATGCCGAGAAGAAAAGGGGACAGACCGGATGTCATTCCCGACGGCTGCGTCAATTTCGCATTTCTCGGGCAGTTTGCCGAAACGCCGAGAGATACCATCTTTACGACAGAGTACTCCGTGCGGACTGCGATGGAGGCGGTATACGGGCTGTTAAAGGTCGACCGCGGCGTGCCGGAGGTGTGGGGAAGCGTGTATGACATCCGCGAGCTTCTTGACAGCACCGTGAAACTGATGGACGGCAAATCACCACTTGACATCGAGCTTCCGGGACCTCTGAATGCGCTCAAGCTCCCTCTTTTGAAGGCAGTGAAGGGAACCGTAATCGAGAAGCTGCTGGAAGAACACGACATCATACAGAAAAAGAAATAGAAAATGGGAGACGTCTGGAAAACTTTTCTGAAAAAGTTTTTCAGACGTCTCGTTGACAAACAGCTGGTTACGTTTTATAATAATACCATATAAAAGGCGCTGTCTGATGCGCCGTCAATCAAATATATCAAACAGGGATGTTTATGAAGGAGCTCATGGGGGAGTATAGGAATCGAGGAGGTTACTGATATGCGTATAGTAGAGAAGGTACTGTACGGATTCGGTGGCTTATTGGCGCTTATACTTCTTTTTATTGCGCTATGCCACTATAATCCGGAACTTGCAGTAAAATTAGGAGCAGCCATAACGGTTGATGCGGAGGAAAAGACCGCTCCTGTCCCTGACAGGATGGCGCTTGCCGCGAACACTACCGTGACGCTGGGACAGCTTCCGGCGGCGGAAAATACCCGTTCGGCGGAGAGTGCACAGGACAATGCGGAGGAAAAACTCAATATTCCCGGAAAGGTGGCAGGACTGACCGGCTATATACCCGTCAAGGCGACAGGAACGGAGATTACACAGACCAAGGCAGACGAGATCGCTGCGGAGCTTGGCAAGGGTGAGACGGGGAGCGGCCTGACATTCGATGCGGAGATGTATCCGTATTTTGAGATGCTCAACGACACGCAGAAGTCGCTCTACCGGCAGATATATGCCAATGCGGATGCGCAGAACAAGCATTTTGCGCCAGTGACGGATATTACGGCGAACGACTTGAAGAATGCGTTTACATCCGTTGTCAATGACCATCCCGAATTATTCTGGGTTGACACGGCGTATAAGTACCAGTACACCCCGAAGGGCAGTGTGGCTGACATTACGCTTGTGTTCAATGTGACGGCAAACAATCTTGACGCGGCAAAGTCCGAGTTCGAGGCGGCGGCAAAGCTTATCACCGATGAGACTTATGGAAATTACACGGATTACGACAAGGAAAAAATTGTGCATGATACGCTGATTGGCAAAGTAAAATATGATGCCAATGCGCCGATGAACCAGAGCGCCTACAGCGCGCTTGTGTATGGCAGGACAGTATGCGCCGGATATGCGAGGGCATTGCAGTATGTGCTGCAGCAGCTTGACATTCCCTGCTATTATGTGACTGGTTATGCCGGAGAAAACCATGCATGGAATATTGTGAAGCTTGATGATGGCTACTACAATGTGGACAGCACATGGGACGATACCAATCCGAACACATATGACTATTTTAACTGTTCGGATGCGGACTATGCGACGGACCATGTGAGGAGGGATTTGTCAATCTACCTTCCGCCGTGTAACGGCAACCGGTACAGTGGTCTTGAGGTAAACCCATCCGTGACGCCGCCGGCGGATACAACAAAACCATCTGCAGGCACGACAACAAAACCATCTGCAGGCACGACAACAAAACCATCGACCAGTACAAACACGACAACCAGTACAGGAACAGCCAATACCACGACAAACCAGACGACTGCGACCAACACGGAGTCCATCACGGTACTGACGGTAAGGGGCGGCGGTGATGAGCATTATATTGACAATATCGGCGACTACTTTAATGAATGCTTTGGCGCAATGGCAGACAGGGACGAGGAAAACATAACGTTTGACTTAATCATCACGGACAAAAAACTCTGGGACAGCATTTACAAGGCATACGACAGAGGGGACTGCCAGGAGGGCTATATCGACCGTTACCTGGTGGAGAAACACAAAAACGCATGCAGCATGCATGTGGAGGCAGTGCCAAGGACAGATGGAAGCTATCTTTTGCGGCACAGCGCGGTCATCAGCTAATAACAGGACAAAATGGGCAGGGATGATTTTCCCTGCCCATTTATATCTCTTAAGAAGTCTTTCAAATGCCTTGCCGTGTCTTGCCTCGTCGCGCGCCATCTCATGGGCGGTATCATGGGATACGGCTTCCAAGGAGGTTTTATTTAGGAAATGTTTATTTTTTGCTGTGTATTGCGATTTTTTGCAGCCAAACGAAACGCTTTTTCCATTGCAGGAGTAAGTTCGGGAGAATCCTCATCAAATACAATTTCTCTTTTTGCCGCTTCCTCTATTTGTCTGATTTGTTCCTTTGTGGGTTTCTGGTTTCTATCCAAAGTAACTGTCCGTATCATAATAAATGCTCCTTTCCGTTTTGGTGGCAAGTCTTGCCGATATTAGACGTATGTTTTCTTTCCGCTCTGTATAAACGACAAATAGAATATCATTTACCATTCCGATAGTATTATAACGGTCTTCATTAATACTGTGTTCCATATCATAAATTTCAATGCAATACCTCCTAATACAAGGTTGCATACGAGGCGATAAAAATGCAAAATGCTTTAAACAGGCTCAATGCAGAAGCGCCTGATGATTTTACAAGCGAGGCGCGTTTAATCATAGGTGAAGAAAAACTGGAAAGTTTTTTTGAACTTTTCGTTGGGCTTGAAGATTTGTTACGAGAATTTGATGGTGAAAGTACCGAGCTTTTAAAAAATATGGAATCTGCAATTCTAGCACGAATTGTATTAAAAGTGCGGAAAAGCAAAATTGATAAGGAGTTTACCATTTGAGCTCTCGAAAGAGGGCTTAAGTGGTAAATTTCTGGTTACACAGGTTTTTATTACACAGCCTATCCGATTCGCTCAAAACCTTACACAGCTATTTGTACAGCCGCTGAAATTAAAAAGAGGATCCGCCCAAAAGAGCCGATCCTCTTAAAAAACTGTCTTTCTTTGATTTTACGGGCGTTTTGATTAGCCGAAGTATCTCTTAAGCAGTCCCTCGAAAGCCTTGCCATGTCTTGCCTCGTCGCGGGCCATCTCATGGACGGTGTCATGGATTGCGTCAAGATTTGCAGCCTTGGCACGCTTTGCAAGGTCGAACTTGCCAGCTGTAGCGCCGTTTTCTGCCTCCACACGCATCTCGAGGTTCTTCTTTGTGGAATCTGTTACCACCTCGCCTAAAAGCTCCGCAAATTTTGCAGCGTGCTCAGCTTCCTCCCATGCAGCCTTCTCCCAGTAGAGACCGATTTCAGGATAGCCTTCCCTGTGCGCAACCCTTGCCATTGCAAGATACATGCCGACCTCTGTGCACTCGCCGTTGAAGTTAGCCCTCAGGTCAGCCATAATGTCCTCGCTGGAGCCCTGTGCGACACCTACAACATGCTCTGCTGCCCAGCTTTTCTCGCCTGCCTGCTGGACAAACTTGTCAGCTGGAGCGTTACACTGCGGACATCTCTCCGGAGCGCTGTCACCTTCATAAACATAACCACATACACCACATACAAACTTCATAATTCAATTACCTCCTATTTTTGATAAGCGCCATAAAATTTGGGGCGCTTCCTTTCAATGATTTTCTTCGTCCTGCAAAACGCCCTGGTCAAGGCAGCTTCTGCAGATACCGCAAAAGTATAACCTGTGTCCCTGAATCAGTCCGTCAAAACCTTTGGAAGCCTCGGCATCGATGGATGAAAAATCCCTGCCGTCCATGGGTAAGTCGATGACAGCGTTGCAATGGCTGCACACAAAATGCTGGTGTGGTCTGGTGTCATAGTCAAAATGATCAATGCCAAGAACCCCAAAACTGTGCTTTGCTATCATGCCTGCCTCCGCCAGCTGGTTTAAGTTGCGGTAAACAGTGCCGAGACTGATGTTTGGAAACTCCTCCTTTACATTGGAGTACACGAACTCGGCAGTCGGATGATCCTTACGGGATTTTAGGAAGGAGAGGATAGCTGCCCTCTGGCGGCTGAACTTCATAGCCATGTAACCCCTGCCTTTCTGAGTCGGTTTCGAGCTGCGGAAATACTGGAAAGTTGTTACAGTTCAGCCTTCGGCTTCCTGTTACAAGCATCAAGCCATGCAAAACCACTTCGTGGTGGCTTGATGCACCTCAGCCACTACGCTGTTTTTACGGACTTTGCAGCAAGTGCAAAGTCCTGGGCTGAACTGTTACGGATAATCTAATATTCCCATCATTAGCAGATATGTATTGCCCTTGCAAATAAATCAGTAATGATTACTGTTATTATATTCAGTTTATTTCACTTTGTCAAGGTTATTTTTAAATTTTTTCTGATTAAAAAAAAATTAACAATCCCACAAAAGACTATATTTTAAAATAGGATATGATATACTAATCCTATAAAAACAGCGTCGCTCGAAAATGGCGCATTAGGAACTGTGCAGAAATAGACAAGTCAAGATGCATAGGTTATTTTGAACAGATCCTTAGAGCATGTCTGAAATGCTTTCTGTCAGATTGCCGGATTTCGAATGGAGGTCGCCATGAAAAAAAAGTCGCATATGAAACTCAAGTCCAAAATGATGGTTCTATTTCTTACAATCATATTAGTCCCGCTGGGATGTGCTGCGATTGTATTTTTTGGTTTCGGGTATTATGAAAATATTGACGTGCTGCGGGAGCTGTCAAAGGAAGATATCATGATTGGCGCGATGATTAACAGGCGGCTGATGGAATGCCTTGTGATTGCCATGATGCTCATTTTGTTCATGACAAGCTCCATCATTACGGGATGGCTTAACAAGGACATTTACAAGCCATTGAAGGAGCTGAGTATTGCCATGCAGCGGATATCCACGGGCGACTTTGACTACCATATGGCAAACAGGCGCGATGATGAAATCGGTATTCTTTTCGACAATTATGAGCAGATGCGGCTGCAGCTGAAGGAAAACGAGGAGGAGAAGGCGCAGAATGAGAAGAAGTCGAAAGAGCTTGTCAGCAATATTTCCCACGACCTCAAGACACCGATAACCTCCATTAAAGGATATGTGGAGGGAATCATGGACGGTGTTGCGGACACGCCGGAAAAGATGGATAAGTACATCAAGACCATCTACAATAAGGCAAATGATATGGACAGGCTGATCAATGAGCTGACGACATACTCGGGCATTGACTCCAACAAGATTCCATATCATTTTCACATTTTAAATGTTTCCGATTACTTTTCGGACTGCGTGGAAGAAGTCGGACTCGATTTGGAGTCCAAAAATATGCATCTGAATTTTACAAACCTCGTTTCGGCAGATACCTGTGTCGTGGCAGACCCCGAGCAGCTCAAAAAGGTCATCAACAATATCATCAGCAACAGCGTGAAGTACATGGGGCATGATAACGGCGTGATTGACATCCGTATCCTCGACGAGGTTGAGTCGGTTAAAATCGAGATTGAGGACAATGGAAAGGGCATAGAATCCAAGGACATCGGAAACATTTTTGAGCGGTTTTACAGGACAGATTCGTCAAGGAACTCATTGCAGGGCGGCAGCGGCATCGGCCTGAGCATTGTCAAGAAAATCATCGAGGATCATGGCGGCTACGTGTGGGCAACCAGCAGGCAGGGAGAGGGAACCTGTATGCATTTTGTGCTGCGCAAGTATACGGAGCGGGCGGACGAGGTCGTCATCTGACAAAAAGTATCCGGAAAAAATAAGGCTGTATTGGAAAAAGGGCGCGGAGGAACACAACAAGGTAGTTCCATAGTGAATAGGAAAGGACGGAGAACAGAAATGAGCAGAATATTGATTGTTGAGGACGAGGAAGCAATTGCGGAGCTTGAAAAGGATTACCTGGAGCTGAATGATTTTGAGGTAAAGATTGAGAACAGCGGAGATACGGGGCTTGCCACGGCGCTTGCCGAGGATTTTGACCTGATTATACTCGATCTGATGCTGCCGGGGATTGACGGATTTGAGATTTGCAAGCGCATCCGGGAGGACAAGGATGTGCCAATCCTGATGGTTTCGGCGAAGAAGGATGACATCGACAAAATCCGCGGGCTTGGGCTTGGCGCGGACGATTATCTGACAAAACCGTTCAGCCCCAGTGAGCTTGTGGCGCGTGTCAAGGCACATATGGCGCGTTACAATCGTCTTGTGGGAAGCCACACAAAGGAAAATGACATTGTGGAAATCAGGGGAATCCGCATTGACAAGACTGCAAGGCGCGTGTTTGTGGATGGTGAGGAGCGGACATTCACGACAAAGGAGTTTGACCTCCTGACATTTCTGGCAGAAAATCCCAACCATGTATTCACCAAGGAAGAGATTTTCAGGGAAATCTGGGATATGGATTCGATAGGCGATATCGCGACGGTCACGGTGCATATCAAGAAAATTCGTGAAAAAATTGAGACAGACACATCCAAACCGCAGTATATCGAGACGATATGGGGTGTCGGCTACCGGTTCAAGCTATAGGGAAAATGGCAGGTGCCTGCGGTACATGTGACGCGAATAGGATAAAATAAAATGGATAAAATGGTAGTGTATGAGGATGATACCCTGCTGGTTGTTCACAAGCCTGCGGGGATTGCGACAGAGACAGCCAGAATCGGTCAGGCGGATGTTGTCTCGGAATTGAAAAACTATCGCAAAAAGAAAGGCGAGCCTCCCTATATCGGTGTGGTGCACAGACTCGACCAGCCGGTGGAGGGGCTTTTGGTTTTTGCAAAGGATGCAGGGGCGGCAAAAGCACTCAGTGCCGGACTGCGGGGCGGACAACTGTCCAAAAAATATGTGGCGCTTGTCGCGGGGACTTTGCAGGAGCAGGAGGGAGAACTGTCGGACTATCTGGTTAAGGATGGGCGTACCAATCTGTCGAGGGTTGTGCCGGAAGGCACGGACGGTGCAAAGGCGGCGGCGCTTCACTGGAAACTTTTGAAAAATAGTCGTGCGGGCACGTATGCGCTTCTGGAAATAGAACTCCATACAGGAAGACACCACCAGATTCGGGTACAGATGGCGCATGCCGGGTATCCGCTTCTCGGGGACACGAAATACGGATCTGCACAGGCAAAGGAGCTTTCCGCACAGCTGGCAATACGCAATGTGGCGCTTCTGGCAGACAAATTGTGTCTGGATCATCCTGTTACAGGGAAGAAAATGGAATTTTCACTGGATATCAATAAATTTTTACAGCTGTTTGCATGAGGGATAACCAGTAACAAAATATTCTGACAAAAAGAACACACTTTATTTATTGACACTTTTTTGCATAGAAAGTATAATAAAAGTATGAACAATAGGCCTTGTATTTTGCAAGAACTCAGGTAAAGGGGAGTAACACAAAGGAGGCCAAAATATGGATGGAATGCAGAACTGGACAAACTATTTGGAGGTAATGCGAAACCGTCTGCTAATCGTTAATGACGCTGACAGCCTGATTTCAGTATTGATGGACGTTAGGAATATACCAATCGCATTATCAACCATAGAGGACGTAACGGACGGAACCGGGCTGAACATGTCATTGTCGGTGATATGTTCGGAGGCAAAGGTCATTGGCAGGGTGATGTGCCTGGTAAGTGATGATATGTTTACAACGGTTCAGTTAAACCTTGACACTGTGAAAAAGATAAATTCTAAAATTTCAGTGGACGGAAAGGGCGTTGTGATGAAGCTCACAATCAAAAATGGGGCAGAGTTCCTGCTTATGTTCCATACGGATTTAGTGGAAGAGGACGAATAGCTCTTGTCATTATGGAAATCAACAAGAAAGCTGCAGCAATGAGAAAACGATTGCTGCAGCTTTCCTGCATGCAGAGACCCATGCAGATGGAATATGCCGCCAGTGGCGCAGGGGCGCGCGGCAGGCAGGGAGGTGATGGTATGGAATACCACAAAAAGGCGGATTTGAAAGTGGAGTGTATTGCCTCACAGGAGGATTTGGACTTTTTCGGCGTTACGTTTGACGACATTCTGGACAGGACGCCACAGGGAATGCATTTCCTGAAAAAGGCAAAGGAGCTGTGTGCCATGACACAGAAGGTGGAGTGGACAAATGTTGCGTACACGCTTAATATTACAATGCTTCCTGGCAGCAGGGTGTCATTTGAATTCAGTGAGTGCATTGCGGATTATATTGCCGGACTGAAACATTCGCTTGTTATGGCAGACAGTGAGACGCGCGGGCCCATTGAGGATTTTATCCGCACGCTTGAGCATTCTGGCGAGGAGGATGGGAGAAGGCTGATTGCACACTTTGAGCAGAATGTAAAGGATGTAAAAAAGGAACAGGAGACAGCGAAGGATGAGAACAGACATTAAGAAAATTTATACGTGTTTTCCGGGAGGAAAGCATAAGGCACTGACCATGAGCTATGATGACGGCAAGCACGAGGACAGGCGGCTTGTCGAATTATTTAACAGGCATGGCATCAAGGGCACATTCAATGTAAACAGCGGGCTGGAGGGAGACCCGGTGCGCATATCGCAGGCAGAGTACAGGGAACTATACAAAGGACATGAGGTCGCATGCCATACGGTATCGCATCCGACGATAGGGCGCTGTCCGCTGACGAGCGTTGCGCAGGAAATCATAGAGGACAGGAAAAAGCTTGAGGAGATTATGGGGTATCCGGTTCGTGGACTTGCCTATCCGAACGGTTCTTACTCGCAGGAAATCTGCGACATGCTTCCGGCGCTTGGCATCCGATACGGCAGGGTTGTAGGTGACTCGGACGGTTTTTCCATTCCGGATAATTTTTTGCAGTGGAAGGCGACCTGCCACCACAACCATAACCTGATGGGGCTGGGGCAGCAGTTTGTGGAGCTGAAAAAAAAGCAGTATCTGTACCTGATGTACGTATGGGGGCACAGCTATGAGTTTACCAACAATGACAACTGGAGCATAATGGAGGATTTCTGCCGGCTTGCAGGAGGCAGGGACGATATCTGGTATGCCACGAATATTGAGATAGTGGATTACATCGATGTCACTAAAATGGCACAGTTTGCGGCAGACGGTTCGTTCGTGTACAATCCCTGTGTGCAGAGCCTGTGGCTTAGCGTGGAGGGTGAGCAGATTGTCGAGGTCAGGGGCGGCGAGCTTGTAAGATTGTGATTTTTATTTTTTGTGAAATAAACTAAAAATAATTCACATTTCTGGAATTGTATGGTAAACTGTTATACAGAGGCGGTTTATTAGGAACTGTTTAGGAATAACAGGCGTAATTCAAAAGGCGGACATTTTATTATTGAACAGTTTCTTACAGAACAGGGCAGGCTGGAAGTGATTCAGGGCGGCTCAAAAATAAAAGCGGAGAAGGTGGATTCAATGACAAAACAAAACATTTCATACAGGATTATGCGCTTTGCGTTTGCCATGATTGTAGGGGCGTTTATATCGGCGCTTTCGTTTGGCGCATTCACCACACAGGCGGCAGAGCCTGCGGTGGAAAATGCCGTGGCTGACGACAACGGTCAGGCAGCGTCGGGGGAGAGTACTGGCGATGACGGCGGCGGAGCCATGATACTTCTGATGGGCGGGATGCTGATTATCATTCTTGCCGTCGTGCTTTCGGTTGTCGGGACATTTGTCTCCTCGGCGGCGATTGCGGACGAGCTTTGACGGATTTGGATGGAATAGGTTTTACGGATAAGACACAAATGGAATGTTTGTGTCTTATTTTTTTCGGAATTGTTTACTTTTTGGGGAGTTTTTGCTAGTATATAGTGTGAAAAGTACTTCTAGCCACTCGCAGCAGAGGCTGCTTCGCGGAGAAGTACTAAGTTTCACACCGAAAAATGCCAAAGTACGGCATTTTTCATATCGATTTGAGATTTCGCAGAGCGGAATCATGGAGGTTAATGTGAAAAAGGGCATTTCACCATCTTGATTTGTACGCCCGCTGAAGCGGGCAGATGGGAGTTAGTGTGAAATCAGAGATTTCACCATCCTGATTTGTACGCCTGCTGAAGCAGGCAGATGGGAGTTAGTGTGAAGTGAAAGACAGATGAAATCTGTGAAGAATAGAAAGGAAGATGAAAAATGGCAAATGACAACAAGAAACTGGTAGAGAAAATTACTTCCATGGAGGAGGATTTCGCGCAATGGTACACGGATGTCGTGAAGAAGGCGGAGCTGTGCGATTACTCGAGTGTGAAGGGCTGTA
Source organism: uncultured Lachnospiraceae bacterium (assembly GCA_949066965.1). Taxonomy (GTDB): domain Bacteria; phylum Bacillota; class Clostridia; order Lachnospirales; family Lachnospiraceae; genus COE1. The sequence goes on from CARTDA010000004.1 coordinate 55,747, forward strand.
TGATAATCAAGCCTGCGGGGTATGCAATCTGGGAGCAGATTCAGCAGCAGCTCGACGCGGCGTTCAAGAAGACAGGCGTTGAGAATGTATACATGCCCATGTTTATTCCGGAAGGGCTTTTGCAGAAGGAAAAAGACCATGTGGAAGGCTTTGCGCCGGAGGTGGCGTGGGTGACGCATGGCGGTCTCGAGCCATTGCAGGAGCGGCTGTGCGTGCGTCCTACATCAGAGACATTGTTCTGCGATTTTTATAAAAATGAAGTGCAGTCCTACCGCGATTTGCCCAAGGTGTACAACCAGTGGTGCTCCGTGGTGCGCTGGGAAAAGACGACACGTCCTTTTTTAAGAAGCCGTGAGTTCCTGTGGCAGGAGGGGCACACCGTCCATGCCACGGCCGAGGAAGCAGAGCAGAGGACGATTCAGATGCTCAATGTCTATGCCGACTTTGTGCGGGACGTGCTTGCGATTCCCGTTGTAAAGGGGCAGAAGACAGAGAAGGAGAAATTTGCGGGCGCCGAGTCCACCTACACCATCGAGGCGCTGATGCATGACGGAAAGGCACTGCAGTCCGGAACCAGCCACAATTTCGGCGATGGGTTTGCAAGGGCATTCGGAATCCAGTTTACGGATAAGGACAACACATTAAAATACTGTTACCAGACTTCATGGGGGCTGTCCACCCGCATTATCGGTGCGGTCATCATGGTACACGGCGACGATTCAGGGCTCAAGCTTCCGCCCAAGGTGGCGCCGACCCAGATCATGGTCATTCCTATCCAGCAGAAAAAGGAAGGGGTGCTTGACAAGGCATACGCGCTGAAAGACCGTCTGGCGGCAAAGGGCTTCCGCGTAAAGGTTGACGACACCGACAAGAGCCCGGGCTGGAAGTTCAGCGAGTGCGAGATGCGCGGTGTTCCGTTCCGCATTGAAATCGGTCCAAAGGATATCGAGAACAACAAGTGCGTATTTGTGCGCCGCGACACGAGGGAAAAGATTGACGTAAGCCTGGACGAGGTTGAGACAAAGGCGGCGGAGCTTCTCGAGGCGATTCAGTCCGATATGTATGAGGCGGCAAAGAAGCACCTTGAGACACACATCTATGACGCGGTAAGCTGGGAGGAGTTCTGCGACACCATCAACAGCAAGCCGGGATTCGTCAAGGCGATGTGGTGCGGCGACCGCGCCTGCGAGGACAAAATCAAGGATGAGCTTGCAGCGACAAGCCGCTGTATGCCATTTGAGCAGGAGCAGCTGAGCAAGACCTGTGTGTGCTGCGGCAGACCGGCAAAGAAAATGGTATACTGGGGCAGGGCGTATTAAGAGGTGTGCAAAAAAACAACACTGGAATAAATTTCCGGTGTTATTTTTTTGCACACGCAATAAAAATGCGTCCGCGCCCGGCGCGACGAGCAGGGGGAAACATATATGGAAGCCCTTACGCCCGATGTGAAAGTTTTTACAGAAAATTAGGTGTCCTGTGGAGGGCATAGCTGATAAATATGAGAAATTAAATATAATTTAGAAATATAAAACGTAAAAAATGAAGCCATCTAAAAAATTGCATATGTGCATAATTGACAAAATAAATGGATAAATTTCGTTAAATAAAAAGCAAAATATTCAAATAAATGTAAAAAAGCAAGTTGAAATTGTTCAATTTATCTGATATAGTAAATCTACATTATATTTTTTTGACATCGATTGTAAGAGCTTACAAAAAGCAATATTAATCCACGTCCATGAGGTGAATACGATATCCGGATGAATCGAGTTATACAGTAAGCCACAGGTGACATCAGGGATTCGGATGAGCAGCTGGTGAATGAACGAGTCATGTAATGGAATGGAGAGCAAGGAGGTAACAATGAGAAGGGACAAAGGTAAAATCAAAAAGCGGATTATGGCGATTGTACTGTCAGTTGCCATGACCATGTCAAACATGACAGTTTTTGCCAGCGAAGCAGCTCATGATATCGGAGAGGAGATTCAGACGGCTGTCGAGGAAACCGCGGAACCGGACAAAGAACCGGATAGTTCCGGGACTGGTGCGGAAACGGAAAGCAGCCCGGCTGGCGAGGAGAAGGAGTCTGGCGAAGGTACCGTGAATGAGCCGCAGACTCCGACGGAGGAAAGCCAGGGCAGCAGCGAACCGACATCGGTGACAGAAACGGAAACCGATAAGGAAAGCGAAAGCGTGATGAAAACTGAGGAGTCAACTCAGACAGAGACAGAAAACAATACAGAAACGGAAACCGAGTCAGAAACAGGAACTGAGTCGGAAACAGAAACGGAATTGGAAACGGAAGAGACACTGGAAAGAAATGCCGACTACAGCGCAGATCTTTATGTTTCCCCTGATGGTAAGGCAGATGGCGAAGGGACGAGTGACAGCCCGCTGGATTTGGCGGCTGCCATTTCAAACATACAGCCGGGGAAATCCATTATCATGCTGGGTGGCACATATTCGTTTTCCAGCCGCATTGTGATTGAAGATAGTAATTCAGGAACAAGCGGGAATATGAAAACCATAAAGGCAGCGGATAACGCTGAGGTTGTGCTCGATTTTTCCGGAATGGAAGATAATGACAGCAATTATGGTGTCGTTCTTGACGGTGATTACTGGCATTTTTATGGGATAACCATTAAGGGCGCCGGGGACAATGGTATGCTCCTGTCAGGAAATAACAATCTCATTGAGATGTGTGTATTTACGGAAAACAGGGATGCGGGCTTACAGATTGCAAGGTTTAAAAGCAGCGATGCGACAAAAGCAGACTGGCCCAGTAACAATACAGTGAAGAATTGTACGTCTTTCCTTAACTATGACAACGTAGGCGGTGCAAAGGACGGTGAGGATGCCGATGGATTTGCGGCAAAGATTACCTGTGGGGAAGGCAATGTATTTGACGGATGTATTGCATATAGTAACAGTGATGACGGATGGGACTTGTATTCCAAGTATGAAAATACAAATTCCAACATAGGCGTTGTGACAATCAAAAATTGTATCGCGTTTAACAACGGATTTATGTTTGACGGTAATGATTCTGTGGCGGGTGACGGCAACGGATTTAAGCTTGGTGGTTCGGCGAACGCAGACCCCTCCCTTGACGCTACCGCACATATTGTTGTGAACTGTCTTTCGTTTAACAACGCAATGCATGGTTTCACGGACAATGAGAATCTTGGTGCAATTGTATTAAAGAATTGTACGGCGTTCAACAATGGCGTGGACACAGATAAAGCATATAGTAATTTTGCGATGGACAGAACAAGAGGCGGAGTTAATATAAAACTTCTTTCTCTGAACTTTAGTGGCAGGGCAATTGGCGCGGATAAATTTTATGGCGCGGTCGATAGTTCAGTATTACACAAGAATAGCAAGAACTACAGCCTGACAAAACCGGAATCCATGCAGGGTACTGCGTTCCAAACAGGTACAGAAGTGACTTTGGCGGCAAGTGATTTTGTCAGTACAGCATTACCTACGGCTGACAGTAATGTTCACAAAAGCTTGAGAAACGGTGATGGTTCCATCAAACTGGGCGATTTCCTGAAGGTGAGTGACAGCAGCAGCAATAAGGAATTGCTTGGGGCGCTGGGCTACAAAGTTGAGGGACTTCCTGAAAGTGAGTATACAGGTAATCTTACAATTGAGGGAGTGACACCGCCATCGGAGGATCCGGAACCGGCACAGACAGATAAGATTGATGTCTGGGATTTTGACGGCGGAGCTGATGAAGATATCAAAGGAAACAACAATTATAATGATTTGCTGACAGAAGATATAATCAATAAGCAGTTTTATGCCTATAGTGAGGGTGATGCAACAGGCGTAACTGGCAAGCACATACAAGCAACTTTTACTGTGGGAGATTTTACATTTAAGGGAGGGACAAGTACAGGTAACAGATTATACAGCCATAATGCAAATATAACCCGTTATCAAGAAGGTGGAACAAGAAAAAATACATCTGATGGTGTTTCTCACGGATGGATTTACTGCAATTCAAGTGGAGCCAATTATTATTTTCAGATAGATAATGTTCAGGCAGGCGATGTTCTTACTTTTTGGGCACAGGAAAGTAATGGCGCAGCGGCAAAGATGGTTCTTGACTATCAGCCAGCAGCTGGTCAGGAGGATATTGATGATATTGAACAGGACTATAGTAGCAGTAAGACTTTTGATGCATTTACATATTATGCACCAAAGTCTGGTTCGTATAGGTTCTATAGTTCTGGAAAGTTAGGTCTTGCACGTATTACTAGGGAGCACCCCGCAAACATAACAGTTTCCGGCAGTGTGACGGCACCAGCCGTCCTGGCAAACTATTCTGTTACGTTTGAAAATCAGGAAACAAAGGAAGTAAAGACGGCTTCTGTCACTGATGGACAGTACAGCATAGAACTTCAGAACAAGTACAAATATAAAGTGGGCGTCAGCGAAAACGGCTACATTGTTACAGGCGGAAAGGATGTGCTTGACCTTACATCCTATACAACTGCGACGAAGACACATGATTTAACGGTTCAGGCGGTTGAGCTTGTGGACGTAAGCGGAAGCTTTACTGGCATCAGTGCAGACGACCTGAAGAAGCTGGATATCACACTGGAAAACAGTGAGTGTGTCTATGTGCCCGAACTGACAATGAATGGCACAGGCTACAGCACAAAGCTTGAAAAGGGCGTGGAATATACAGTCAAGGCGGCAGATAAGGAAGAGCAGTATGCGGTTGATGACTACACGTTAACGACAACAACGATTTCTGCGACAGCTGCGGCAACAGACAAGAACATTGTTTTTGAGGCAAAGCCGACTCACAAGGTTACAATTAACGTGACAGGCGTTGACACAGCCGACATGGACAGTGTAACGAAAGCAACATATACATTCTCCTATCTTAACATGGAATCGGAAGATACAGACAAGAGAAACGGATATGTATATTCATTTGAGGGCACAGATAATGTTTCTTTAAGGAATGGTACATATCAGGTACAAGTAAGCGGCGCAGGCATTTATGTCCAGAAACGGACAGCAAACCTTGTTGTCAACGATGCGGATGTGACGGCAACGGTTGGTTTTGTAAAAGAGGAACGCACAGAGTGGGATTTTGAAAAGGATTCAGGCTTACATGGTGCGGCAAATGGCGTTCAGATTCAGGGGACAACCGGAAGCTTCCACGGACTGGAAATTGATGCGGCGACAGGCAAGTTTGATACCTTGAACAGGGCGAATGATGCCCAGTTTAACAGTGGAACAAAAGTAAAAATTCCTGTAACTGGTTCATGCGAAGTGGTCGTCAAACTGAAAGCAAATACATATACTTTGGCAGGCGAGGCGGCGACAGCTGCGGAGACAAGTTATCAATACAGCGGCGAGGCTGGATATGTAGAACTTGCTGCCACGGCAAATACGTATTTATTATCCATAAAGGTAATCTATACCACCGACTACAAAGAAAAGATAACAGTAGGCGCATCAGGCTGTGACTATACGACAATCAATGACGCGCTGGCTGCCGTCAGGAAAATGGAGCGCACCGACTCACAGCGTGTCACAATCGAAATCCAGCCTGGCAATTACGAGGAAATGCTCGTGGTGGATGTTCCGAACGTGACATTGAAGAACGCGGCGGCAACTCCGAGCATAAAATTAAAAAACAAGGGCGTTGACATTGATGAAAACGCCGTGCGCATCACGTGGTATTATGGTCATGGATACTCGTACTGTAGTATGGGTTCTGATTACCAATATGATGCGGAGCTGCTCGAGGTAAACAAGGCAAACGGATATCCCTCGACGGTGAATCCCGGCGCAGGAAATGCGACAATGTGGAATGCATCGGTAATTATTAACGCCGATGGCTTTGAGGCAGACGGCATTATCTTTGAAAACTCATTTAACCAGTACATTTCCCAAAAGTGTGCAGCGGACGTTCTGGTTAAGAAAAGTGACGGAAAAGAGGGCAGCACTCCCAGGGCAAAGCTGAAAACCGTGGGAGACACGAAGGTTCAGGAAAAGGCTTACGTGGAACGGGCGACAGCGCTTGCAATCAAGAATAACTGTGAGAATATCTTTTTCAATAACTGTTCCTTTGTGGGCAGACAGGATGTCGTATATGGCGGCACGGGCGTGACGGCAGGATTTTACGGCTGTGACGTGTATGGCGCGGTAGACTATATTTTTGGCGGAATGACAGCCGTCTTTGCAAAGTGCGACTTGTACTTGAATACAAGTGATGCAGGCGGGGATGTGGCATATATTACGGCGCCCCAGCAGCAGGCGTATAAAGATGGAAGTGGCGTACAGCAGAGTGCCGCACATGGATATCTGATGTACAACTGCCATGTCAAGTCGGTTACACCGGGCGTTGACTCTGCATCCGAGCATCCGTCCAAACCGAGCGGACTTGGAAGGGCATGGACAGCAAATACTGGTGAGGCAGTATTTTATAAAACAATCATTGACGCAACGGATGAGTACTGGTATGACAGCGAGGGGGCGTCCCTGATTTCTCCGGCAGGATGGTATTCCGGACTTTCAACAGGTTCTTCACTCTGTACAGAGTACGGAACGTTTGAATATGCAGCAGGAGTTGACAATTCTGCCAAGAGGGATACGACAAATGGCGGCGGTGTGCTCACGGAGGACAAGCTTGCAAACGGCGAGGCGATTTCCGTGGCGACATTCCTTGGCAGCTGGAATCCGTTTGACGGAAAGGAGATGTCCGTCACAGTGCCGGCTGACAGCGGAAAGGTATTTAACGCATCAAAGCCGGAAGTAAAGCTGACATTTGACGAAATCAGCGAGGAGACAGGCCTGGGCGCAGTTACGGTAGGCTGGACAAAGGCAAACTGGGCAAAGACAATTGAGATTACTTATAAGGAAACAGGCAAAGAGGCAAAGACCATAACCCTCGATGAGACAGAACTTGGAAAACTGTCGCAGACAGAGTACCAGCTCACCGGTTTGACGGCAGACATGACGTATGAAGTGACGGTGAAAGCGTACCTCACAGAGGCGCTTTCCAAGACATCGGACACAAAGACAATCGTAGTGGAGCAGCCGTCAGGGGACGAGCTTCGGACCTATAAGTTTGACGCCACGACACTCACTGCGGCGGCAGATAATGAGGAAATCGCGGCAGGGACTGTATATGACAAATTTTTCAAGGTATTTACGGGACAGGCTGACAATGCAGACCAGCTGGTGAAAAAGAGGATCAGCAAGAGCAGCGGAAAGGTGACAAGCGTCGAGATAGGAAAATGGTCTGCGGCAGGATTTGAGTTTACGCTGACAAAGCCTGCAAGCGTGAGCATGAGTGTATCTTCCACGGGCGGCAGCAATTCCTCGGCAATTGCACTGGTTGATGAGACTGGCATTGCAATGGATAATAACGAGGGACTTGCAACTGTGACCGGAACGGCAGCAACAACGCTGACATACGCAAAAATCCCGGCAGGAACTTACCGGATTGTATCGCCGCAGACAGAAGGCATGAACCGCGGTGTGCGGATTATAACGATAGAGGTTGCAGAACTTACAGAAGGTGTTGTGACAAAAGAGTATGTCCTTGACGCATCAAGTGACCTGACGGCATTTGATGCGGGCGAGAAAAAGGATGGTGACACCCAGAAAGCAGGGACAAATGAGTTTTTTACGTTAATTTACAGTGCGAAGTCAAAGGTCGATGCAAGCGGCAAGACGTTTAGCGACGGCTATAAGGGAACACAGCGCATTAATTTTGGCGGAAAGGCATCCACATCAAAGAATGCAGTGAAATATGACATCACAGGAACGGCAAAGGTTAAGGTCTGGTGGGTAGAAGGCGGAGACGACAGCCGCCAGATGATCATTCTGGATGAAATGGGGGCAGAGGCTGCCAAGACATCAGAAACGAGCCTTACAAAAAACAGCCCATATATTTCAGAACTTGAAATAAATAAGGCGGGAACATACTACCTCGGTGGAGACATTAACAATAACCTGATTTTTAAAATCCAGGTAACGGAAACCACGGCTGGCAGCGGTGAAGAGGAACCGCGCAACGACTGGTCCGAGGTTGCAGACCCGGAAATTACGGATATCTCATTTGCCAAAAATGCGGACGGCAGCGAGGACAAGTCACAGATCGCAGTAACCGTGAAGATGGTTATGGGAACCAACGGCGCAGATGCACTGAAGGTAAATGTATACAGGGGCAGCGCAGCGGAGGCAGAAACCGTCACAAGCAGCACAAAGCTTGACGACAGTACATTTGTATATGTATATAAACCGTCAGAAACAGGCACATACAGCTTTGAGGCAGTGGCAAGCCGCAGGGGCGAGACGGGAAAAGACAAGAGCAGTGAAAAGAAGACACTCGACTTTACGCTTCCGCTTGCAGCGCCTGTAGTAGGCGGACTGGCAAGCCTTGGCGAGCAGGCAGACAAAACCGTGTCGGTTTCATTTGAATGGTCAGAGGTCAAGGAGGCAGAGAAGTATATTGTCACATACTGGGAGCGCACAGGTGACGAGACAGTCAGCGAGACAAGACCGACAAATGCGCAGACAGTAGAGGTTACGGATGTTGCGGCGCGCAGCATGACACTCACCGGATTAAAGGCAAAGGTGCACTATTTTATAACAGTGACAGCAGTCCGGGGCGAGGAGACAGCCGTATCGAAGACGGCATATGTATACACGCTTGTCAAGGCACTGGATGCATACACACTCTGTTCGGAGGATTATGAGCGTTTTGCGGCAGGCGACATGCAGGACGGACAGTCTGTGACAGGCGGCGAGAAGGATTTCTTCACAATCAGGTACAGTGCAAAGTCAAAGCTTGACGGTTCCAGCAAGACATGGCCGGACGGCTATAAGGGAACACAGCGGTTCAACTTTGGCGGCACGCTGGACACCGAGAAGAACGTCATCGAGTTTACAACGACCGACCAGGCGGTTGTAACGGTATGGTGGGCGTGCGGATCCGCAGGACGCGGACTGACGATTGTCAACGAGGAAGGCATTGGGGACACCTCCACGCTGGATACCGTTGCAAACCAGGCATACCTTACCAGGTTCAAGTTAAGCGAGGCAGGAAAATATTACCTGGGCAATGCCGTAGGAAACAATTATATTTTCAAGGTAGTAGTCGAAATCGGCGAGCAGGCGCCTGAAATCCGCGAGCGGTGGAACGCGGTAGCGCCTCCGGCAATCACAAAGGTTGTGCAGGGAACGGCAAAACAGGATGATATCACGGTAGGCACCATGGAAGTTACCGTTGCGATGGTAATGGGTACGGATGGTGCAGATGCCCTGACGATTGACATGATTGACAGCGACGGAAACCTGGTGGAATCCGTGGAGAAGACAGTGTCAGGCGTCTCGACTGTGACGGCATCAATGACACCGAAGGCATCCGGGAAATATACGTTCCAGGCAACCGCGACCCGGGAGGGCGAGACGGAGGATAAGGTATCGAATGCCAGTGAGCCGTATGACTTTAAGCTTCTTTTGGGGACGCCGAAATTTAAGAGCGCGACCTGCAAGGGCGGCGGGGCGATAGAGCTTGAATGGTCATCCGTGAAGGAGGCAGACAGCTATATCCTTTCCGTAAAGGATACCGACATTGTCATTGAAACGAACAAACTGAAACACAGGATTACTGAGGGACTGGAAATCGGAAAGGAATACACCTTTGAAGTAAGGGCAGTCCGCGGCGAAGGCGAAGCAAAGGAAATATCAGAAGGCGCAGGCACGATTACGGAGACCGTGAAGGACGAGAACATGCGGACATGGTCGTTCTCGGCATACGGTTCCTCTACAAACGAGAAGGACAACGGATTTGAGGGCAGCGTGGCAGAAGGAAAGGTGACGGTGTACTCGGAGAACGGCAAGGGCAAGATTGTGCCGGCATCGACGGACGGACTGGCATTCTACTATACGGCGATTGACCCTGCGACAGAAAACTTTACGCTGACAGCGACAATCACGGTGGACAACTGGACATTGTCAAACGGCCAGGAAGGTATGGGACTGATGGTCTCTGACACAGTGGGCGAGCCGTATGACAGCACGACGCTCTGGAACAACTCATTCCAGAATTTGGCGACAAAGGTAGAGTACCGCTATGACGGTGAGCATGTTACGACAGATGAAAATTACCCGAAGATTTCGATGAAGCTTGGTCTTGGCACCATTGCAAAGACCGGTGCGACTGCGGAGGGCGTGGCGGAAGTCAAGGCAGGCAACGCGACGCTTCCGGAAGGCTTTAAGCACGAGTATGACAACACGACGCTCGAGACAAGCTGTGCAAGGCTCGGGGCGGGAACCTACAATATTCTTGGCAATTATGTTCCGGCGGACAAGGCGCCCACAGGAACACAGGCGGACAAGCTTTTGACAACCTTCAAGCTCCAGATTCAGAGAAACAATACCGGATACTGGTTAAGGTATCTGGACCTGAATGGCAAGGTACTGGGTGAGAAGCTTTATTATGACCTTGACAGGAATGAGCTGACGAAGCTTGACCCGGAGAACATCTATGTCGGCTTTGTGGCATCAAGAAACGCAAGGATCACAGCGACAGATATTGACTTTAAGACCATCAATCCTGCGGACGACGCGCCGGCGGAAGAGCGGGAGACCGTGTATGTGACACCGTCATGCAGCATTGCATCGGCATCCGTGTCCAACACACCGGAATATGAACTGCTCTTCACGGCAAACTGGAATGGTCATGTGACAGTCAGGGATGACGCAAATGTAAAAGTAATTGATGCGGATTACAAGGTAACGACTGCGGCGGAGGACAAGGACAAAAAGAGCTACCTTAAGGAAAACGTCAGGCTGGATATCGGAATGAATAACTTTAAGGTGACATTTACACCGGATAAGGCATACCAGCCAAACGACTACACGGAGCTTACAAGCTATGACGCACAGGTATTCTCGCACAATGTAAACTTCAGGAAGTACGGCGCGGAGGGCGAGACGCTCTATGTGGCAGTCGACGGCACGGCATCAGGAAACGGCACGAAGGACAATCCGCTTGATATTTATACGGCTGTCAAGTGGGTACAGCCCGGACAGACCATTGTCATCATGGAAGGCACCTATAAGCTGACCAGCACGATAAAGGTTGAGAGGGGCATCAACGGCACCGCTGACAAGCGCATTTACATGATAGCAGATCCGGATGCGGCGACAAGACCGGTATTTGATTTCCAGAAACGGTGCATGGGTATGAGCCTTGCAGGTGATTACTGGTACTTCAAGGGCTTTGACGTCACAAATTCCGCAGACGCGCTGAATGGTATCAAGGTATCAGGAAGCTATAATACGCTGGACAGGGTTCAGTCATACAGAAACGGTAATACAGGTATTCAGATTGGCCGTCTGCTGGGAACGGACGGCTGGGAGGAATGGCCGGCACACAATCTGATTCTGAACTGTTCTTCCTACCTCAACTCGGATCTGGGTTATGAGGATGCAGACGGATTTGCGGCGAAGCTCACGATTGGCGACGGAAATGTATTTGACGGATGTATCGCGTGCTACAATGCAGATGACGGCTGGGATTTGTTTGCAAAGGTTCAGTCAGGAAGCATTGGCGCAGTGACAATCAGGAACAGTATCGCGTTCAAGAACGGATATATACTGGATGAAAACGGAAACGAAGTCAATGCCGGAAACGGAAACGGCTTCAAGATGGGCGGAGACAGCCTCAAGGGCGGACATAGGGTTGAGAACAGCCTTGCGTTTGCCAACAAGGCAAAGGGTATTGACTCGAACAGCTGCCCGGATATCAAGGCATACAATTCGGTTTCATTGGACAATGAATCGTACAATGTGGCAATGTACACCAATACGGCGACACAGACAAACTATGAGGCAAAGGGAGTCATCTCCTACAAGAAGTCAAACAAGGTAACAGAGCAGCTTGTATTCAAGGGCGCACAGGCGGTCAGGGACAGTGAGCTTTACAAGGCAGTATACAATGACACGAACTATTTCTTTAACGGAATCAGTTCATTGAACACAGCCAAGGAAAAGGTTACGGACGACTGGTTTGTAAGTCTTGACACGGCAAAGGCGCTTGCGGCAGGAGGTATCACAAGAAGGGCAGACGGCACAATTGACATGCACGGCTACCTTGAACTGACAGAGAATGCGAAAGCAGACGCAGCCCTTGGCGGCACAACGTCGGAAGAAGTAGTTCCTGGTGTGGAGACAGATGGCGACATTGCAAAAGGAGATGATACAGACAGCAGCTCCTCAGGCATTCTTCCGGGCGACATGCCGGAGGATGGCGTGGTTCCGACAGGCCTGTGGATTGCGGATATCAGGCAAATCGTATACACAGGGCGGGAAAGCAGCGCGATTCAGTACACAGGAAAGGCTGTAAAACCGGATGTCCATGTATATGTAGGCACCAGCCTTCTCACGGAAGGCAAGGATTACACAATCAAGTTTAAGAATAATACAGCAGCATATGTGGGCGGGGAGGAACAGTTCAAGGATGTTCCCGAAAATAAAATACCGGTTGTTATGGTGACAGGCAAGGGTAAATATGCCGGGACATACACAAAGACATTTGACATCAGGCCGGTAGACCTCGGCGCGGACAAGGGAATATCAGCGCCCGCGGCAGCAGTATTGTCAAACGGAAAGGCACAGAAGCCAAAGCCGGTCGTAACATTGAATGGCAAGAAGCTGTCCAACAAGGATTACACATATGATACGAGTGTGGCATATACGGAACCGGGTGTTTATGATGTGGCGCTCACCGCAAAATCAACGAACTTTACCGGAAGCAGGACGATGCAGTTTATCATTGTCGACAAGAATGATGCCAATGCAGTGCTTATGAGCAAGGCAAGTGTGGGCAAGATTGCAAACCAGGTATACACGGGTGTCGACATAACACCATCCATAGGAGAAGTGAAGTACAAAGGCAACAGCCTGAATACTGAATATTACAAGTTGCATTATTACAGCAATACGGATATCGGAACGGCAATGGTTGAACTTGTTGGCGACAACGTACATTATTTCGGCACAAAGACAGTGACATTCAAGATTGTAGGCGGAAATCTCAGGGATGCAGCAGTCAGCGCATCGTTCAGCAACGGCATCGTAAAGAAGCCGCTGGCTCTGACCGGAAACGAGATTGACTATGCCGGACAGTCAGTGAAGCTTACAAATACCAGGATATCCATGGGAGAAGGAGAGGCGGCAGTACAGCTGAAGCCAAACCGGGATTATACCTTGACCTACAAGAATAATGACAAGGCTGGCACGGCAACCGTAACATTCAAGGGGATTAACAATTATTCCGGCACGGTATCAAGGACCATTAAAGTCAACGCCTATGACCTCTCGACTGTAAATGTCAATGAGGTTGTAAGGGATGTCAATAACGGAAAATTGCAGACACCAGTCCATTACGAGAAAAACGGAAGCATGCCGACAGTCAGTCTTTCCGTAAACAGCAATAAGCTGAAGCCAGGCAAGGATTATACACTGTCCTACAGCAACAACAAGATGGCAAGGACAGCGGACGAGGCAAACCCGCCGACAATTACCATCAAGGGCAAAAATGGTTTTAAGGGCAGTCTGAAGGTATCTTACACAATCCAGCCGACGGTGATGACGGATTCTGAATCAGGCATTGTGGCAGTGGCAAACGATGTCGTGTACAAGGAGACCAATACCAACTATAAGACAAAGATTGTTGTCACGGATGATGGAAAGGCGCTTTCATCAAGCACGGATTATGATGCGAAGCTGACGGAGTACGAGTATAAGACAACAGGCGCTGACGGAAGCGTACAGACAGTGACATTTAAGGAAGGCGACAGGCTGAGCGCCCCGGTTCCCGCAGGAACAGAGGTGACAGTGAAGATTTATGCATCGGCGAGAAGTACAAATTATGTGAATGCAGCGTCGGGCGCCCTGACCACAACCTACAGGATTGTTGAGCGGGGAGATATCGCAAAGGCTTCTGTCAAGGCACTGAACCCGAAGTATATTTCACAGGCTTCCAACTTCAGGGAACTGTCGACAAGCGACTTCTACTATACGGATAAGGCCGGACTCACAGTGAGCCGCGTCACACTTGGCGGGAAAGAGCTCTACTGCAACACGGATTTCGTGATTGACAAGACAACCTATATGGACACAGGCAAGGTCGGAACGGCAAAGGTAACCATACGCGGCATTGGCAATTACGGCGGACAGAAGGTTGTCACGTACAAGATTGACAAGATGAACTGGAGCATAGACAAGGCGCAGGTACTGCCAATTTATGCACAGTACACAGACGCAGAGGAAGGAGCGGTTCTTGACGCGGAGCTCTTAAAGGGAAAGATTTTGTTAAACAATGAGGAACTGGAGCTGGGCAAGGACTTTGCAATCGCAATGGACGCAAAGTCAGGAAAGCCTAGCTACAAGAACAATACAAAGGCCGGAAAGACAGCATCGGTTGTTATCAGGGGCATTGGAAGCTATGGCGGACAAAAGACAATCAAATATAAGGTTGTGGAATCAGATGATATCGCATATGCGGACTTTGTGCCCTTCGATAAGAAGGTTGTGGCGAAAGAAGCGCTTTCGGGCGGTGTACAGCTTACGGAGGAGGATTTCTGGTATGTCGAGGGGGACAGCCCCAGAATAAGCAGAATCAGTCTCTGGGGAAAAGCGCTGGAATATGACAAGGACTTTGAGGTTAAGGGCTATGCGAACAACAAAAAGGCAGGCAGGGCAACAGTGACACTTACGGGCAAGGGCTCATACAGAGGAACCCTGAAGCTTGTTTATGAAATTGTCCTACAGGAATAGAACTGACCGACAACAAGAATATCCCCCTGAAAAGGGGGATATTTTTGTGAAAAAAATTTGATGTAAGCACTTTCAATTTTCCGGAATCCGTAGTAAACTTAAAGTATTCAAGGGAAAACAGAATCATTTTATATGGAGGGATAATACAATGAACATTTTAGTAATCAACTGCGGCAGCTCCTCACTCAAGTACCAGCTCATTGACAGCGCCACCGAGGCAGTGCTTGCAAAGGGGCTCTGCGAACGCATCGGCATTGACGGAAGCGTGCTCACGCACACGCCCGCGGGAAAGGACAAGGTCAAAATCGAGACACCGATGCCAAACCACACGGTAGCAGTGAAGCTTGTGATTGACGCGCTCACCAATCCAGACCACGGCGTCGTCAAGTCGCTGGACGAAATCAATGCAGTCGGACACCGTGTCGTACACGGCGGCGAGAAGTTCGCGTCCTCCGTGGTCATCAATGACGAGGTGATGAAGGCAATCGAGGAGTGCAATGACCTTGCCCCGCTCCACAATCCGGCAAACCTTATCGGAATCAATTCCTGCAGGGAAATCATGCCGAATGTGCCGATGGTTGCGGTATTCGACACGGCATTCCACCAGACAATGCCGGAGAAGGCGTATCTGTACGGGCTTCCATACGAGTATTATGAGAAATACAAGGTGCGCCGCTATGGATTCCATGGTACAAGCCATGACTATGTGTCGGCGCGGGCGGCAGAGATACTCGGCAAGACAAGGAATGACTTAAAAATCATCGTGTGCCACCTTGGGAACGGCGGCTCCGTGTCTGCTGTAGACCACGGAAAATGCGTGGACACCTCAATGGGACTGACTCCGCTTGAGGGAATCATCATGGGTACCCGCTCCGGAAGCATCGACCCGGCAATCTGTGACTTTATCTGCCAGAAGGAGAACCTCACGCCTGCCCAGATGAACAATGTGCTGAACAAAAAGTCAGGCGTGCTTGGCATGTCAAAGGTCTCATCCGATTTCAGGGACATCGAGGCAGCGGCAAATGACGGCAACCAGCTTGCGCGGGTGACACTCGACGCATTTTACTACAGTGTGGCGAAATATATCGGCGCGTACGCGGCGGCAATGAACGGCGTGGATGCCATCGCGTTCACGGCAGGCGTCGGCGAGAACAATATCTCAGGGCGCGTCGAGATTGCGAAGTACCTGGGCTACCTTGGCACGGAGATCGACTTGGAAAAGAACAACGTCCGGGGAGAGGACAGGGTGATTTCCACAGAAGCAAGCAAGGTTGCGCTTCTGTGCGTTCCGACAAACGAGGAGCTCGCGATTGCAAGGCAGACGGCGGCGCTGGTGACCTTGTAAAAAGAATAAGAGGAAGCAGAGGTGTATTGCCGCATGGAATGAACAAGGCAATACACCTTTTCTTTATAGGATATTGCGATAATGTAGACTATTTAAACAAAAAGCGAAGCTTTTTGCTAGATGAGCGCGCTGGCGCTCATCTTTTTTATGCACACGAGCGTTCAGATGAAATATGTCAGCAAGCGCTTGGAAATGAAAGTCTTTACTTAAGGCCCAATTAAGTGTAGAATAAGTAAGGAACTGTTTACAAATTATTTGTCATGGGTAATTTATTGACAGTTCCTGGGGAAATCATTACTATTTAAGTCGCCGGAGGCGGCATGGAGATTATTATGCATGGGTATAAGATGGGATTTTGCAGGGTCGTGTTATGCTGTCTGTCGCTGATACTGGGCGCTTTGGCATGTGCCTGTACAGATGGGCGAGAGCCGCTGGCTGAGAAACAGCAGGCGGACGAAAGTGCGGCAGATGGTACACGGCAGGCTGAGCCGGCGCCGGAAACCGGATTTGGTACGGTGCTTGCATCATATGGCGTGGAAGCACCGGTAAGCAGGCCGGCGATATATGTGGACATGGCAGGGTACGCTGCGGGCAGGGAGAAACATGTGGTGTTTGCAGATGGACAGTATGGAAGCACGTTTCGTGTCGTGCGAAGACAGGACGGTGCCGTGGTGCATATTGGAAAAATACCGGATGCAGTGGGTGACAAGGCAACCGGACAGCAGTTTCGTGTGGCAGATTTCACGTCCTTTGACGAACCAGGGACATACTACATTCTCACGGATGTGGTAGGGCAGTCCTATCCGTTCCATATTGCGGAGGATGCGTATGAAAACCTTTTTTTGAATATGCTGAAAAATGCCTCCGATGTCAGCCTCGAGGAGAGCGCGCAGGGAATTTGCGGGGCGGCTTTCGGTATGCATGTGATTATGTACGCGCTGCAATGCAACGGCACGCTGTTTGAGTCGGCATACAAGCATCTGCGGGAGGATGAGCAGGACAAACAGCTTGTCGCACAGCTTTTGTACGTGGGGAAATGGATGATTTCCCAGCAGCAGGGCGATGGAAGCCTGTATGGGGATTACGAGGCGACAGCGGCATTCTGCGGGATTATGGAGATGGGGCGCCATGTGTTTGGAAGGTATGAGTCCAGCGTGGACAAGGAGTACAAGGAGGCTGCCATGCGCGCATGGGAGTGGCTTGAGAGCAGGGGATGCAGCACGGAGGCAGAAAAAAATGCAAGGTTTTATGCCACGGCACAGCTTTTTCATGAGGAGGGAAGCACACAGTACAAAACATTGGCAGAGCAGTTTTTAAAGGAAAGGGAAAAAGACTATTCGGATGGTCGTTTTGTCTTTTATGGTGTGCTGGCATATATCAGCGCGGACAAGGGAACGGACAGGGATCTCTGTACTTATGTCATGATGGATTTGATGGAACGGACGGAGGCAATCTGCGAGGCTGCCATGGATGATGTGGTGTTTGGCGTTGGCAGCAGGACTGTGGCAGAGAATATGAACCATCTGCTGCACCTGAGCTTTATCAATTATCTCACGCCGAGCAAGGAATATACACTAATTATTGAGAATACCATACAATATATGGGTGGGCTTAATGAGTCCGGAACCTGTTATATTGGGGCGGATGGGAGATGGAAGAATACGGATGAAGCGCAGGGGACAGATTTGGAGTGGAACGGAATCATGCTGCTGGGGATGAGTGATCTGCTCAAGAATCTCAGTGGTTACAGCCCGGACAGCGAAGTGGTTTCGGAATAGCGTGGTGGTATATTTATTATGTATGGTTGCGATATATTTTGGAAAGGGTATGGGATATCGAATGAAAATTGTTGTTTTGGCGGGGGGAATCAGTACAGAGCGCGATGTGTCACTTGTCACTGGGAGCATGATATATCAGGCATTAAGAAAAAAGGGGCACACGGTTGTGCTCCTCGACGTGTATCTTGGCTATATGCAGGATGCCGATGATATTTTTTGCGTAGAGAAGGACTGGAGTGAAAATTTTGGCGTGATATCGGAAAGCAATCCGGACATCAGCGCAGTAAAGGCGATGCGGCAGGACAATCCGGAATGTGCGATAGGTCCCAATGTGATGAAAATCTGTTCGCAGGCAGATATCGTGTTCCTTGCGCTTCATGGGCAGAATGGGGAGGACGGAAGGATACAGGCAATGTTTGACCTGCTGGATATCAAGTATACCGGAACGGACTATCTTTCGAGCGCACTTGCGATGGATAAGGCAATTTCCAAGGAGCTTTTTCACAAATATGGCATACCGACGCCGAAAGGAATCACAGTCTGCCGCAATGAGACGAAGCTTGTCGAGGCATGGAACATTTTTCCGTGTATTGTCAAGGTAAACTGTGGCGGTTCCAGCGTGGGCGTGTATATGGCAGAGGACAGAGCGCAGCTTGGCACTGCGTTGGAAAAGGCATTTTCATTTGAAAACAGGGTCATTATCGAGCAGTACATAGACGGCAGGGAGTTTTCCGTCGGCGTCATGGACGGCACGGCGCTCCCCGTGATAGAGATTGCACCGAAGGTAGGATTTTATGATTACAAAAATAAATATCAGGCGGGTTCGACGGTCGAGACCTGTCCGGCAGAGCTTGATGCCAATGTGACAAAGGCAATGCAGTCCTGCGCGGAGGCGGTGTACCGTACGCTGCGGCTAAAGACCTATGCGCGGATGGATTTCCGCATGGACAATGAATGGAAATTTTACTGTCTGGAAGCAAACACCCTTCCGGGTATGACGCCGACCTCGCTTCTGCCGCAGGAAGCTGCCGCCGTGGGGATGGATTTCAGTGACCTGTGCCAGAGGATTATAGAGATTTCGATGAGGAAATATGTATGAAAAATATGACGTTGAAAAACATTGCCGATGCGGTGAACGGGACACTCCATACGGAGGGGATGCCATCCCGCGTCAGTGCAGATGCCGCGGAAGCAGAAGGCGTGGTGCTCGATTCGCGGAAGGTGGAAAAAGGATATGTCTTTATCGCGACGCGAGGGGAGCGTGTGGACGGACACAGCTTTATAGACAGCGTGTTTGATGCGGGTGCGCTCGGCGTCATCTGTGAGCAGGCGCCCCGGAATCCAAGGGGGGCATATATCCTTGTGCAGGACAGCTTCCAGGCATTGAAGGACGTGGCAGAATTTTACAGGAAACAGCTAGATGTCAGGGTGGTCGGTATTACAGGAAGCGTCGGCAAGACCAGCACAAAGGAGTTTGTGGCGAGTGTGCTTGCAAAAGGCTTCCGTGTCCAGAAAACGCAGGGCAATTTCAATAACGAGGTCGGGCTGCCGCTCACGGTTTTGCAGATACGTGATGACTGCCAGATTGCGGTTTTGGAAATGGGCATCAGTGATTTCGGGGAAATGCACCGGCTTGGCAGGATTGCAAGGCCGGATGTATGCCTGATTACCAATATCGGGCAGTGCCATCTGGAAAACCTGGGAACGCGGGACGGGATTCTCAAGGCAAAGACAGAAATCTTTGACTATATGCAGCCAGGGGCACAGATTTGCCTGAATGGGGACGACGACAAGCTTATCACCATCAAGGAAGTACAGGGACAGGTACCGATATTTTTTGGCGGCGCAGGCAGCAACGATATCTACGCGACCCACTATGAAAACAGGGGGCTTATCGGCTGCAGGGCTTTGATTCATATCCGGCATGGCGCGGGGGATGGTGGGGAGACAACATTCCAGGCGGAGATTCCGCTGCCGGGTGAACATATGCTGTACAATGCACTTGCCGCAACGGCTGCCGGCGTGGTATGCGGGCTGTCGGCAGGGCAGATTCAGGCAGGCATCCGGGATGTGGAGCCTGTCGGTGGAAGGAGCAATGTCATCCGCACCGGCAGACTGACATTGATTGACGACTGTTACAATGCGAATCCCGTCTCGATGAAGGCGGCACTTGACCTCCTCTCCATGACAGACACCGCGGATGGCGTGGAAGGCCATGGGAGGGCGCGCAAGGTCGCAGTCCTTGGCGACATGTTTGAGCTTGGCGCCAACGAGGCAGCGCTTCACAGCGAGGTGGGCGCATACGCGGCAGAGAAGGACATTGATGTGGTTATCTGTGTCGGAAAGCTGTGTAAAAATATGTATGACGGCGCAAAAAATGTGGATAATTCCAGCGTGGTGCTGTATTACTACGCAGACAAGGAAGCACTGCTTGCGGATATTGACGGACAGATTCGCGATGGGGATATCGTGCTTGTGAAGGCATCGCATGGGATGCACTTTGAAGAAATCATGTCACTTTTCATACCCACGCCAAAGTAGTGGGAATCATGCGCCAAAATCTGTTATAATTCACACCTCAATAACTTATATTTTGATAATAATTGGCGTAGGTGTGAATTGTAACGAAATCATTGCGGCATTGTCTTTACACTGCCCGGGGAATCAGTTATAATGAAAATATCAGGTAATAAAACTGTTTCGTGGGGAGGGTGGTAATATGACAGAAAAAGAAATGCTGCAAAGAAATATCGAAGAATTTTCAAGATTGCAGGATTATATGGTGGATTGCGATAAAGCGTCCGGGGCATATAAAAAAATGAAAAGGCGATACATCGAATTGAAAGTCATTTTGACAGCTTCCGGTGTGAATCTTACGGAGCTGGATATCATAAAAGAATAGTACAAAAAAGAACCGGAACCCTTTGGCTTTGAAAGAATTCCGGTTTTTTAATTATAGGAAATTGCGACAACGTAGACCATTTAAACAAAAAGCGAAGCTTTTTGCTAGATGAGCGCGCTGGCGCTCATCTTTTATAAGGCTGCCGCATTTTTTTGATGTGTCTCCAGAATGATATCCTGCACATAGGATGCAATTTTTTTCTGCTGTTCCTTGGGAAGAGCCTTGATATCAATCGGTTTTCCATATTCAACAATAACATGTGCTTTCTTAATTCTGGGAAACTGGTTTTCAAAGACAGCCGCACTGTTGTTGATGGTCATGGGAACAATGGGGCAGCCTGCCTTTGCGGCAATTTTAAAGCTTCCCTCATGAAATGGAAGCAGTGTCCCCTCTTCCTTGTTTCGTGTGCCCTCCGGAAAAATACACACGGATTTTCCGCTTTTCATCAGGTTGATTGCCTCGATAATTGTCTGCGCGCCCGCCTTGAGGTTTTCACGGTCAAGAAACAGGCAGTGGAGGTTGCGCATCCAGATATTTAAGAGCGGTATCTTTTCCATGTTCTTCTTTGCGATATAGCCGGTGGGGCGCGGAACACGGATGTAAGTCAGGACAATATCAAAAAAGCTCCTGTGGTTTCCAATGTACAGCACAGGCGTGTCGCAGGGAATATTCTCCTCGCCGATATAGGTGACCCTGGCACCTGCAAGAAAGCGCACGCACCGGAATGCCCAGTTGACAATGGCAAGGCTCGAACGGCTTTTCAGGTCAGGATTGGATTTGCCGATAAGCCACTCCACAAACATGATGGGCATGCTCAGTATTAAAAACAGGATAACAAAACCGCCTACAAGAATCAGTCGAATCATATGAACCTCCATGCAATCACTTGTTTTTTTACATGTATATACTCACGACAGATGAAATCTGCCGTGAGTAACGCGCCAACCGCAGCCGCAAAGCGGCATATTTCCTCATGCGGTTGTGCGCATTATACTATACTGAGCGGTCAGTCTTTTTGACCGCTCAGTATAGTTCTATCTTATACATTTTCCCCGCCAAAATCAACCATAAATGCATATATTTTCGAAATGGTACATAATTATAGACAGATATGTTTCGGAATTGTAACCAGTCAGGAGGGTAAAATGACCAGATTCAGGAAAAGAATACTTACATATACGATAACGTGCGTTATATTAATGATGGCTGTACTTGGCTGCTCCATGGAAGATACGCAGGAGGATAGGCTTAAGGATATTGATTTTACCGTTGTCGGTGAGGAGCAGCAGCCGGAGGCGCTGCGGGACATTATTGCGGAGAAGTCGGCGGAGCCGTTCCAGATTAGCTATACACTCGGGACAGAGATGTACATTGCAATCGGGTATGGCGAGCAGTCTGGCGGCGGGTACAGCATCAGCGTCAATGAATTTTACGAGACAGAGGAATCAGTAATTATCGACACGACGCTGATAGGACCTGGCAAGGCAGAGAACGTGACCAACACGCCGACAAGACCATATATTGTTGTAAAAACACAAAATATAGCGGATAAGATGATAGAATTTAAGTAAAATATGTGTTAAGGTAGAAGAAATATGATTGCGAAAGGAACAAAAGAAATATGGTACTGATAAAAAACGGGCTTGTAGTCGACCCGGCAAATGGGATAAAGCGGCAGGCAGATGTTCTGGTAAAGGATGGCAAAATTGAGTGGATATCAGGCGAGGATGTCAAAGAGGTAAAAGATAACACGTGTGATGTAATTGATGCCACAGGATGCACCGTGGCGCCGGGGCTGGTCGATGTGCATGTGCATTTCAGGGATCCGGGATTTACCCACAAGGAGGATATTGAGACTGGGGCAAGGGCGGCGTTAAAGGGCGGTTTTACAAGCGTGGTGCTGATGGCAAATACGAAACCGGCAGTCGACAATGAGCAGACGCTTCGCTATGTCCTGGAAAAGGGCAGAAAAACAGACCTGAAGGTTTATACCTGCGCAACCGTGACAAAGGGAATGGCGGGAAAAGAGCTTACGGACATGGAGACGCTTCAAAAAGAGGGGGCATCGGGATTTACGGATGACGGAATTCCGATTATGGATGCAGGGCTGATGGAACAGGCGATGGAAAAAGTGGCAGCGTTAGAAGTTCCAATCAGCCTTCACGAGGAAAATCCGGAATATATCACAAACAACGGAGTCAACAGTGGCAAGGCATCTGCGCATTTCGGCATCGGCGGTTCGCCGAGGGAAGCGGAAATCTCACTGATACGGCGCGATTTGCAGACCGCATTAAAAACAGGTGCTATTTTAAATATCCAGCATATCAGCACAAAAGAAGGCGTGGAGCTTGTCAGACAGGCAAAGAAGCGGGCGGCAGAGCTGGGAATGTCCAATATCCATGCGGAGGCGACACCGCACCACTTCAGCCTGACGGAGGATGCGGTTATCCGGCATGGAACGCTTGCCAAGATGAACCCGCCGCTGCGTGAGGAGGCGGACAGGCAGGCAGTTATCGAAGGGCTTCAGGATGGCACCATCGATATCATAGCGACTGACCATGCACCGCACAGCGCGGAGGAAAAGAAAAAGCCGCTCACGGAAGCGCCGAGCGGGATTATCGGCCTGGAGACGGCGCTTTCGCTTGGCATTACAAACCTTGTCAATAAAGGATGTCTTTCCATGGAAGCCCTGATTTGTGCCATGTCGTCCAATCCGGCCGCGATGTATGGGCTGCCGGCGGGAACGCTGTCGGAGGGGGCTGCCGCCGATATCGTGATATTTGACGCAGCCGCCACGCAGACAGTGGGAAACTTTGTGTCCAAATCCTCCAATTCGCCATTTACCGGGCAGGTTCTGAACGGTGTCGTAAAGTATACGCTGGTCAACGGAAAAATTGTATACAAAAATCAGTCTTTTTGACCGCCAGCCAAGTCACCGGAAAACGGTGACTTGGTATCGCGCATGGCGCTCGGCGTCATGCCGTAAATTTTTTTGAACGCGCGCCGGAATGAGTTTGCATTGTTGTAACCGACAGAGAGATACAGCTCGTTCAGGCTGATATCGGTCTCGCGTATCAGCCGCGACGCTTCGTTCAGGCGGATGCTTTCCAGATAGGTAGAGAAATTGACACCCTTCTTTTCTTTGAAGAGATGGGAAAAATAGCTCTCGGATATCTGGAATTCGTCCGATATCTTGTTCAGACCCATGGATGGGTCTGCATAGTTGTCAAGGATATATTTTTCAATCAGTGAAATCAAGTCTGCATCGTCTGATTTTTTCGTAAAAAGCGTGCAAAGCTTCAGCGCGATATCTTCACAAAGCTTAAAGGAAACATGCTCTGCAAAGCATTCATCCAGATTCTGAATGACCTCCTTCGGTGTGCCCTGCGGCAGTGCAAACCGCGCCTTCAACAGGGTATTTCGGATATCCGACAGCAAAAACTGTACCATATTAATAGGGAGGGAGCGCTCCTCAATGTTCTCCTGATGAATCAGGTTAAAGAGCTCCATTACCTGTGAGGTATTGCCGGTCGAGATAAAATGTATCAGCTTTGTCGAGAGCTCCGTCGGATAGTAAAATGCGCTGGAATCCTTCTGGATAAACTCATATGGAAAGAAGAAATAATTTTTGCTGGTGTAATTGACGGCTTCCATTGCCTGCTGGTAGGATTCCCAAACATTTAAAATATCACCTGTTGTTTTTCCGATTCCGGCAAAGAGCCAGATGCCATAGGTATCCAGCAGATAATGATGCATTTTTACAACCATTTCATTTGTCTTGATGATGAGGTCTTTTTCATCACCCGCTTTTCCCACGACAATGATGGCATAAACGCGGTCAGAAGGGCTGAAGTAGTAAAGCGTTTCGTCCGTAAACTGCCGGAGTGCGTCCAGTATAATGGTGTTGCACTCCTCCGGTGTGCGGGGTTCATTGGACGCGGCATGCTGGTCGGCGCTGTTGTATGCGACGACGTAGAGACCGTTGAACACAAGCGACTCGTCGGCAAGCCCGAGAAATTTTTTTGCATAGGATGCCTCCTCCTGTGATACAATCATGCCTTTGAGGAACTGCCGCACATAGGAGTTGAAGATAATGGGGCGCTGGCTGTCCATGACTTCCTGCAGGTGGCTCTTTTCAAGCTCGGTCACCTGCAACTGCTGGTCAAGTTCCAGAATCGGGCGGATGTTGCGCTTGGACAGCCAGAAAATAATGATCAGCCCTCCGATGAGCGTTGCCATAAATAATCCAGCGTACAATATTTGAGGGGGTGCATTATTTGCTGCGGATGCAAAGGAGGGATATGTATACAGGTAAGCATAGCCTGTGTCAGTCGAGGTATATATATCCATGGACATTTCCACGGAGTTGAGGAAGTCGGCCATGCTGTCAAGGCTTCCTGCCGCAGTCAGGCTGTCGAAATTCGTACTCTCAGGGGTAGAAAGTGACAGAATGCTGTTGTGCTGGCTGGCGCTGATGGACAGGTACCGGTATGGTGTGTCTGCGTCCATGCATTCAAATAAGGAAGAAAGCTCGTCCTCCGCAAGAATGAAGCAGGCAACGGCATCAATGTCCAGATAGTAGAGGGCATTCATGTCGATAAGATACATATAATAACGCTTTCCGCTTGTCGGCATCAACTCATCCATAGGAATGAACCGATTATAATAGGAAGGATTTGTCAGTATTTCAGAATACTGCTCATACATGTCGGCTGGATAGTCCTTAATCCAGTTATAATACCGAGTCTTATGGATAAAGCAATTGGGAGAAAGGATGTACTCCGAATGCGGAAGGTAACAGTAGACATCCGACATTGGCAGAAGCGCCTCGGGGTACACGTCGGTGGCCATCGTGGTAGCGACACTATTTCCCAAATCAAAAAACATGGGGTTATCCTCCGTGATTTTTGCGAGCTTGCGGAATGCATTGTTCTGCAGGAGCTGGCGGCAGTATGCGTCCATGATGTCCAGGTCCTTCTCAAACAGCTTGGCATTGCTCATGAACGTAGCCTTCACCTGCCACTGGTACTGGCTGCGTGCATTTTTTGCGTCCGAGAAATACAGGTAAGAAAACAAAACCAGTATAATGAAAAGGAAAATACTGTAAGAGGTTACCATTTTTAACATCATGGATTGTCGGTCATTGATAGATTTTGGCTGCTTTTCGGATAAATTTATGTCACTTTGTACATTTTGCTGTTTGATAGTCATGGTTTTTACTCCGGATAATTCTTTTTTAAATATGAATTAAAAGAATATTTAATGTTATTTTAGTATTATTTTATCAGCTTTATAAAAAAAATACAATATGTAACTGCTTTCATAATGCCTGTTTTTCGCGCTTTTTAGATTTCAGCACGCAAAATATGTACGCTGTCTCAAAAATTGTCACTTGAATGTAAAGGCTTACAATGTTAGAGTTAAGGTCAGACGGGGGAAAGCCACTGGCACAGACAAGGCAGGGGCGGCTCCGGAAGAAACTTTTGTTTTAAAAATGAATAATAAGGGAGGAAAGTAAGAAATGAAAAAGAAAGCATTATCGTTACTTTTGGCATCAACTATGGTAGTGTCCTTAGCTGCATGCGGTGGCGGTGGCGATTCGGCAAGTTCGTCATCAAACAACAATAATAGTAACACGACAGACACACCGTCGAATACGACAGACACATCAGCGGCGAACGCGGATACATCGGCGCCGGCTGACGATACCGCAGCTTCTGGTGAGAAGCCGGATTACCATGAGGTACTCAAGGATGGGCTGACGGTTGTTGTAAATGGTACACTGACCGCTTCTGTAGATAATGGGCAGGCAGACTTCGAGAAACAGTGGGAGGAGGCAGTCGGGATCGACCTGACAATCCAGCAGCTTGACCACTCAGGCTATACGGATGCCGTTGGACGTCTTTTTGCAAGCCAGGATTATCCTGATGCGATGATTATGAGCGCCGAGATGTTTAAGCAGTATGCGCCGACAGGGCTTCTGTGGGATATGGCCGATGCATATGCAAACGCGGAATTCCAGAACAGAATCACGATTCCGGCTATTAATGAGAATATGAAGGATTCGGAAGGGCATTTGTATGCTTTCGCACCTGCATATGGCAATGGCTGCGTTACCTATGTAAAGAAAGCATGGCTTGACGCGGTAGGCATCAATATTGATGATGTTAAGACTTATGACGACTATTATAATATGTTGAAGGCATTCCATGACGGCGACCCGGACGGAAACGGTGTGGATGGTGATACATATGGTGTTGTAGCGGCTGGCTTCATCGGAACTGAAGCGCCATGGATTAACTATCTGCCTGAATTCTGGCAGGGTGCATTCCCGGCAATTTATCAGAAAGAGGACGGATCATGGGTGGATGGATTCCAGGAGGATGCTACTAAGGAAGCGCTTCTGAGAATGCAGCAGGCTTACAAGGACGGTGCGATTGACCCGGAGACACTGACAGCATCGACAAAGATTGCACGTGAGAAATGGTTTTCAAATGACCAGAAAGGTTCTTCTGGCGTGTTTACATACTGGGCAGGTACATGGTACAGGACATTGACAGATAACCTGATTAAGAATGAAGTAGATGAGGAGCTTGTACAGCTTCCGCCAATCAAGGAGATCACAGATACAGTCGGCGGCTATCTTAACAGAGAGGCTCCGGTATGGGTTATCATCGACCAGGGTGACCCTGTGCACAACCAGGCAGTGTTTGATGCTTTGCTTGATACAATGCTGGATGGTGATGTTGTACAGACATTGTGGGTATATGGTGCAGAGGATGTTCACTGGTCTACAAAGGCAGAGGAGTTTACGACCAATCCTGGAACAGACAAGGCACAGGATTATTCCTATGAAGAAGGCGTATTCCATCTGAAACCGTCACCAAATGACCCGAACACTGTATGGAAGAAGAATTACATTGATCCGGCGCTTGCAATTTCACCATTGACAAATGGTTTCAATGACCAGGATGAGCTTGCAGCAGCTGGTAACAAGTTCTTTACAGAGAACTGTGTAGATGCACCGGCAACACCGGTTTCTGAAACATTTACAAACGAGTCCGGTACAATCCATGATGCTAAGATGGCTGTAATTACGGCAGTAGTTGTAGACGGTGGAGACGTTGAGTCAGCAATGCAGACATACGTTGAAACGGTTGGTCCGATCATTGACCAGTGTCTGGCAGAACTGAATGGCTAAATAATGCAATAGTATGGTATAAAATATAGCAAATAGTTTGCGCTTCCGTCAGTAAAGAACCGTAAACAAATCGACAGGCAGTGAAGGTTATTTGTTTACAGTACCAGGATGGGAGCGCAAATATTATCAGTGTATGCGCTGGGCAGTAGTGACCGTTTGATCCGATCCGGTCGCATAAAAAATATATAGAGAAAGGAAGAGAACGGTATGAGTAAGAAAAAAGTCGTAACCTCTGGTGGCATTGAGGTTCGGGAGAAACCGCTTGGACTCCGTATATGGAATAACAGGGGATACTACATCATGTTTCTGCCGGTTTTGATATTTTTGCTTATTATGCACTACTGGCCGATGCTCGGTGTGCGCTATGCATTTTATGATTATAAGCCGGTAGGACCAAAGACGTTCGTCGGATTCGCTCATTTTACAAAGATGTTTTCGACCCCGGCATTCTGGACCGCATTCTGGAATACGCTTGAGCTGAGTATTGCCAACCTGATTCTGACCAATGTCTCAGCGGTAGTGGTATCCATTTTCTTAAATGAGATGAAGAATCTGTTTGCGAAGAAGACATTACAGACAATCATTTATCTGCCGCATTTCATGTCATGGGCGGTGGTGGCATCAATCTTCAGTTTGTTCCTGTCACCGTCAAGTACTGGTATGGTAAACGGTCTTTTGAGGGACTGGGGCATTTTGTCGGATGCTGACAAGAACATTTATTTCCTGGCAAGTACGGTATGGTGGCGTCCCATTTACTGGTTTATCCAGGTATGGAAGGAAACAGGATGGGGAACCATCATCTATCTGGCAACATTGTCCGGTATCAATCCTGAGCTGTATGAGGCGGCAGACATTGACGGTGCGACCCGTATGCAGAAGATTCGTTTCGTTACATTGCCTGCATTGTCCAACACGATTATCACTGTATTGATTCTGAACCTTGCGAAGGTTATGAACCTGTTTGAGTCCGTATTCGTACTTTATAACAATGCAGTGTTTGATGTTTCTGACGTTATCGCCACATATATTTACCGTCAGACTTTTGCGATTGCGCTGCCAAACTATGGTTACTCGACGGCTGTGGGTCTGTTCCGCTCCCTTGTGGGTTGTGTTCTTGTGCTGGTATGTAACCATGTGAGCAAGAAAGTCCGCGGTCGCGGTATTGTCTAGGAGGTGTGGATATGGCAAAAGAAATGGTTAGCAAAAAGCCCAGCGATAAGCTGCATGTATTTGACGTTGTGAACTATATCGTGTTCATTTTGATCGGACTGGTCATCATTGTTCCGATCTGGAAGGTTGTTGTGGATTCCTTCAACAAGGTTGGCGTGTATCAGTTTATGCTGTGGCCCAATTCGTTTACGCTGGATGGCTATAAGACAATTATTGGAACGCAGCAGTTGTATATGCCGTTCATTATCTCTGTGGTTACGACGCTGTTAGGAACTTTGTTAGGTCTTGTGTTGTCAACACTTGGCGGTTATGTTCTCGTTCAGTTTGAGATGCCTGGACGTAACATTTTCGCATACATCCTGCTTTTCACCATGATTTTCTCTGGTGGTATGATTCCGGAGTATTTGGTAATGAGAAGACTGGGACTGGTAAACAACTGGTGGATTCTCGTTGTGAAGCATGGTATGAACGTGTACAACTTGGTTCTGATGCGAAACTTCTTCGAGGGCATCCCGGGTTCGCTGTACGAGGCGGCAAAGATTGACGGATGTTCGCCGATGGGTATTTTCTTCAAGATTGTGCTTCCGCTTTCCAAGGCGGCGCTCGCTTCCATCGGATTGATGTTTGCAGTGGCAGTATGGAACGACTACTCAACTGTTAAGATTTACATTACCGATCCACTTCAGGTAAACTTCCAGTATAAGCTGAGAAACATGATTATGGACGGTGACACCCCGATTACGGGATATAAGGTATCGCAGAGTACGCTGTACAACGCCGGCATTATTTCCGCGGTTCTTCCTTTCATGATACTGTATCCGTTCCTGCAGAAGTATTTCGTAAAAGGTGTGAATATCGGAGCGGTAAAAGAATAAAAAAGCGAAAAAGAGAAACGAAAGTTTCTCTTTTTTCAAAAGAAGGGGGAAAATTATCATGGAAAAGAATGCAGTTCGGATTTTTTGGGCAGCCGACTCGACGGTGCAGACAAACGACATCACAACATATCCTCAGACTGGTATCGGTCAGGTATTTCCCCTGTACGTAAGGGAGGGCGTGGTAGTCTGTAACCACGCCAAAAACGGCAGGAGTACCAAAAGCTTTATGGATGAAGGCAGGCTTGCCGTGATAGACAGTCAGATTGGTGAGGGAGATTTTTTGTTTATCCAGTTTGGGCACAATGATGAGAAAAGCGAAGACCCCGCACGCTATACGGAACCGTTTTCGACATATATGGAAAACCTTGAAACATATGTCAATGTGGCGCGGAGGCACAATGCCTGTCCGGTTCTGATTACACCGCTGGAACGCAGGTGCTTTGTGGATGAGAAGCATCTTGGGATGGGGGCGCATTCCGACTATGTGGCGGCAATGAAGCAGACGGCGGAGAAGAATCATGTGGCGCTGGTGGACCTGTACAGTATGAGCCGCTGCGAGCTGAAAAAGGCAGGCGAGACAGGCAGCAGAAGGTGGTATATGTATTTTGAAAAGAACCTGTACAAAAATTATCCTGAGGGCAAGCTGGATAATACGCATCTGCGCTATGAGGGCGCCGTGATGTATGCCGGGCTCATTGCGCGGGGACTGCGTGAGCTGGGCGGGATTTACAGGGATTTATTGCTGGAACAGGCTTCCGTATAAAAGAGGAAAATAAAAAACCGATGGCTTACATCGGTTTTTTGTACTGTATACAAGAGCAGGGGAAAGACTTTTCCCCTGCTCGGTTATATAACTATTATGCAGTTGGCAGCTGGAACCTGCTAATCAGGGAATCGAGCGTTGTTGCCTGCGCTGACAGTTCTTCGCTTGTAGCGGAGGCTTCCTGTGCGGTAGCGGAATTGGACTGTACAACCTCGGAAATCTGGTTCACACCGATTTCGGTCTGTTTCATCGCCTCTGCCTGTTCGTTTGCCATCTCACTGATGGACTTGGAAGATTTTGCAATAATCTCGATACCTTCCACAACGCGGTCGATGGATGCATTGACAATATCCACTGTCTTGCTTCCGTCAGCAATCGCATTTAAGGAAGTCTCAATTAATGTCCTGGTTTCTGCCGCGGAGTTTGCACTCTGTTCCGCAAGCTGGCGAATCTGGTCTGCAACGACTGCAAATCCCCTTCCGGCTTCACCGGCTCTTGCCGCTTCGATGGAAGCATTCAGGGAGAGGAGGTTTGTCTGTGACGCAATGTCCTCGATCTCGGAAATGATGTTACCCACCTGCTGGGAGGCATCGTTGATGCGGGACATTGCCTCCATCATCGCCTTCATTTCCCTATGGCTGCGCTCAGCCTCGTCGGCGTAGGTACGTGCCTGATTGTAAGAATCGCCTGCCTGGTTTGCAGTAGCCATGATGTCGTCGGAGATTGTTGTGATGGTTGCCTGCATTTCCTCGACGGCGCCTGCCTGGTCGGTTGCGCCCTCTGCAAGGTTCTGTGCCGCGTCAGCCAGATTGCTTGCACCTGCGTTTACCTGTGCGGATGCCTCACTGACAGACTGCAGGGTTTCAACCATCTGCCGTTTCAGCTGTTCCATGGAAGTCAGCATCATCTCGAAGTCACCCATATATTTGGACTTGTCATGGCTTCTGACGGTGAAGTTGGCAGATGCCATGGCATTCAGGATATTTCCTACGTCCTGAATAATAAACTGGAGCGTGGAAGCCATGTTGGTAGTGACAGAAACCATCTCAGCAAGCTCATCCTTTGTGTCGACCACCGGGAATGGTGAAGCGAGGTCACCCTTTGCAAAAGTATCCAGACGGTCACGGAGATTATCCAGAGGTTCTGCAATACTGTTCGCTATACCCTTTCCAAGTGAAAGCGCAAAGATAATGGAGATTGTGATGATAACGATAATAATTACGGTAAGTCCGATAACAATCATTGTAAGGAGACTGGACACCTGCTGTCCCTTCTCTACCTTGATATCCATAATCTGTGTCAGCTCATCATAGATTTCGTTGTACATGGGAGCAAGGTCGCCCAATGCCTTGTCCTGTGCAAGCTTACATTGTTCACGGTCGGTCGTGGCGCCCTGGTTGATGATTTCCTCCTCAAGCACCCAGTAATCTGCCAGCTTAGACTTCAGGTCATTGTATAACTTCTTGTTTTCTGCTGTAACCATCGCCGATTCAAGGCTGTTAAACTCCTTTGTAAAGCTTTCTTTGTATGTATTGCGGTTAATAAGCAGGGTATCAATTGCGTCCTGGTCATCATAGCCGATAATACCGCGCATTGCAGAGCGGGTGTCGGCAAACTGCGCCATCGCCCTTCCGATATCACCCTGCGCAAACCCATAGTCAACGACCGTTGCGGCGTAAACACGCGATATAATAATCATTGTGATTAGTATAACGGCTGAGACAAGCGTCAGGATGCAGGCAACGGTGATAAAGGCCCTTGTGAGCCGGTCTCTGATTTGTAGGTTGTTTAGTTTTTTTAACATAGTACTCATTCTCCTTGTTCTGGTATTTGTTGCATATATTTGCTTATTTCTTCTGCGCATAAAACTACATGAAACTGTTCAGTACACGGGCGTGTTTCATTTATGCCTTTACGGATACCAAAAATCAAGGTATGGTACTAAATAGTTAGAACTGCTGGATAACTTTCGTGCTTAGGGCAGATAAACAAATAAAATAACTATTAAAATTATACCTCTATTTATTTATTTTGTCCAATGTTTTCCCGCTTAAGTTTGATTTTTTGTTAAATTTTCTATGATTTTATGATTCTACAATCTCGAGAAGCCTGCCTGTGATGTCAGCCATGTTGGAGGACACCTGCTTGGTATTATGGGAAATACGCACATTTTCCTCCACAACGTTGGAGATTCTGTCAATTTGGCTGACTGCATAAGACACAATATCAACATTCTGTCTGACCATGCCGGTAATTTCTTCAATGTCATGGTCGGTCTTTTCAATGTTTTCTACCACGATTCCAAAAGCTTCGACCGTCTGGTCGGTGATTTCACGTCCGCTCTCAACTGCCTGGATGGAGTTCATAATCAGCTCGTTGGTCTCTCTTGCCGCCTGCGCGCTTCTGGCTGCAAGCTCGCCGACCTGCTTTGCGACAACGGCAAAGCCTTTTCCCATGTCGCCGGCCCTCGCTGCCTCTATGGATGCATTCAGGGAAAGCATGTTGGTCTGCTGTGCGATGGAATTGATTTCCCCGATAATCTTTTCGATTTCCATGGACATGTCGCTGATTTTCTGCATGGAGTCCTTTAAGAGCGCCATGCGGGACTGTGTTTCCAGTATTTTGTCAGAGGTTGTGCCTGTCGCCGCAGTGACATTGACAGATGCCTTGACACTGTTGTTCAATTCGTCAGTCAGCTGGCTCATAGTCTGTTTTAAGTCCTCGACAGCCTTTTCCTGTTCACCCGTTCCGTTGTAGATATTGTCGGCGTTTGTCAGCGTTTCCCCGGATACCCGGTTCAGGTCTGAGCAGGCATCCTTTACATTCTGGATCAGGAGCTGGCTGTGTGACATGTCTTCCTTCTGCTGTAGAATCAGCTGCTCATTTTCCTGAATGCTCTGGCGGATTCCTTCCACCATTTTGTTGATGCTGTCAGACAGCATGACAAACTCCGGATTGCCCTGTTCATTCACCGTGATGTCAAAGTTTCCGCCGGCAATCTCATGCATGGAATTGGAAATGCGGTTGATGCCCTGCACGATTTTGCTGTCCACCGTGTGGTTAATCATAAACAGCAATACACTGAAGATAATCAGCATGCTTAAGGAGACAACAATCGTCTGGCTGGTGCGGCCGGAATAATATTCGCTTGACGGCATAAAGGTACCGATTACCTGGCCGTTGTAATCTTCTGCCGTATAATAACCTCTTATACCGTTAATTGTTGCTTTTCCGCTTCCGGTAAGGGTTGCGGGAAAGCCTGCTTCGGCGGCAGGTTTTCCAATTAGGTCGGCATTCTGGTGTGCGAGGATTGTCCCGCTTGCGGAATCTATGGCATAGACATAGCCTTTTTCTCCAAACTCGATATCGCGGAGCACGACAGAAATTTCAGTTCCGGCAAGCGTCTTTTCCAGAACCTCGGGACGCACGCCAACCTGCACAAGCCCTTCGGCATCAGTCCTTGCCACGCCGATATACTGCATGACAATTCCCTCGGCTACATTGACCTGCGGCTCCTGTACGATTTCTATGGTGGGATCATCCACAATCACCATGAATGCGTTGGACTGCGCACCGCTTTTCATGTCAAATCCGACATAGGAATCAATCGTGCTGCTGGTGATAATTCCCTCCTTGTCAATCACGTGCAGCTCATTGACCATAAGCCTGTCCTTGATTTCGCCCAGCCTGGCGGCATCGGATGCGATGGACTTGTCCGCGGCAAGAATGTCAGCAAAAGCCCTTGTCTTTGCAAGGTTGTCCTGGCTTAGGTTTTCCGTGAGCTGTGCGACATTTGCCTCGTTGGCTGCAAGCTTTTCCCTGACTGCTTCAAGACGTTCATGGCTTAAGGCTTTATTGCTTGTCTGGCTGACGACGGTCTGGAGCGCGAAAATGGCAGTAATTGTAAAGACAAGCGCTGTGAGCATGTAGTAGAAGAGCCGCTGTGTAAAGATTTTTTTCATAAGTCTGTACCTTCCTCTCAAGAGTTTTATATTTGGTAAGAAACCTGAACTTAAAAATACAAAAAAATATAATTATCACTATTATACTGTTTTCTGCCAAAATCATCAAGCAATGTTTCGCAAAGTATTTTGTTCTGGTACAATTTGTAGAAAAAACGGTACAGAATGTTGCGGATTCATTTTAATTGTGATATAGTTACATTTGGTTAGCAAGCACTAACCGATGAAAAGAGGGAACATGTTCCATATTGTCGAAATATACATATATTAATAAGGAAGAAAAAGGAGGAATGTAGCATGGAATCCAATTTGGACATTGGCGTGGCGGCAGGGGTAATGATTCCCTTTATCGGCACGACGCTTGGTTCGGCTATGGTATTTTTCATGAAAAACCAGATTAACAGGAAACTGGAAAAGCTGCTGATGGGATTTGCGGCAGGCGTGATGGTGGCGGCATCCGTGTGGTCGCTGCTGATACCATCTATCGAGATGGCGGACGGACAGGGCAAAATTGCGTGGATGCCAGCGGCCGCGGGATTTATACTGGGAATGGCGTTTTTGCTGCTGCTTGACAGTGTGATACCGCATCTGCACCTTGACACGGAAAAACCCGAGGGCATCCGGTCAAAGGCGAAGAAAACGACAATGATGGTGTTTGCAGTGACACTTCACAATATACCGGAGGGAATGGCAGTCGGCGTTACATTTGCGGGGGCGCTCCTGGGAGATGCGCAGATTACCATGGCGGGCGCGTTTACGCTTGCGCTGGGCATCGCGATACAGAATTTTCCGGAGGGGGCAATTATATCCATGCCTTTAAAAAGCACAGGCGTTTCAAGGAAGAGGGCTTTTCTGTACGGAACGCTTTCGGGGCTTGTGGAGCCCGTGGGGGCAGTACTTACAATCCTGCTGGCAGGGCTTATCGTGCCGATGCTGCCATACTTTCTGGCATTTGCGGCAGGCGCAATGATTTATGTAGTCGTGGAGGAGCTGATACCCGAGTCCCAGTCGGGGGAACATACCAATATCGGAACAATCGGTGTCGCGGTCGGATTCGTGGTGATGATGGTGCTCGACGTGGCGCTGGGATAGAAGAAACCGGAACCTGGCAGACAGGTTCCGGTATAAATAAGGAGAATAAGATGGCTGTAAAAACACAACAACGGCAGATCGCCTGTGACAAGGGCGTGATTACCTATTTTCTCACAAGGAAACCAGTCAAGAATGTCAATCTGCGGATAAAGCCGGACGGCAGGGTGCTTGTGTCGGCGAACAACCGTGTTCCGGTGCGGCTGATCGATGAATTTGTGCAGCAGAAGCAGGTGTTTATCTTGTCGGCGCTTGCACGGTTTGAGGAAAAACGGAATCAGGAGGCGGACATGCCTTCACGTTATGAGAGCGGGGAATACTTCCGTATTCTTGGCAGGAAGCTTAGGCTGGAAGTAGAGGAATCCATGCACGAGGGTGTTGCGATAGAGGGGGATGCCATAATCCTCCGGGTCAGGGACAGGGAGGATTTCCGGCGTAAGGAGCTGCTGATGGGAAAATGGCTGAAAGCGTATCAGATAACCATATTTGAGCGTTTGGTTGCAAGGACGTATGAACAGTTCCGGAAATATCATGTCCCATATCCGACACTCCGGATAAGGACCATGAAGTCCAGATGGGGCTCGTGCCAGCCGGAGAAAGGGATTATAACGCTGAACAGCCGCCTGATAGCGGCGTCGGAAGAATGTATTGCCTATGTGGTGGTTCATGAGTTTGCGCATTTTATACATCCCAACCATTCGAGACAGTTTTGGGATTTTGTCACAATGATGATGCCGGATTGGAGGGAATACAGGACAGAATTGTCAAATTTGTCGATAAACAATAACATATTACACAAAAATTAAATAGAAAAAATATATATTGTTGTAAAAAATAGCAAACTGTGTTAGCATAAAGTTATCTACACGAAAAAATAATCAGGGAGAAACGGAAAGGTAGGAAGCTTATGAAAAGAAAAGGATTAAGGCTGATGCAGAGACTTTTGTTAGTGGTGGCAGTTCCCTTAATTCTGATGCTTGCGATGGCTGTGGCAGGTATCAGCTCTTCATGCGGATCGGTTACGGAAACCATGGTCAGACATGAACTACAGGCAGCACAGTATGCGTTTGAGGTGTCCGTGAGCAACATCGCGGCAGGTTCATATATGTATACCAACGGAAAATTTTATAAGGGCAAGCGCAATATCAGTGACAATACGCAGTTTTTTGATAATTTCAGCCAGGAAGTGGATTTGCAGGTAACGGTATTTTACGGCAATGTGCGTGTGGCGACAAGCCTTGTGGATGAGGACGGAAACCGCATGGTAGGCACGGAGGCGGATCCGGAGATCTATGATATCGTGGTAAACCAGGGGCAGGATTATTATGCGGATAATGTGCTGATTGGCGGGGAGCTTTACTATGCAATGTACTGTCCGCTGTACCAGAACAATTCGGATGAGATTATCGGTATGACTTTTGTCGGATTGACAAAGGATACCATACATACCATTTACATATCGAATTTCATAAAAAATTCCCTGATTCTTATTATAATTTTTGTGGTCGGCATGCTTTGCACGACGGCATCGGTTGCCACCGTCACAAAGGGAATCCGGGAGGTTATCGGCAAACTCAACAAGGTTGCTGACGGCCATATCGGTATCAAGGTGGAGGACAAATTATTGCGCCGGGCAGACGAGATTGGCGATATCGCAAACAGTGTCCAGAAGCTTACAGGAAACCTGTCCAATATTGTTGTGGAAATCAAGGGGGCAGCGTCGGACCTGGACGAGATTTCCGATGGATTTAGTGTCTCCTTCGGCAAGATGGCAGGCAATATCGGCAATGTGGACACTGCCGTGGAAGAGATGGCATCAGGCTCCACACAGCAGGCGCAGGATACATCTGCAGTGGGCAATCAGATTCAGAACATGGGTGATGCCGTCGAGACGACGGCACAGAACGTCGAGCGCCTTGTGGAGAACACGAACAAAATGCGTGAGTATAACAGGAGTGTAGATGATACGCTTGTGGAACTCATCCGGATAAGCAACAACACAAAGGAAGCGTTTGATGTCGTATATGAGCAGACCAACATGACCAACCAGTCAGCGCAGGACATCCAGACGGCGGCGGATGCCATCACGGATATCGCAGACCAGACAAACCTGCTGTCACTGAACGCCAGTATCGAGGCGGCGCGCGCAGGAGAGCACGGAAAGGGTTTTGCAGTCGTTGCGGATGAAATCCGGAAGCTCGCTGAACAGTCGGCGGAGTCGGCAAGCCGCATCACGGGGATTATCGAGATGCTGATTACAAACTCAAATACGACAGTTGACACGATGAAGAATGTCACGGAGGCAATGGACAGGCAGGGCGAGGAGCTGGATAAGACAAAGACCGTATTCAGCAGCCTGAATAATGAAATCGGCGAGGTGAGCAGCGCGGTCGGCAATATCAGCGGAGAAGTCGACAAGCTCAATGAGCTGAAGGAAAATGTCCTCACTGCCGTCCAGAATCTGGCGTCCATAGCGGAGCAGAATGCGGCGAGCACACAGGAAACCTCGGCATCCATGCAGGAGCTGCGGCAGATTGTGCAGGAATGCAGCGGCGAGGTGGAGCGCATTGTACATACCTCAGGCGGGCTGGCAGAAAATATGTCAGTATTCCGCATGGGTGATATGATAGATGAAATGGAGAAAACCGAGCATTAATATGCGAAATGAAAAGAAAAAGAACCGCCGCAGATTTTGAAAATCCGCGGCGGTTCAATATGTAATATCTTAAGATTCACCGGATACTTCGATTAACGCGCCATTCTTTAAAATTGTGGATTTTGTTGCATCCTTATCTCCCCACTCTGTTCCGTCAGCGAAATAAACGCTGTAAACATATAACTTCACAGTCTTAACGCTGCTCTCGATAAACTGAAAGGTTATGGTGTTGGAGCTTCCTGCGCCGATTGCCGTATCGGTATATAGTTTATTTTGGCTTGTCCACTTCGTGATTTCATCACCATATACATCATAGGGAACGGCATAAAACTGTATTGCCGAAATTTCTTTTTCGGTTGTATTCGATATGGATATGGTCAGTTCCGGATATCCGATAATAGATGAACCCATTTCAGCCGAGGCTTCTATTCCGCAGTCGCTATCAAAAGCAGAATTATTGGAAGAGACCGTACTATCTGAAGAAACCACATTATTAGAGTCAGAAGAAGCTGTTTCGCTGGAACTATCGTTCCTGCTCGTGTTGTTTGTGCTGTTGCCGCCTTCTTTTATAATAACGATCATTGGAACTACAAAAAATACGATTAAGACCCAAAACCAGACTCTTTTGTAGATGGGTGGTTTATTTTTAGCTCCGCAGGATGGGCAGACCTTTGCACTCGCAGCAATTTCTTTTCCGCAAGTTTTGCAATTTATCATTTTGTTCATGTGTATCCTCCTTTTTCAACTTTGTATACATAAATGAAATTATATAGGCACAAAATAACCTATGCAATTTACTATATCATATCAGCCTATGCAATTCAAGTGGAAATAAACTTATCATGTGATTTTTGGGGACGCTATAGAAATTATACCATATTTGTTAAAAAAAGACATGCAGAAATAAACTTAATAGGCGATTTCAGGCAATGATTCCCAATTCTGTAAAAGAGTGCTGCAACTAGGAAAGCGCTGCTTTAGGCAGCGCTTTGTTTGTTATTATCGTCCCGGGCTGTCTGCTTTCCGACAAGGGGGAGCAGGCCGGCTTTTTTCAGCGCCGGACGAAGTGCATTGTATACACCGACGGACACGATGACAGATGCAACCGCGTTGATTGACGTCGTTGCAATATTGGGAAGCAGCGTCAGTTCGGCAACAGGCTTTCCAAGGATGATAAGCTTGTAAAAATAGCTGAACAGCGGGTCAAATATCATGTTGAATCCCAGACCGCAGATTGCGGCAGCCAGCGACCATTGAAAGGCTTTCCTTGCATCGCGGCACGCTGACAGCTTTCCGATTCTGTGCGCCACCATACCGGTTACAAGACCAATGCATAGCTTTAAAATAAATGTCTTGGGCGCTGACAGGATGTAGACAGGGTCAAGCAAATCGCCGATTGTCATGCCGACAGCGCCGCCGATGCCGCCCAGTGGACCGCCGAGAAGCAGGGCGCCAAGCACGCACACGGCATTGCCGAGGTGGATACTTGTGGCATCGGATGTGCCCGGTACCATAATTTTTATCTGAAGAAAAGTGAATACAACATAGGAT
Organism: uncultured Lachnospiraceae bacterium; assembly: GCA_949066965.1. Lineage (GTDB taxonomy): Bacteria > Bacillota > Clostridia > Lachnospirales > Lachnospiraceae > COE1. The sequence continues at coordinate 95,865 of CARTDA010000004.1, forward strand.
AATGCTGCAATCAGCCCCGTCAGGGCTATTTTGTAGGTTGTGGAATTTTTGCCGTTCATAATTGTCCTCCTCATAAATGTGTTCAATCTTTAAGAATTTCCTTGTCTGATAGTATAGCGCAAAGTGGTATTTTAGAAATAGACAATTTCAACAATATTTTAGTGTACAGTTCCGGCAATATTCTTTTGCAACCTTAGCCAAATATTGAAATTATTCAAAATAGTATTGATTTTTAATGCTAAATAGGATTTAATATAAATATGGAAGTCATAGAAAACATAAAGAAATTACTTGGCAGGATATGGCATCAGGAAGGAGTATCATAATGAATAATTTTGGAGAAACGAATAGTGTAGATGTGGCAATTATTCCGAAAGGAACGGTCATAAACGGGAATATTACGATTGAGGGCAAGCTTGAAATGTACGGCGTAGTAAATGGGGATATCCAATCGGACAATCGGCTGAACATAATGGGAGATGTGACAGGAAATATTAAGGCAAATGACCTATATGCCAAGGATTCTTTTATTGTCGGACAGATTGAGTGCGCACAGGGGGCGATAGTGCGTGAGAATACGGTTATTCTCGGAGACATCAAGGCAGAGAACCTTGTAGTCGATGGTGCGGTACAGGGGAAGATTGATATCAGGGAAGGCATCACGATAGGCGATTCTGCCATTGTGGACAGCGATATCAAGGCAAAGACGATTCAGGTGAGCAATGGGGCCGCGATTAACGGGCACTGCTCCCTTTGTTACGCGGACGTGAACATGACGGATTTCTTTCCGGTGACGGAGGAGCCTGCGAAGGAAGCAGCAGAGGAGGAACCCGCAAAGACACCGGAGGCGGAGGAGCCTGAGGTGAAGAAGCCGAGGGCGACGGCGAAACCGAAGGCAGTAAAGAAGGCTGATGCAGAATAAGATAGAATATAAAAATTGGGTGCATGGGCACTCAATTTTTTATGCACACGGCAGGGGAAAATGGATCTTCCCTGCTCGATTGCACAGCCCCATGCATTGGAGGGACATATGGAAACATTTAAAGGAAGCTATTATAAAAAAATATGCAGGAATGAAGGGGATGGGCAGGAGGATATGCTCGACTTCGCAAACATGGTTTTTGGCGTGAGTGGCGAATGCATTGATTTTGGCGCGTTTTACCCCAAGGCATATTCCGGCGCACGCTGCGGGCTGGTGACACACCATGTCATGGAGGAGCACGGCAAAATCAGGGCCTTGGTTGACAGCTATCCCTTTACCATGCGCCTGCGGACAGGAGCGCAGGCAGACAGCGGAATGGAATTGAAGGCGGTATATATAGGCACCGTGTCCGTGCATCCCCTCACGCGCAATAAGGGATATATGACAGCGCTTATGGAGCGCGCACAGAGCGATGCGCTTGCGCAGGGCTGTGCACTGATGCTGCTGGACGGAAACCGGCACAGATACCAGCATTACGGATTTGAACGCGCCGGCATCCGCTACAGCTTCCATGTGGCATTCCGGAATGTCAGGCACTGCTGCGCAGCGCTTTATGGCAGGGAATATATGGAAAGACCACGCTACTGCTTTGAGGAGATCGAAGGAGGGGACAGCCCGTATCTGGATGCCATGTTTGCACTTTACAGCCGCAAAAACATGGTGGCGAGGAACCGTGATGACTTCTGGCTATGCCTGCAGGGCGGACATGCAGTGACGTTTGCGGTGCTGTGCGGCGGGCAGCTTGCAGGGTATGTCAGTCTGTCGGCAGACGAGCACAACGTGCTGGAATTTGAGATGGATGAAAAGGAACAGATTCCCAAGATGGTTTATGACCTGATGGCAGGAACGGACAGCACACAGCTTGGCGTGGATGCCGGCGTGGATGAATGTGGAAAAATAGAATTTCTGGAGAAAATGTGTAACAACTACAGCATATCCATGTCACACCATATGAAGATACTGGACTATGAGGCAGTGCTTACGTTCTTGTTTGGCTGGAAACAGAGGTACGTCATGCTTGCCGCAAATGATTATGTTGTGGGGGTCAAAAACACAGAGGACGGAAAGGAAAATAATTATCTGATATCCGTGAGGGAGGATGGAACGAAAGTGACACGCACGGACACAAGGGCAGATGCCGTGTTTGGGGAACTTGAATTTGTCTCGATGCTGACGACGACTCTCTTTTTTGTGGAACAGCAGAAGGGAGACGGGGGCAGATTAAAAAATGCACCCACAGGCTGGTTTCCATTACCGTTTTATCTGCCTGAAGCGGATGCATTTTAGTGTGCGCTCGTCTTTGATTCCGGAAATATACTGGATGTTCTAGTCCATATATTTCCATGTGTACATATTGACACTTCTGCATTTGGGGCATACGACATTGTACTGGTCAAAGATAAACATCTTGATTTTGTCATCTTCCACGTTGGTGGTTACGATACGGCTCTGACCGCATTTGCACAGAAAAAGGATTTTGCGGTTGTGGCGCACTGCAAGACTTTCGCCGCGCAGGCTCAGGGCCTTTTCGATATACTTTATCTGCTCGTCATTATGTACCCCGCATTCTTCCAGTGCCCATTTATACTCATCGCGTATGATATGGAGCGCGTCAGATGGTATTGAAGCATAGTGTTGTTCTAATTTTTGCTCAGTGAACATAGTGATTCCTCTTTTCTACAAAAATTTATAAAAGTTCCATGAATGTAAGTATATCACATATTCATGCAATATGGAACAGGAAAAATAATATTGTTTCCCCATGTAATACGTATACATATTGCGACAAATATTACAATTGTTTTTGAAAGTTGTTGTATAAAACGCTATTTTTGCGCAAAATTCTACAAAATTTCGCAAAAATAAGTTATAATGAAAAGACGAGGGTGACAACAAAATAGCGAAAGGATGAGAAATGATGAATAATACTACCAAAAACAAGAATTTACTCACAAGCATTATTATTCAATTACTGGCAATGGCATTGGTTCCTTTGGTCATTTTGGGGGCTGTCTGTGTCGTGACTGCCGGAAAGAGCCTAAGGGAAGGACTACAGGAGGAAGCCCTCACGCAGATGAAGGCGACATGTGTGGCTACGAAGGCCGCATATGACAATATGAACGATGGGGATTACTATCTGGGTGAAAATGATGAGCTGATGAAAGGCGATTACAATATCACGCAGAATGAGAGCGGTATTGATGCGCTCACAGAGGGGATGAATTCGGATATTACAATTTTTTATGGAGATACCAGAAGGGCGACATCCCTGAAGGATATCGCGACCGGGAACAGGATTGTCGGTACGCAGGCGTCTGCCGCGGTGGCGGAGACCGTCCTGAAAGGTCAGGAGTACTCTGCGACTGATTTGATGGTGAATGGGAAAAATTATTACGCGTACTATATTCCGCTGAAAAACCCGGACGGGTCGATTGTGGGAATGGTATTTGCGGGGGAGCCAAGTGCAGGCATTGACCAGTTTATCACGTCAAAAATCATACTGGTTACAGGCGCAGTGGTGGTTGTGCTGCTGGTTGCAATCGCGGTCGTGGTACTTGTGTCAATCAGTATTGTCAAGGCGGTGAAGAGGGCGCAGGAGGCGATTGACAATCTGGCAAAGGGCAATCTCGCCTATACGGTTGATACAGTGATACTGAGGCGCAAGGATGAAATTGGCGACATGGGACGCGGGGTGAAGGAGTGCATCGCTTCCCTTCGCGATATTGTCTGCGGAATTCAGGAACATTCCAGGGATGTGCTTGCATCGGGCGACAGCCTGGAGACGGTGGCGATACGTTCCAGCCAGAATGCGGCAGAAATTGCACATGCGGTTGACGATATTTCCCAGGGTGCAGTGTCGCAGGCGGAGGAGATTGAGGATGCAAACACGAAGATTAACGATATGGGGCAGATTATCGAGCAGATTGTGGAGAGCATTGCCAACCTGAATGAGATATCCGCAGGAATGCAGGATAACGGCAGGCAGGCATCCCGGATTATCGGCGAGCTGAGCAAGAGCAATGACCGGACGGTGGATGCGATACAGTCGGTGGCAAGGACGGTCGAGGCGACAGACGATTCAGTAAAAAAGATTTCAGAAGCGGTTGAGATGATAACAAGCGTTGCCGAGCAGACCAACCTGCTGTCACTCAATGCGTCGATAGAAGCGGCAAGGGCTGGAGAGGCAGGAAAGGGATTTGCGGTTGTCGCGTCAGAGATTCAGAAGCTCTCCGAGGAATCCAACAGATCGGCGCAGCGGATTACAACGATTATTAATGGACTTGCAGAGGATTCCAGAAGCTCGATGGAGAGAATGGCGGAGGTAAAGAAAATCCTTCAGGAACAGCAGGAAAAGCTTGATGTCACAAAGCAGCAGTTCGAGCAGGTGACGAGCGGAATCCTCACGTCCCGCGAGAATACCGTGTCTGTCAACAACCAGGCAAAGGAATGTGACGATTCACGGGAGAGCGTTGTGGGCATTATCCAGAATCTGTCCGCAATTTCACAGGAGAATGCTGCGTCGTCGGAGGAGACAACATCTACCATGCAGGAGCTGAACGAGACGATGAAGCAGCTGGCAGAGTCGTCGAGGGAGCTCAAACAGCTGGCGGTGTCCCTTGACCAGTCAACGCATTTTTTCTGCTTATAGTGTTTTCGGGCTAAAAGAAACAAGGGAATGCGCCGATATATCTGGTAGAGTAATCTATTGTAACAGTTCATCCTGGGACTGAACGATTACAATCTATTTAAAGTAAAGGGATTTTACGATTTTAGTCACACGGAGGTGGCATATCATGAATAGAAGACGAGAACTTACCTTGCAGAGGGTATCGCGCATTGGCGGGCTTTCTGCGGTGGAGGGCATTCCACAGAATACCAGGTTTAAGAAAAGCACGTCCGGTGCATTCTCCACACTTACCATTGAGGCAGCGTTAGGCGCCTATATGATGAAGGAGGATGCGGTGCACAGTGCCCGGCGTCAGGACACTTACAGCTCAGGCTATGGGGATGCAAAGAAAAATGAGCAGGTGCAGATTTCCAGGCAGATGGATGAATACATCTCGGCGCTTGAGGAAAGCCAGCTTGCCAGCGCAAAATCGCAGCTGGAAAGCAGGCGTGCGGCAGAGCAGCTCAATGCCAGAAAGCTCGAGGAAGCGCTTGCAAATGACCCGAGTGCACAGTATCAGCTGAGCCGGTACAGGAAGAAAAATAACAAGTCAGACTATGATGCGCTGGACGCAAATCGTTGTTCTGGATTTTTACTGTATTCTTATGACAAAAAAGGAGTACATAGCGTTCTTGGAGAATAAGACGACTAGGGAAATTTTCCCTAGTCGTTTAACTTTTGTTTTTGTTCTGCCTGAATATCTTCAAATGCCGAGAGCATCGGTTCTTCCCTTGAGCCTTTGAAAGTACGTGCGGTGTAGTTTTTTGTTATCTTTAACACGGTGCCTGAGAGCGTCAGCACGCCAATCAGGTTCGGGATTGCCATCAGTCCATTGAACGTGTCGGAGATATCCCACGCAAGGTCAAGGTTCATCGTGGCGCCAAATACGATAAATACGACGAAGACAACCTTATAGATAATTGTTGCCTTTGTGCCAAATAGAAACTCCCATGCCTTGGTACCGTAATAGCTCCATCCAAGCACGGTGGAGAATGCAAAAAGCAGAATGGCAATGGCGATAAAAGCACCGCCGATATTCACGCCGCCAAAGTGAAACACGGTTCCAAATGCTTCGCTGACAAGTGCAGTCTGTTCATTCGCCGAGAGCATCTCTCCCGTATGGAGGTCAATCAGGCCGGTAGAAAGGATAGAAAATGCTGTGAGCGTGCATACTACGATTGTATCAGCAAACACTTCGAAGATTCCCCACATGCCCTGCTTTACAGGTTCGACAACGTTGGACGCGGAGTGGACCATCACGGAGGAGCCAAGTCCGGCCTCGTTGGAGAACACGCCGCGCTTGAATCCCCATGTGACAGCGTTTTTGACTGCAAGACCAATGGATGCGCCGCCGATTGCCCGGAAACCAAATGCAAAGGAAAAGATGGCGCCGAACACTTCCCCGATTTTTCCGATATTCACAAAGAAGACAATGAGTGCGCCGAGTATGTACGCACAAGCCATAAATGGGACAAATTTTTCCGTAACCTGCGCGATTCTCTTGATGCCGCCGACGATGACGAGTCCGGCAAGCACCATGAGCAATATTCCTACAATCAGGGAATACAGATTGATTTCGGTGGAGCCGACCAGAATGCTGCGGTCGAGGGAGCCGATGCGGAACACGGAAGTAATGTTGCCGGCAATGGTGTTGACCTGGCTCATATTACCGATGCCGAACGAGGCGAGCACGCAGAAAATGGAGAACAGTATGGCAAGTACTTTCCCGATCCCCTCACAGCCTTTCTTCGAGCCGAGACCGTCCCTGAGATAGTACATGGCGCCACCGCACCACTCGTCATGGCTGTTCTTGCGGCGGTAATATATGCCGAGCACGTTTTCGGAGTAGTTTGTCATCATTCCGAAAAACGCAGACAGCCACATCCAGAAGATTGCGCCGGGACCTCCCGCTGCAATCGCGGCTGCGACTCCGGCAATATTTCCGACGCCAATCGTTGCGGCAAGCGCGGTACACAGAGCCTGGAATTGTGAGATGGATGCCTTTTCCACGGAGCTGGTGACACCGCTTCCCCGCTGGAATACCCCGCCGATTGTCTTGGAACTTACATGACCGGCATGGGTAATCTGAAAAAATTTTGTGCGGACTGTCATATAAATGCCCGTGCCGATAATCAGTATCAGCATGGGAATGCCCCACACAACGCCGTTTATGGCGCCATTGACTTTAGCAATCATATCAAGCATAGAAAACCCTCCTCATATTTTATGTCAGAACGCGTATTCAGGACGTTCCGGAATATACTCACGACAAATGAAATTTGCCGGAATAAAAAAGAATATCCCATTTGGACAGTCCTTTCTGTCTTGAGTGGAATATTCTCTTTATATATATTTATACATGAAATAACAAAATAATGCAAGAAAAATAATTATGGTAAAAAGGGAGGATGCCAAGTAATCCTGTGACTACTTGGCATTTATTATGAAAAAGTTATTATAAGTAAAACTGTCACTTGCTGTTTATAAGATGTATTTCGTATCACCTTATGTTTATAGTATAGAATGCTTTCATGTCTAAATCATGATGATTTATTGAATAATTTTTCAAAGAATTATGAACGATTTATGAACATGTACGGAGCAGGCGGAAACGCGTTTTGTACTGAAAAATCGACGAATTGTGCCATAAAGCTATTTATTTTGATAAAATTACAATATAATTTATGGTAAAAGTAGAGTAAAAAAGAAAAGAGGCGGGAATGTGTATGAGATAGCGCTCTGTGACGATGAGATGGCAGAAATGGATAAGGTCGAACGGATGCTGCATTCCTATCGCAGGCAGACAGCAGAAAATGGGTTTATGGTCAGGAAGTTTGTGGGTGCGGAGGAGCTGCTGCTTGAGGTGCAGCAGGGGGCATATCAGCCGGACCTTATTCTGATGGACATTTATATGCCGGGAGAGACGGGAATTGATGCGGCAAAGCGGCTGCGGGAGATGGGGAATACCAGCCGGATTGCTTTTCTGACGCTGTCAAAGGAACACGCGTTGGATGCGTTTGGCGTGGATGCGGTTTCCTATCTGGTCAAGCCGTTTTCCATGGAAAAGCTTTTTGGCGTGCTTGACAAGGTTTTGAAGGATCTGGAAAATGAACAGGTACAGCATATTCTTGTGCAGGCGGATGACCATATTGAAAAAATTGCAATAGGGGACATTATTTATTGTGAGGCGCAGCGGAAAAAGCAATGTATCTACCTGAAGGGGGGCGGCAGCATCCATGTCCGCATGACGATGGCACGGCTCTGCGAAATGGTAGCCTCCCGCAAGGAGTTTACGCGTCTGGGCGCTTCCTACATTGTAAATCTGGAGCATATCGAGCGTCTGAGTGCGCAGATGCTGCAGCTGGATAATGGGGAAATGCTGTATTTGCCGAGGGGTTCCTACAAGAATCTGCGGGAAAAGTATTTTGATTTTTATTTTGGCAGGGATGACGGATGAAAGGTTCCTGATGCGGGGAGGAGGAAATTGTATGTTAGGTGGTTCTTTCTGGATTGCGCTGCTTAGGAATGCGATGGGGGCAGTGATGATTATGGGCATCTTTCTGCTGCTTGACAGACCACGCTTTCCTATGAAAAAGATGGTGCTTTACTATGGCTTGTTTGGGGCTGCTGCCGTTGTGGCTTACAGTGTCTGGTATCTGGTCGGTACCGAGGTATTTATCCGGTTTTCAGGGATGATGACAATTCCCCTGATAGGGATTTTTTGTATCTGGCTGAGTGCGGATTTGTTTTACCTGTCAATTTATAAGCTGACGTTTGGATTTTATATGCTTTCCGTCATGGTATTTCTGGGTATTGACATTTCGCGGTTGTGGTTTCACGGAAGTATCTGGGTGGACATCCTCCTGCGCATTGCCATAGAATCGGTGGTTCTGTTTGTCGTTGCGAGAAAGCTGCGTCCGCGCTTTCAGGAGGGGCGTGAATTCCTCGGGGAGGCTATGGATTTTCCGAGTGCAGTGACGCTGGTTATTATTGTGCTGATTGCGGCAATTGGGGCGTACTGGCCTGACCACCATGTCCTGTCGGTAAGCCGCGTAATCCGTATTGCGATTATGCTGGCAATGACGGGAATTATCCAATGGATGACCTACCGTATGTATCTCTATCGGGGAAGGGAGTATTATTGCCGGATTGAGAAGGATCTTTTGGAGATGAACGAATTGCTGCTGCGCCGTCAGATGAGAATGTTCCGGGCAGCCGGAATGGAGACCGGGAACGCGCAGCGCATTTGCACCAACGCAGCGGTGAACGGGATGCTTTCCGTCTATGAGGCGTATGCGAAAGAGGAAAGCATCCAGGTGGAGATTTGTGCGGATATCGCGGAAAATATTGTGGTGCGTGACATTGATATGGCGGCGATACTTGTCAATGTCTTCGAGAATGCAATTTGGGAATGTGTGATGTCGGGACGGGATGATGCGTGGATTCATCTGCTGATTACACAGAACAAGGGGAAAGTGGTGATACGGTGTGAGAATACCTGTGGGTCAAAACCCATGCAGAGGGAGTGCGCTGAGGACTGGGACAGGAAGGCAGAAAGCGTGCGTAAGGCTGTCGGCTATTATAATGGAGAGATGGAGCGTGCGACACAGCAGGGCGTGACGGTTTCCAAGATTCTGCTGGACATACCATTGCAGTGACATTGCGATGATATGCTGCCCACTCCCTCATCAAAACAGAGAGAATCGTGCGCCAAAATGCTTGCCTTTTAGCATTTTGTGTGCATATGTTGCTGTTCACACTGAGAATACGTATAAATATTTAAAATACAATAGGGGTGTGAACAGTAATGCGTTTTGTACCGCCAGAATAGCGAAGCGTGCCGTGGCTGTTGATGAGTTTCCAAAAATAGAATAGAATGTTTATGTGCATATCAATGCATAAGATTGAGATGCATGGGATAGGGTTGTCCCCCCAATGCTTTCCTGTGCATCTCAAAAATTTTTTCATAGTTTCTTAGTCTATCTTGTTAAAGACAACGGTCTGTTCTTTCATGGATATTTTTCCCACCTGATAACCGTACTCCGTCAGTCCTTTCATGCGGGAGCGATTGTTGTTTCGGGAGTTCTTATGGTGGTACTTGCAGCCAGTCAGCAGTCATTGTCGTGCCAGTCATGGTGGTACTTCCACTGTTTCTGAGTTTTCCGGAGTTTATTTTAAACAGTATGGAAAATGCCTATATTGACCGATGCGGACAGGCAGGACAGAGGGCTGCCATTTTGTCTGTGGCGAATATGGCTGGAAATTTGATTGAAATTGTATTCTTGCTGGCGTCGGCGTATGTTGCCGGAAGCGGAATCGCAGCCTGTTTTATCGGTGCGGGGATGACGCTGGTGATTCTGGGGGAGAGACGTATGTCTACAGAAGGAATAAAAATAACGCCTATTATTTTTTGAAATTTAAAAAAAGTACTTGCATTTTTTAAAAACATAGTATATACTAAATAACGTGCTACAGAACAGGGCATGTTATTTATCAATAAAGCGCTATCGCCAAACGGTAAGGCAACGGACTCTGACTCCGTCATTTCAAGGTTCGAATCCTTGTAGCGCTGCTTAAAACCTCAGTAAGAAGATTACTGAGGTTTTTTATGCACATGGGCGTCCAAATGAAATATGTCAGCAAGCTGACGGATGCCCGGCGCACGAGAAGGGAAGATGGCTCTTCCCTTCTCTATTGCACATCCCATGAAAGGAGACGTAAACGCCAAAAACAACAACGATTACCTTTGCGTTTCCGGACGGACTTGATGATGAAATGATTATAAAACGTTGTCTTTAGAACAGGCGATGGATTATTTAAGGCAGTATGGAAAACAACTTGTGTGAATATAAGTTTGCTAGAGTTATAAAAAATTATTATAGAGAGGGAAGTATTTCCACAAAGATGGAAATGCTTCCTTTTTTCGAGCAGAGGAAAGTTTTTGGATTACTGTTCCTATTTTAGTAACAGCTGGAGAAAACATTTGCGACAGGAAAAGAGCACAGTTGTTTTGGCGCATATATTATGATATATTAAGCATAAACAGGTCGTTCGATAACACCGGGTGGTATCGCGGCGCACAGGGGTGCTGCTACATTTTTATGTTCTGGATAGAAAGGAGACATTGCGGATGTTTGATATGGAGAGATTGTTTGCGGATGCGGAGCAGGGCGTTTTGCCTGCATTAAAGATTTTGGGGGACATTTATCTTAACGGATTTGAGGAGAACGACATTCAGCCGGATTTGGACAAGGCGGTTTCATATTACGAAAAGGCGGCGGCAGGCGGAATGGAGGATGCGTTTCTGGAGCTGGGGTTCCTTTATTGCTCCGGAAAGCATATGACGCCGGACTATGAGAAGGGAATCGGGTACTATAGGCAGGCAGCAGAGATGGGAAATACAACAGCGCTTGGCAACCTTGGGATGTCATACTTAAACGGTTATGGTGTGGAAAAAGATGAAACGAAAGGATTTGAATATTTTCTAAAGGCAGCGGAAGGCGGGCATCCAATGGCAATGCACCAGGTCGCACAGATGTACCATAATGGGGTAGGCGTGATGCCGGATGAGGAAAAAGCTGTCAGCTGGGAGGAGCGCGCACGCATTCAGGAAGAAAAGGACAAGGAGCAGGAAGAATCCGAAAAATCGCCGTTTGAGCGCGCCTTTGAAGAAAATCTCAAATTTATCAGCAAGGATACGCTGGACGCAGATTTCGTGCGGTATATTTTCAGCGATACAAAGAATTTGCGGCAGTATACGATGGGCATGTGCAATTTTCCCACAGGTACACTGATTACCGCAGACCCGCTGTGTTATCTGCAAAATCCCAAAGAGGTGCTGGTGAAGGCAAAACGCATCAGGGCAGGTTCCTACCCGGTTCAGCTTGCCATGATGGACTCGCAGATGGCGGGGCTTCGAATTGTCGGCGCGCGCCTGAAGGTGAGCGACAAAGAGGCGGTTTCCTATGAGCTGGCAAACGGCGAGAATGAAGAGAGAAAGTCAACCTTTGCAGGCTTTCCGGTCGAGTGCGGTATGGCATGCTTCTGCGACGAGCAGGCGGCAAAAAGCTACTGGCGATTTCTGCACGACTGGTACGGGGAACACGAGGACGGAAATATATATGACGATTATTTTGCCGCACTGTTTGCGCAGAGCTATCGGGAAAATCCGTCCGTGCAGCGGGAGGGCGGCGACTTGCTGATGTGGCGCAATCCGCTGGACGGCTCGATGATTGCAATGTTCGCATCTGGCATTGGGGATGGCTATTACACTGATTACTGGGGTGTCGATGCGTCAGGGGAACTGTGCGAGCTTGTCATTATTTTTATGAATCCGGAATTGTTTTAGACCGTTTTGGGATTTCTACGGCTTTTAGAACGGTGTGTTTCAGGGGAAAATGGGGGAATGATAATGAGACGTGGAAGATTGAGACAGATTTCTGTGGATGGCAGAGCCTGTCGGTGGAATTATTACTATGACGATATGGACTTTGAAAATTACCCATATTCCTACTATCTGTTTGTGCCCGAAGAGAACCAGCGGTTAAAGGTTCGGGTGTATTTTACAAAATACGCGCCGCAGATGAATCTGGATTGTTACACAACTGGGGGGACAGTCTGTCGGTATCAGGGAGAACCAGTTGTGATGAATCTGTGCAGACCGTTTTTCGCAGCACAGATGATAAAGTATGTCTTTGGGCATTGCTGTCAGGAAACGGATACTGGTGAGGTGGAAGTCCGGAATGGGGAAGCGATACTGGAAAATCTGGGATATTCAGAGTTTTATGAGGATTTTTGGATGGAGAAAGATAGAGGAAATAGTCAATGATACAGCTGATAAAGGGAGATATTACAAAAATTACCAACGTGGATGCCATTGTCAATGCGGCAAACAGCAGCCTGCTCGGCGGCGGGGGTGTCGACGGGGCGATACACAGGGCGGCGGGACCGGAGCTGTTATTTGAATGCCGCCTGCTTGGCGGCTGCAAGACAGGGCAGGCGAAGCTGACAAAGGCATACAGCCTTCCATGCAGCTACATTATTCATACCGTCGGACCTGTCTGGAACGGCGGATGCCATAATGAGGATGCGCTGCTTGCGGACTGTTACCGCAATTCGCTCAGACTGGCAGCAGAGCATGGAATAAAAAGGATTGCATTCCCATCCATTTCGACCGGGATTTATGCATTTCCGGTGGAGCGGGCGGCAAGGATTGCGGTCAAAACCGTGCGGCAGTATTTGCAGGAAAATCCGGACTTGTTTGAGGTTGTCCTGTGGGTGCTGTTTGACGATAAGACCGAGTCCGTCTATCGGGAGGCGGTCCTGGATGAGCGGTGAGGATACTTTTTTCATGTTGTTTGGAATGCTCATAGTCTTCGGACCATGGGCGGTGGTGATTGTTGGCGTATTATTTACAAATGCCAGGGAAAGAGAGTATATGGCAGAGCAGAGAATCACTGGCAGGGACAAACGGCGAATGATTGATTTTATGCAGATTGTGATGAAAGAATATTATGGGGAGTATACCTACGTGGCAGGCGGCTACCGTATATCAACGGGCAGATTTTCAGCAAATTATTATCCATATATTGTGGGGTTTAACGACAAAGACCTGGTAGTCATTTCCTATATTGTGCGAGATGGCGCACTGATTTGTAGGAATGTCCTGCCGGTTGACTGGAACTGTATGCGCCTGAAATACCATGTTCATACAAAGGGCGTAAAACTTACTTTTATATTGGGAAAAACAAAATTGCGGATAAACGTCAACCGTGTTGTGATTTCAGAAGGTTCGGAAAAATTTGATACGCCGCTTGGTATTTTTCAGGGGGAAGAGGTGGACATGCTCATCATAAGCCTATTGCGGAATCAGAAAATTTCACGGACAGGAGTATAACGAATGGTATGTATCGGAGAAGTATAAAGATTGTGCTGGTGCTCCTCGCAGCGTGCACTGGAATCAGCATTCTGCTTATCGAATTTATGTTTTTGTGTTTTGGGGAATGGCGCATTCGGATGGCGGCATTTCGCGAGCCAGTTGACTTGTTTTCGAAATCATGCGATTTGGCGCAGCTTGAGGAGCTCGATGTCGTCAGGGGAACAATCCGGAAGCTGGGCGGAAGTTATTCGTATACATATGATAACGGTGTTCAGGACACGGCGTTTTATTTTGTGCTGCCGATTGACACTGCGGGTCAGACCTATTATATGGGAATCCGGGAGACAAGGGGCAGGAAAGAGGATTTTCGCAATCTGGCTGTGCGGACAAATCATGATGTAAAGCCGATGAGGATTGTTATGGGAAATCCATGGGAGGATGATTATTTTAAGCAGAAGGAACAAGCTTTAGGGGAGCCTATTGATATAGAGGGATTTCTTCAAAAGATGAATGAGAATCAATATCGGAGCTTTCTTATATGGCTGGAAAAATCCGGATATTTTGAAGCAGCACAGTCTGACGAATCACAGATGAATCAGTTTCTTCCGTATTATATTGAGGAGGCTGATATAGCCTATTATCAAAAGTCGACGGTGAATGCGTTCATTGCGATTGCCGTAGGGATTGTATTGATTGCGGGCAGTGCAGCGATGGTGGTTCGTCAGAAAAGGCGGCGGGAAGGCCAGATGTATGTGATCATTCAAGGGACAGTTTATTTAAAAGAGCAGCTAAAACCAGTCAATGATCTGGTGATGAACATTGAATTAATGCAGGCGGTACAGGCACTTGGCAGGATTACGGGGCTGGACATGGTGGCGGCGGAAAAAATTATCAGGTGCTGGGACCGCTACTGGTATTAGAATTTGTGCCACCAGGAGTGCATGAGGAGGATTCGGATGAAAATCGACAGACAAAGGGCTATCAGGGCATTTCAGGAATACACCAGCCGCTATGATGTGGCGGACGAGAAAGTAAAACTAAAAATTGACCATACTTACAGAGTATGCAGTCTCTGCCAGCAGATTGCAGTGCAGTCAGGGCTTGGCGAAGACGAGACAGAATTAGCATGGCTGTGCGGACTGCTGCATGATGTCGGACGCTTTGAACAGTTAAGACGGTATGGCACATTCAATGATGCACAGTCCATAGACCATGCGGAGTTCGGGGCAGACATTTTATTCAGGGAAGGAAAAATCCGGGATTACATCGCAGACGATTCGGAAGATGAACTGCTCGAAAAGGCAGTGCGGTGCCACGGTGCGTACCGCGTGCCTGTGCAGTACACAACGCGTGAGAAGAGGTTTGCGGATTTGCTGCGCGATGCGGACAAGATTGATATTTTAAAGGTCAATATCATTGTGCCAATCGAGGAGATTTACAATGTGTCCACGTATGACCTCAGGCACTGTCAGGTGACAGAGGCGGTCATGCAGGCTTTTTATGAGGAACACGCGGTGCTCCGGAGCCTGAAAAAAACGCCGGTTGACAATGTGGTCGGGCATATATCGCTGGTGTATGAGCTGGTCTATCCCATTAGCTGTAGGCTGGTGTACGAGCAGGGATATCTGGATAAGCTTATGGATTTTCAGTCGGAGCTTCCGGAAACCAATGCACAGTTTGCGAAAATTCAGGAGAAAATGACTGCATATATGGAGCGGAAAATGGCGCAGATAAGGAACCAATTATAAAAGAGGATGGCATGGCATCATGAAAAAAATAAACCTGGACATCCTTTCGTCCCAGTACAGGATTTTTGAATACAGGGCGCTTTATGCAAAGGTCATGGCGTTAATCGAAGGCGGCAGCATAAAGCCGGTCAAAGCATCAGGAACCAACGGAAAATCACCAGCCCTTTACAAAGAATACTGGATAATCGAGGAAAAGCAGGATATGTCAGGCTGCCTCGATGAGTTAAATTATGAGATTGTGCCATCCATATCCACAATCTGGGACAGATTGACAGCAATTCGACCATCACCATCCGGGGGAAGGCGGTCAAGATGTTGAAACTACAGCTTCCGGACTGGGCAGGGCAGGAGGGTATGTACCAGCTAAAGCTCAGTGATTTTATCGACGAGCTGACGGTAAAAGGCATTGAAATCCTGGCGAGTCTGATGTATTATATGCGCCGTGACGAGACTGACATTTTTGCAGACCGCAATGAGGGCAAGGTGCTCGTCATGGACAATCCCTTTTCCCAGACCAACGCAGAGCATCTGCTCAAGCCCCTGATGGACATGGCGGATAAGATGAACACGCAGCTTATCTGTTTTTCGGGGCTGGGCGGTGAATCCATCTACGGAAGGTTTGACAACATCTATGTGCTCAACCTCGTCGCCTCGAATCTGCGCGGCGGCATGCAGTACCTTCGAGGCGAGCATCTGTGCGGCGCACAGGAGGAGACAGTCGTCAGCTCACAGGTTGAGGTTACTGGACAGGAGAGACTGGTGTTTTGATAAGGGGAAGTATTGACGAAAAAAGCACAAAAGTGATATGATGTCCTTAAAACTGACGGAAGAAATAGTAGGGCGTGTTTGAATAATGCTTTCAGACACGCTCTAGAATAGAGGATAAAGATGTATTCGACAATTGAGTTATTTGCTGGTGCAGGAGGCTTGGCGCTCGGGGTTGAAAAAGCTGGCTTTCAGACAATTGGGCTGGTAGAAATGAACAGGGACGCATGTGATACCCTTGAAAAGAACAGGTCTGGATGGAACGTAATTTGTGATGATATTGAAAATATTTCGAAGCTGGATTTAGAGGATTACTTTGGGATAAAAAAAGGGGAACTTGACCTTTTGTCAGGCGGTGCGCCCTGTCAGGCATTTTCCTATGCGGGAAAGCGTCTCGGTCTGGAGGACGCGAGAGGGACACTGTTTTATCACTATGCCGTGTTTCTTGAGAAATTGCAGCCGAAAATGTTCCTGTTTGAGAATGTACGAGGGCTTCTTACACACCAGGGTGGAAAGACATACAAGGTGATGTTAGACATATTTGAGAAGGCTGGGTATGATATACAGAAAAAAGTGCTGAATGCATGGGATTATGGTGTGGCACAGAAACGGGAGCGGCTTATTACGATTGGGATTCGAAAGGATTTGAAAGGAAAAATTGTTTTTCAATTTCCAAAGCCATATAAAAAGAAACTGGTTCTTAGGGACATATTGCAGAATGTGCCGGAAAGTGCCAGTGTTCCTTATGGAGAAAATAAGAAAAAACTCTTTGAACTTGTTCCGCCCGGGGGATACTGGCGGGATATTGACCAGGAGCTGGCGAAGGCTTACATGAAAAGCTGCTGGGAAATGGAAGGGGGCAGGACTGGCATTTTAAGGCGGCTAAGCATGGACGAGCCGTCCCTTACCGTCTTGACATCCCCGTCTCAAAAGCAGACAGAACGCTGTCACCCGGTGGAAGCGCGTCCATTTACGGTAAGGGAAAATGCCCGATGCCAGAGCTTTCCGGATGAGTGGGAATTTTGCGGAAGTGTCATGTCACAATACAAACAGGTAGGAAATGCGGTGCCAGTCAACTTAGCCTACGAGGTGGCAAAAAGTATCTATGCGGCACTGGATGGGGAGCATAAGTGAATGGATTGGAATTTGGATTTTATTTCGGAAAAGGACTTTACAGAGCATGTGAAAGCGACCATTGAGAAATATGGAGAGAAGCTGGAGTCATATGATATTGTACGGTTCAATAAAAATATAATCGACCCGGTTAAAATGATTTTTGATAAGACAGTATATCGTTCTTCATGGGAAGAAATTGTCAGTAATGAGATTTTCAGACAGCGGGACAAATCGAATAATAATGATATCGGCTACTTCCACCAGAGGATTTTTCAGTATATGGATGGATGCCATGTGCCTGAAAATGGAAAAGAGGGCGGATGGGACGTGATTTTCCAGAAGGATTCCGGCATTGTGCTTCCGGATGGCGACAGAGTTCATACGGTATATGTGGAAATGAAAAATAAGCATAATACAATGAATTCATCCGCTGCAGGAAAAACATACATAAAGATGCAGAGCCAGCTGCTTGACGATGATGACTGCGCATGCTTTTTGGTTGAGGCGATAGCCAAAAAATCCCAGAACATAAAGTGGTCAACAACGGTGGACGGAAAAAGCGTTTCCCACAAAAAGATTCGCAGGGTAAGCCTTGACCAGTTCTATGCGCTTGTCACCGGACAGGAGGATGCATTATACCAGATGTGCATGGTACTGCCGCGGGTGATTGAAAATGTAATTGGGATGGGAGAAAATGGTGTCAAAGTACCACATGATACTGTTTTGGAGGAACTTAGGAGTCTGGCAAATCAGATAGAGGAATCAGATGACAATCTTGCGATGGCAATGGCTGTTTATCTGCTGGGATTTAGCACATATGAAGGGTTTTCACAGGTGGCAGGTTCTATGGTGGGGGCAGCGAATGGCGATTTGCTGAAAGAGTTGTATAGGTACGCCAAAGGCAGGAATACTTCAGGGGCTATTATCGGTGGCATTTTGGGTTTTTTGGGAGATATTTTGTGAGATGCCTTGTCGTGATGGCTGAATCCGGTTTATAAATGATGCAGTCTGGTTATCAGTAAATGGAGTGGTTTTATGGCAGATGTATTGACAAAAGAGCAGCGGCATAAAAATATGAAGAATATCAAAAGCAAGGATACCAAGATAGAGGTGCTGTTAAGGAAGGAATTGTGGCACAGGGGGTATCGTTACCGCAAAAATGTGAAGTCACTGCCAGGAACACCGGATATTGTGCTGACTAAGTATAAGATAGCCATTTTCTGCGATGGGGAATTCTTTCATGGCAAGGACTGGGAGGTATTAAAGCCAAGGCTCGAAAGAGGGAGCAACAGCGCATTCTGGATAAGCAAGATATCCCGAAACAGGGAAAGGGACGATAAAGTAAACAAGAGGCTTCTGTACGAAGGCTGGACAGTCATCCGCTTTTGGGGGAATGACATTATAAAGTGCATGGACGAATGCATTAAAGTAATTGAGGAGACAATATTTGATACGATTGTGTCGGATGACAACGTAGATTAAGAAGTTTTTTGAAATGGTCTTAAAAGGGGATGCGGTTAAGATAATTATGATGCAACTTTGATGCAATTCCGATACAATCATGATGCATTTCTCCTGTAATATTAAGAATATGTATGCTCGGAGTAATCTCGCAAAAAGAGCAGAAATGTGTATTCCACAAGAAAAACTTCGGGAGTATATTACGCAGGAGGAAAATTATGAAAAAAAGAGTTGAAAAAGCCAGGTATATATGTATCATGCTGCTTTGCATGGGAGTTGCGTCTGGATGCGCGTCAGAGCAGAATGCAGTAGCGCCGGTTGAAGAACCGGACACAATTCAAAGCATCATACAGACAGAAGAGCAGCAGACCGAAAGTGAAAGCACACTACAGCAGACAGAAGCGCAGAACGCAGACCAGAATGCATACACCCCCGAACGCCAGCTCAGCCAGAATACGGAATTCTTTTATGAAGAAGCAAAAAAGCAAGGAATTGACCAGCATACAGCCGAATCCTGCCTTCAGACACTGATGAATGACAATCTTTTCCAGGACGGAGCCATGGCGCTTACCGGGCTTCAGATTGATGATATTGACGGCAATGGTCAGCCAGACATGCTTGCCATGGTGTTTGATGCAAAGGAAAGACCTTTTTACGGCGGCGGTGCGCTGTGGTTTTACATAAATGAGGATGAGCCGTATTGTTTTTCAGAGGAGATGTGCTCGTATTATGGCAGCTATGATGTCTTTTGGGATGACATCGACAATGACGAGAATGTCGAAATTGTGTTTAGCGCGCAGGGAACAGGCTGTGGCGCAGTGGGGGATTCCTACAAGGCGGTATTTAAGTACAGGAATCGGCATGACATAAGCTCCGAGAAAAACTACATAGAGCGCATGCGTCTGCCTTCCGACTATGAGGAGGACGATGACTGCGGACTGAATATTGATGTGATTCAGGAGCCGGAGGCTGAAAAATATAGTGCGTACTGTCCTTACTTTGATGAAAAGATTTCTTTTCGGGCACCAAATATCGAGGGATGGGACCTGCCTGCTGCGGCAGAGGCCGTGGGCGGAAACGCGAGAGGATTTTATAACCTGCAAGTGGCAGAGTACGAGGGGAAAAAGGCTTTGCAGGCATCGGAATACCTGTATGGAGGAGGCGGTACGGTAGATTTCGTCGGCACGGCGCAGTTTTTGATAACATGGAAGGATGACGGAACGCCTGAAGTGGTCAAATGGTGGATTGATGAAATAGAATAAGACAAAAACATCCCCGGCTGGTTAAGCCGGGGATGTTTTGTCTTTGGAATATAATATTTTTAATATAATCGGTGTTGAGATGGACGACACGATTATCAGGAAGATTACCGATGTAAAATACACCGGGGTCAGCAGACCGGCAGTTAATCCTTTTTGTGCCACAATCAGGGCAACTTCTCCCCTTGTCATCATGCCGACGCCAATTTTTAGCGAATCCAGACCATTAAATTTGCACAGACGTGCCATCAGCCCGCATCCGATTATCTTTGAGACTAGCCCGACTGCCACAAATGCGATGGAAAAGAGCAGGATGCCCATATTCACGCTTTCCACATTGGTCTTTAGACCGATACTTGCAAAGAATACCGGACCAAACAGCATATAGGAGTTTGTGTCCATTTTTTCTGCAATGTACCCGGAATCCCGGATGGAACAGAGAATGATTCCGGCAACATATGCGCCTGTGATATCGGCAATGCCAAAATATTTTTCTGCTATGTATGCCATGGCAAAGCAGAGTGCAAGACCCAGAATCGGGATGCGTCTTGTGTGGGGATATTTGTTGTCCACATACTGGAATATTTTGTAAAAGATAAATCCCACCACAATGGCAAACACAAAAAACAGGATCGTGTTGACGAGCACGGTTGCCGGCTTGGATTCCGGATTCTTAAACCCAATCACAAAGGTAAGCACGATAATGCCGATGATGTCGTCAATGATTGCCGCACTCAGGATGGTTGTACCGACCTTGCCCTTTAATTTCCCCATTTCTTTCAGCGATTCCACCGTGATGCTCACGGAAGTCGCAGTCAGGATGGTGCCGACAAAAACTGCCTTGTAGAATTCTTCCGATCCCCATGGCGCAACGCCGTAAAAAGCCATGTAAAGCAGTGCCCCGCAAGCCAGCGGTACAAATACGCCTGCGCAGGCAATCAGGGCGGCAATGGGACCCGTCTTCATCAAATCCTTTAGGTCTGTTTCGAGCCCTGCCGAGAACATCAGCAGTACCACGCCGACCTCAGCGAGCTTTACCAGGAAATCGGACTGCTCCACCCATCCAAGCAGGCTCGGACCAATCAAAAGTCCCGCAATAATTTCGCCGACCACCTGCGGCGCCTTGCATTTTCTGGCTGCAATTCCGCATACTTTTGCGGCGACAAGAATAATCGCCAGATTTCGAAACATGAAATACGATTCCATTTTCTTCCTCCTCTTTCGTCAGTAACAGGAAGCCAAAGGCTCAGCTGTCACTTATCATCGTATTTTTTAACGTTTTCATTATAGCCTTTTGCATATACAAAATCAATATTGAAATCAATAACTTTTATATTATGTCTTTTTCATAAGTGACACATAGTGCATTGCATTTTTCCGGTTGGCGTCTGCTTCCTCTGCGGTCACGGTTCTGATTATTTTTGCGGGATTTCCAAAAACGAGGGAATTGTCGGGAATCCGCATTTTCCCAGTGACAAGGGAGCCTGCGCCGACAATGCAGCTGCTGCCAATCACTGCGCCGCTCAGAATAATGCTGCCCATTCCGATGACGGTGTTGTCCCCGATGGTGCACCCATGGACGACGGCATTGTGTCCGATTGTCACGCCGGTTCCAATATGAACAGGAAAATCCGTGTCCGTGTGGATGGTGGCATTGTCCTGCACATTGCTGTTGTCTCCGATTGTGATGGTATTGGTGTCCCCGCGCACGACGGTATTGTACCAGATTCCTACATTTGCCCCTGTCCGGACATTGCCGATGATGTGTGCCCCCGGGGCGGTAAACCTGTTTTGACACATGATATAATCCTCCTCATATGTGGCTATGGTTGGCGCGATACGCACGGCAGATTTCATTTGTCGTGGTATATGCTAAGCGTTCAGCTTTTAAACACGCTTTCATAAATCATATCATGTTCGAAAGCTGCATACAAGCGTATTGGATGGATTTGTAGATGCGTTTTGCACTGCGCTGCAAATTATGGCTTATACAAGCTACGTAAGAATACGTAGTGGCTGAGATGCATCTCTGCCACTACGCTGTTTGACTTAGGAACTATTATAATGAAATATCAAAACAGTGCCGTGAGGAAAATGAAGCAGTTATCATTATGGTTAATGGAAGGGGTGATATAGTTTCACGAGTAGTCCGTTACGCCTGCGTTTTTTGATATGCACCATAACGCCGAAACAGTGGAAAGCCGAGATACAGTCTTTGCAGTCCGGGTATGACAGTATCGGCGAGGAGCAGACCAAGACTGCCACAGAATTAGCGGATGCAGAAGTACTCGGCTATAACAAAAAAACTTGAGAGAGGGCTTCAGAACGAGAGCCGACAGCGTAACAGGCAACAGAACAAGACTAAGGAACTGTTAATAAATTACTCATGGCAATTACTTGTCTAAATGCTCATCTGCGACATCAGAAAATCTTGACATAGCCCGCTATGCCTGCGATTTTCTTCTTTGCAGCTGAACCTTTATACGGTGTACTTGTCATAAGTAATTTCTGAACAGTTCCTAAGCGTAGGGAGGAGGAAATTTAATGTGAATTTTATTGTAAAGATGGGCGTTTTTATGTATAATTGAAGCGTGGCAGGAGCAGATTATATTATATCTTGTGCCACAGGTTTTTAGGAATCGAGGTGTTAAAGTGCAGGATGGTACAAAGCAAATAGTACCCGAAGAAGAAACAATAGCTAAATATACCATCAAGGACAGTGTATTTTCTGACTTATTTAAGATTAAAAAATACCTGTTGCAATTATATAGGGCACTCCACCCAGAAGATAAAACAGCTACCGAGAGTGAACTAACAGACATTACGATTAAGAATGTTCTGACAGATGGGATTTATAATGATTTGGGTTTTCTTTTAGGCGAAAAATTTTTGATTCTGTTAGAAGCGCAGTCATTATGGACGTTGAATATTATTATTAGAGCGTTGTTATATCTTGCGCAGACATATCATGATTATTTTGAGCGTACCAATCAAAATCTATACAAGAGCAAGAAAGTAAAAATGCCAAAACCCGAACTGTATGTAATTTACACAGGTGACCGAAAAAACATTCCTGATATAATATCCTTATCAAAGGAATTTTTTGACGGAGTTGATACTGCTGTTGATGTAAAGGTTAAAGTTATTTGCGAGAGTGATACGGACAGTATACTCAATCAGTATATTATTTTCTGTAAAGTGTATAATGAACAGATGAAACTTTACGGCAGAACAAGAAAAACTGTTACTGAAACAATTCGTATCTGTAAAGACAAAAATATACTAAGGGAATACTTGCTTGACAGGGAAAAGGAGGTTGTGTCAATTATGATGAATTTATTTGACGAGGAAGAAGTTATAAGGTCTTATATCAAAAGTGAGCGTTATGAAGCTGAACAAGATAAAGCAAGAAAGACAGCTATTCGCATGATTAAGGCGGGTAAAATGTCATTGGAGGACATAGCAGATTACACAGAGTTATCACTTGATTTAGTTAAGGATTTACAGAGTGAGATTATGCAGTTAGCATAATCGGCAAAACAATTTAATATCAAAATAACATAGCGTCCACAGGACGCATTGGCAAAGACGCATGGAACAGTAAATTGTGGAAACCATGTGTCTTTTTCATGCGTGCTTGCACGCATTGCCCAATAAGGAGGAACAATGAGCAAATCCAATTTGGATTTTAACATTCAGACCAACACCACAGGGCGATTAACGCCCTGTTTAGAACAGAAGATTGATAAGACAAGGTATTTAGTCGAGGTACATTTTTCTTCTACGAGTACCCAGAGCATAGAGGACAAGCTAAAGCGTGTCATTCTTCATGATTGCAGACCAGGAAAAAGTGATAATACGTCCTTGACAAGTAGCAACAGGAGAAGTGGCATGATACAAATTATAAAAGCTAAATTTTAAAACTGTAAACTGGGGGGTAGAAAATGTGGAAAAATTCATCCATAACATTGCAACGGAGGTGGAGATACAGCGGCAGCCGACAAAAATGAAGGAACTTCCCTATTTGACATCTGAATACAATTATGAACGGATTAACTTTGCAAAGAACCGAATGCAGGAATGCCGCACGTTCGGTTCGGGGGAGAAAGGGAGAATAAGATGTCTAATACATAACTTGGACTATGAAGTATTTTCATCAGGATCGAGACCGGCAAAAAAGTCATCATAGGTGCAGTTATAAAGTTTTTTGAGCTGTATCAGTACGCTGATACGGATATTTAACTCGCCTGACTCATATTTTTCATAGGTTGTCCTGCCAATATCGCAGGAACGGCGTTGTAATTCGGCACATAGTTTTTCTTGTGAGAATCCGTTCTTTTTGCGTAGCTGTTTAAGGTTTTCACCCATATTGCAGTCGCGTCTCAATTTTTGTTCCATTTTTTAATCCATAATAAATTTCTTTTTTGTCTAGAGCGTGTTTGAAAAATGCTTTCTGCCAGATGTGCGTCACAATTTGTGGGAGATTTGTGCCAAATGAAGGCGGCGTAGCGGGCTACGTCAACTGAATTTGGTGCAAATATCACGCAAAGTGGGGCGTGCAGGTGGCAGGAATGATTTTTCAAACACGCTCTAGTGTCAGTTATAGCTTCTATTATTATGCTATATTGAATGAAAATGCTGACACTTATACTGGTCTGAACAGTAGGAAGGCAAAAAAATATGCAATGTATTAATTTGTTATGGAGTACTTTCGTCAGGGGCATTATTCCCGCCTTCGTTCTATTACACACATACTAAGAGGGAAATAGAGTGTATCAAAAAAGAACTTGTAGCTGAATTAAAAAAGATGCTGGAAGAGTAAAAGCATAATGGTTAGACAGTTTCCATATTTTTCTATTCGTTTATCATAAATTATCTGAAATTCTTCGACACGGCTGCCAGGAGGAACTAGAGCGTGTTTGAAAAATCATTCCTACCATCTGCACGCCCCACTTTGCGTGATATTTGCGCCAAATTCAGGTTACATAGCCCGCTATGCGCCCTTCATTTGGCATAAATCTCCCACAAATTGTGACGCACATCTGGCAGAAAGCATTTTTCAAACACGTTCTAGGCAAAGCTGTTTCTTCATCACGCATATACATATAGTAGAAAGTTGGATGGTAATTGCCATTTTCCTTATTTTACATGAGGTTTGGATCATTTGCTTTAATAAAATATTCGCTTTTAAATGATAGACATATCCTTCTTGGTATTCCATGGTATTTTCACTGTAAAAATAGCCTTATCACCGAAGTAATAAGGCTAGAATTTTCAAACCAGACATTTATTAGACGCTTCCGGTAAGCGAAAAATATTTTCGAGGGCGGATTACTCCGTCTCTTTATTATTGTATGAAATTGAACAGAATATGTCAAATAATTTTTATAATAGATGCAAACAGTTCGTAACAGTTGTTACTGTTCAGTCCAGGACTTAGCATTTACTGCTAATTAT
This sequence comes from uncultured Lachnospiraceae bacterium, assembly GCA_949066965.1. Classification (GTDB taxonomy): domain Bacteria; phylum Bacillota; class Clostridia; order Lachnospirales; family Lachnospiraceae; genus COE1. The sequence continues at coordinate 121,198 of CARTDA010000004.1, forward strand.
GGCTTTTCAAGCCACGTGAGAAAACGTTTCGCCTGCAAGTAAAAATCCATTTGAGAAGCAAACTTTGCATGGATTTTTATCTGTTACTGGAACGGAGTGAACAGTAACTAACAGTTCAGTTTTCACTCATCTGTTACAATTTTCTCTTGTGGCAGCCGGCATATGACTGTATAATGAAGAGGAAAGAGGAAAATTCTGGATTTGGAAGGGAAATAGAATGTACACAGAACAGGACTTGGTGCGGGTTGCCAGACGCGAGAACAACAGGAAACGAAATTACCTGGTAGTCAACAGGCTCCAGGGAAAACATATCCCGGTAAAGCCCGGGGATGCGCTTGCGATGTTTCGCGCACTGGCAGACAAACTGCGCGGGCTATACGAAAAGGAGACGCTTCTGGTAATCGGCTTTGCGGAGACTGCGACGGCAATCGGCGCGGCAGTGGCGGCAGAGCTTGGCGCGGACTATATGCAGACGACAAGGGAGCTTGTTCCGGATGCCGAATATCTTTATTTTTCGGAGGAGCACAGCCACGCCACGGAACAGAAGCTTGTCAAAAATGACATCGACAGGGCACTCAGGACAATTGACAGAATCCTTTTTGTCGAGGACGAGGTCACGACGGGAAAAACAATCCGCAACATCATAGATATCCTGAAAAAGCAGTATCCTGAAAAATTAAAGTTTTCCGTCGCTTCCATATTAAATGGGATGGACAAAGCGGCGATGGACGTTTATAAGGATTATGGAATCGCGCTTTTCTGGCTTGTAAAGACAAATCATGCGGCATATACGGAAACTGCAAATGCATGTAGTGACGATGGTACCTACGTTGTATGTAAGGATGGCGTGCCGCCCGCACAGAATCAATCTTGTGCGCTGGACAATATCAGATATATAAAAACGCGCGGCCGCATGGATACCAGGCGGATTGTCCATTCAGCTGATTATCAAAAATTTTGTGCGTCCCTGTATCAGGATATTGCGGAACAGGCAGATTTGGAAAGCGCGCAGAAAATACTGGTGCTTGGGACAGAGGAGTTTATGTATCCTGCGCTTTATGTGGCGGACAGAATAGAGGCGCAGGGAAAGGATGTCCGTTTTCACGCGACGACAAGAAGCCCGATTGCCGTGAGCAGCGCGGAGAATTATCCGCTGCACACAAGATATGAGCTGTCAAGCTTTTACGACAGCAGCCGCACGACATATATTTATGACCTGCAAAAATATGACACGGTTGTCATTATTACGGACGCACAGAAAGATACGGCAGTGGGATTGGAATCGCTGTATTGTGCCTTGGCAGCCAGCGGTAATGAACGGGTTTATTTCTGCCAACTGTAAGGAACTGACAAGACCAGAAACACGAAGGAGGAGTTTTGCAAAATGGATACCATTGTAAACTTTTACGAGGAAGTGGAGGACAGACTGCTTCGGTTTGCCGTCATCATCGCGAAGACAGACGGGCAATATGTTTTCTGCAAGCATAAATCGAGAAACACACTCGAGGTACCAGGCGGTCACAGGGAACCGGGCGAGGTGATACTGGACACGGCGAAGCGGGAGCTATATGAGGAGACAGGCGCGATTGATTTTGACATACACCCGGTCTGTGTCTACTCTGTCACTGCGGAGGACAATTTCAATGGGGAGGAGTCTTTCGGGATGCTTTACGCTGCCGAAATCAGGGCGTTTGAGCCAGAGCTGCACAGCGAGATCGAAAAGATTTTTATTACTGCGGATATGCCCACGGACTGGACATATCCTGACATACAGCCGAAACTGATGGAGGAGGCTGAAAAACGAGGTTTTTAAGGAAAGGGCGGGATAACAGTGAAAGAAAAGTTAGACAGAACATTGGGGATGTATTCTGCACTCATGATTAGCATCGGCACGATGATTGGCTCTGCCATTTTTGTCCTGGCAGGAACGAGCTATGCGACAGCGGGACCGGGCGCATCGCTTGCCATTTTTCTGGCAGGCATTGCGGCAGTGTTTACGGGGCTGTCCTTTGCAGAGCTGGTGACTGTCATACCAAAGGCGGGCGGCGGTTATGTCTATGTGAAGGAAGCCACGGGCAACAACATTATTGGATTTATCTGCGGCTGGGGCTTCTGGCTTGGCTACGCGATGTCGTGCGGATTGTTTGCGCTGGGCTTCGGAAACTTTATCAACTACATATTTCCGTTTATTCCACAGATGGCGGCGGCTTATCTGCTTGTCGTCTACGTCATGCTTACGAACATAAAAGGGACAAAAAGCTCCGGGACTTTGCAGAATGTCATCACGACAGTCCTGATTGCGCTGCTGGTGATTTATGTCATTGCCGGTATTTTTCACCTGGATATGGAGAACCAGAAACCGTATACGCCGCAGGGGATGCCGGGGGTATTCAACGCGATGGGCTTTCTGTACATGACGTATATCGGATATGGGCTGATAACGACTGCGAGCGAGGAGGTCATCGAGCCGGAGAAGACGATACCGAAGGCGATTCTGATATCAATTGCGGCGGTTATTGTGATAAAGACTTCAGTGTTTTTCATCGGATGCGGTATTATTCCATGGCAGCAGCTGGTGCCCGAAGTCACCAGCACGCCCATGATTGACACGGCAGTTCATATGGGCGGCGCCATAGGCGGTTACCTGTTTGCCTTTGCAGGAATCCTGGCGACGCTTTCGTCGATTAACACGGCGGTCATGGCATCTTCACGGACATCCTTTGCGATGGCGCGCGACCAGCGCCTGCCAAGTTTGTTTAAGGCAATCAACAGGACGACAAAGACCCCTGTTTTTTCGATTGTCGTCTCGTCCGTGATTGTTTTTATCGCGGTGACTATCAGGGATTTGGAGCATATTTCAACCGTGACAAGCATTTTTTCACTGACAGGCTACAGCCTTGTCAATGTGGCGCTAATTATTTTCCGGCAGAAAAAGCCTGAACTGGAGCGCAAATTCCGTGTCCCGTTTTATCCGGTTACACCGATACTTGGCATTGGCATGAACCTTTTTCTAATTTGCAATCTTGCCATATCCGACCGTCCGGCGCTGATAATAGCGGTGTCCGTGATTGGAGCCGGTATCATCTATTATTACCTTGTCATGCCGAGGCTCAAATATGCGTCAAAGGGAATCTCCATTGTCGATGTGCCTGAAATCAAGGAGCAGAAAAAGGACAACCGCAAGAACGAGATTGTCATTCCGGTTTCGAATCCGAATACGGCGGATGGCCTGCTGAATTTTGGCAGAACGATTGCCCTCTCGGAGGAGAGTACGACAGTTGTTCCGGTGAAGGTCAATGTTTTTCCGGATAACCTGCTGACAATCGCGGATTATGATATCATGATGCAGTCGATGGGCGTACAGGATATTGTCGTCCGCAAGCTCAGGGAATATGAGGCGGAGCCCTGTATGCGCCCGGTGCTGATTAACTCGCGGGATGCGTTCCACGCGATTATGTCCGTGGTGAAAAAAGAGAAAAATCCGCTTGTGATCATGGGATGGCATGGCTCGGGTCTGGCAAAATACATGCACGGAAACATTACATACCGGATGCTCCAGGAGGCGCCTGCGGATGTCGGTGTCCTGCGGATGCAGGGACAGGACATGGAATTTAAAAACATCCTGTTCCCATACGGCGGCGGGAAATATTCCAAAATGACGGCAAAGGTTGTCAACAGGATAGCCCATGCATATGGCGCAAAAATTACGCTGCTGAATGTGGTGGACCACGAGGAGGATGTGGAGAGCACGCGGGCGTATCTCGACAAATCGGCGGCGAAGTTTGACCAGCCTGCGGAGATTATGGTGTGCAGCGGCGACTTGATAGAGCGGGTAGTGGCGTTTTCCGGCCAGTATGACCTGATTATCATGGGGGCTTCCCTGGACTGGGGAATTCAGGAAGTTGTTACCGGATTCCGGACTGATAAAATTATGGAACAGGCAGCGTGTTCGGTGCTGATTATCAAGAGCTATGATATCTTCCTGCAAAAGAAGAGGGTGAGGGGATTCCTCCACAGGACAAGAAATGCCATCCACCAATAATGACATTAATAAAAGAAGTTAGGGCGTGTCTGACCTGGCATGCCCTAACTTCTTTTATCATTCGGATGGAAGACGAGGAGATCATGTATCTCACAGTCCAGTGCCGTACATAGCTTGCACAGGACGGCTATATCTAACCTTGAGACATTGTTTGTGCAGTAATTGTCAATCTGTTTCCAGTTCATTTCAGCCTTATGGGATAATTTGTTTTTGTTTAATCCTCGTTTCTTCAACAGCTCGTTTAACTTAATTTCTATATGGCCAAATTCATCTTCCACAGTAAATTCCCCCCCTTGGGCAGACTACATATTTGTTATTTTCGCCTTTATTCTATCAAATTTTCCATAAATTGACAACATAAAAATCCCAAAAGCCTTTGTTTTACTGTTACAGGAACCTTGCCGCGGGCATTTTTACAAAAATGTCTTATCGGTCGTTTGGTGTCGAAACATGTAAATCGGTTTTCCTTGTTTTTTCATATATTACTTGGTATAGTGTGATAAGAGACGATAATAAGTCTTATATTGGCAGATACAGAACTTGAAGGACGAATCATACTGGCGGTCAGAAAGACTGACCGTATAAAATGATATAGGAAAGGGGATTAAAATGGGGCTGAACTACTTTAAGGATAAGATGTTTGATTTACTAAATGATGCGGACAACATGGGAATCATGGATATTGCGCTGAATGACAGGGAGGATAAAATACTGGTACAGTTAACGGACGGCAGCACCTTTGTATTGGAGTGCAGGCAGCTTACACCCACTCAAAAGAAGAAAAACATGGGCGGGGCGCGTGTCTGGTGGATGCTGAACCAGCATACAAAATAAAATACAAGGCAGGCGCCATACATAAATTTTATGAGAACTCCGCATAATACGAAAGAGAAGCTGGATGGTTTGAAAATGGAGGAATCATGAAAAAGGATTACAGTAAATTGTGGACTTTATTTCGCTCTATGTTTGTATTGAGCGCCTGTACGTTTGGCGGTGGCTTTGTCATCGTATCCCTTATGAAAAAGAAATATGTCGGGGAGCTTGCGTGGCTCGAGGAGGACGAGATGCTGGATGTGACGGCGATTACGCAGTCTGCGCCCGGGCCGCTCCCTGTCAACGCCTCTGTTATCATTGGTTACCGGATAGCGGGGATTGTCGGCTCCCTGATAGCCATTCTCGGAACAATTCTGCCCCCCATGGTTATCATTTCAGTCATTTCATTATTCTATGACCAATTCCGTACCAATCCTTATATTGCCACTGCACTGCAGGTCATGCGGGCAGGCGTTGCGGCAGTTATTTTTGACGTGGTGATTAATCTGGCAACAAATGTCGTGAAGACAAGGCGCGTTTTATATATCGTGATGATGGTGATTGCTTTTGTGACAACATACCTGTTAGATACGAGTGCAATGATTATCATTTTTGCATGCCTTGGAATCGGGATAGCAGATTTGATTGTAACGCTTAAAAGTAAAAGAAAGGAGTCGTAAATGCTGTTACTTAAATTATTTTTTGCATTTATTCAGGTCGGCCTGTTCAGCGTAGGGGGCGGGTACGCCGCAATTCCGCTGATTCAGGAGCAGATTGTAAACATCCATGGGCTGATGACCATGGAGGAGTTTTCGGACTTGATCACTGTGGCGGAGATGACGCCGGGACCGATTTCCATCAACTCTGCAACGTTTGTGGGAATGCGGATTGCAGGGATTCCGGGAGTCCTTATCTGCACGGTGGGATGCATTATCCCGTCTTTTGTCATCTGTCTTGCACTGGCACATTTTTATTACAAGTACCGTACAGTCAGCGGGGTGCAGATTGTACTGGGATCCTTGCGGCCGGCAGTTGTGGCGCTGATTGCCTCGGCGGGGGCATCCATCTTAATGCTTGGTCTGTTCCAGGCTGAGCTGCCGGATATTGTACTGCGTGACATTCGGATTGTTGAGCTGATTATTTTTGCCGGGGCGCTTGTCATATTGAGAAAGTTTAAAGTCAGTGCAATCGCGATTATTTTCGGAAGCGGTGTCGTTGGTACGGTGGTCTATACGCTGATGGGGGCTGTTGGGTAAAATGGCATTGAGGTAGTTATTTATGCATTATCAGAAATGGGAAACAAAAGGGGGTAGCCATGGCAGGGAATTTGGATCAGATTTTGGAAAAACAGGATTATTATGGAATTCGGCTGGAAAGTATCGGCGGACTCGGGGCAAATCTTTGCGGGAAAATGCTGGGGGAACTGGCAGTCAGGTATCTGAACCTGAACAGCGCGGCATTTTCAAGCTACGGTTCGGAAAAGACAGGGACGCCCGTGAAGGGATATATCCGTTACTGCCTGCCGGACAAGGAAATCAGGATACATTCTCCGGTGGTACATCCTGATCTGCTGGCAGTATTTCATCAGGCATTAATGCAGGATGCGGGTGTGTGGAAAGGGTGTGGTTCACAGACAAAGGTTCTCGTGGCGCTCGACGAGGGGCAGGAAAACCTGTCGGGCGGACTGCCGGATTGGATCAGGGAGTGCTATGTGGTAAATGCCCGTCAGATTGCAATGGAGTCCAAATCGCGCATCAATGTGGTGATGCTTGGGGCAATTGCAAAAGTGATGGGACTCATGCAGCTTGAGGATGTCCGACAGATTTGCAAGGACAGTCTCGGCAGGAAATATCCTGATGCGCTGGAAGGAAACCTGAAAGGACTGGAAGGCGGCTATGCACAGGTACGGCAGCTGGCGCTGCACACAGAAACGGTCTCCGAAAAAGAAAAACGGGACAGGGACAGTCAGGAATGGGGATACGCGACAGCGCCCATAGGCGGCATCAATCCGCGCTTTGGCAATACGGCTGTCGCAGACTTGTCGCCGTCGCGGCAGGGTTATATTCCCCTTTTTATCAAGGAGCGCTGTATTAACTGCGGGCTGTGTGACACGACGTGCCCCGATATGGTATTCCAGTTTTCCAGGGGGGAATACAATGGCAGGGAAATGATGGTCAATCAGGGGCTTGACTATTACCACTGCAAGGGCTGCATGCGGTGTGTCGATGTCTGCCCGGTGAATGCGCTGGTTCAGGGAACAGAGTCGGAGCATGCGCAGAAGCAGTACTTTTTGCCCAATCAGGACATGCTGCGCACGCCGGACTACTATGTGGAATCGGGACCGGACGGTTATATCACTTCCGAATCTTATTTGACAGAGGTCAGGATGGAAGGAGGCGAGGTATAGTGGAAAAACAGGTAATGGAATATGCGAGTGGAAACGAGATGGCGGCTATTGCAATCAGGCAGATTGGCTATGACTTGATGGGATATTATCCGATTACGCCATCGACCCAGATTGCGGAAAATCTTGATGCGATGCGCGCCGCAGGGGAGACTGATTTGGTGATGATTGCCGCCGAGGGTGAGCACAGCGCGGCAGGAATCTGCTATGGGGCATCCGTGGGCGGCGGAAGGGTCATTAATGCCACAAGTGCGAACGGTCTGCTCTATGCGCTGGAACAGTTTCCCGTCCAGTCGGGAACACGTTATCCGATGGTGATGAATGTGGTGTGCAGGACGGTTTCCGGCCCCCTGTCCATCAAAGGCGACCACAGTGACATTATGTATCTGCTGAATGCCGGATGGCCGATTTTGTTTGCCCACACCGTGCAGCAGGTCTATGATTTTAACCTGATTGCGCTGAAGCTTGCCGAGGAGGTGCGTCTTCCGGTGGTCGTGGCATACGACGGTTTTTTTACAAGCCATCAGAAAAGGCGCTGTATGCGGTTTGAAAAGGATGAGACGGTGCGTCAGTTTATCGGGGAAAAGCGGGAGGACTATCCGTTTCTGGACCTGAATCAGCCAATTACGGTCGGTTCCTATATGAACGAACCGGATATCATCAACAACCGGTACCAGCTTCATCTTGCCATGAAGGAGGCGGCAGAGCGGATTCCGGAATTATTTGCGGCATACGAAAAGCTTTCGGGCAGGAAATACGAAATGGCGGAGGGATATCATCATACAGATGCAAGTGAGCTGCTGGTGTTACTGGGCTCCTCGTATGAGACGGCGAAGGAGGGAGTGGACAAGCTGCGCGGGGACGGTACAGCGGCGGGTGCAGTGACATTGAATGTGCTGCGTCCGTTTCCGGAAAAGGAGGTGTTCGCCGCCTGCGAAAAGGCAGAGTGCATCATGGTTGCCGACAGGCAGGACAGCTACGGCGCATGGGGCGGAAACCTGTCGCTGGAAGTGCGCGCCATGATGCAGAAATTTGGCGGCAGGGCAAAAATAAAGAGCCTTGTCTACGGGCTTGGCGGGCTGGACTTCTTTGCGGAGGACGCGGAAAAAATGCTTGGCATCCTGAATGACCCGGAGGCGCCCGACTTTTCATATTACGGAGTCACTGCCGGAGATGCGGACAAAACGGCGGACAGGGGAAATTTCTTTGCCCCGCTTACCAGGGAGCGGATCGGCATCGGTGCGACAACCGTACAGAAAGGGACGGCCGGGGAAGTGCAGGTCAAGGGAGGTACCCTGAATGCCACGGCGGCAATGCCCAAGCGCATAGCGCCCGGCCATGGGGCATGTCCGGGCTGTGGGATTCCGGTAAACTTAAATCTGCTGCTCCGGGCAATTGAGGATCCGGTGGTGCTTCTGTTTCAGACAGGCTGTGGCATGATTGTGACGACAGCGTATCCGCGGACAAGTTTTAAGGTGCCCTACCTTCACAATTTATTCCAGAATGGGGCGGCGACACTCAGCGGGCTTGCGGAAATCTGTTACCGCAAGCAGAAAAAGGGAGAAATTCCGCCGGGAGACATTGTCTTTGTGATGGTGAGCGGGGACGGCGGCATGGATATTGGTATGGGCTCTGCCATCGGGACGGCGCTGCGGGGACACCGTATTCTTCTTTTTGAGTATGACAACGGAGGCTATATGAATACCGGCTACCAGCTGTCATACTCGACGCCAAAGGGGGCGAGAAGCGCGACATCCCATGTGGGCAAAATGCAGTACGGAAAAACATTTTTTCATAAGGACATGCCCCGCATCATGGCGGCGACAGGGATTCCCTACATCGCCACGGTGGCAGAATCCAATCCCGCGGACTTTATCAGGAAGGCGGCAAAGGCGGCATATTATGCCAAGACGGAGGGGACGGCGTATGTCAAGGCACTGTCGGCATGCCCCCTGAACTGGAACGACAACCCGGCGACAGAGCGGCGTGTCATTGAGGCGGGCGTAAACTGCTGCTATTTTCCGCTGTTTGAGATAGAACGGGGGAAAACGACACTCAGCTTTGATCCGGATGCGGCAGGCAAAAAAATTCCTGTCACCGACTGGCTTGCCATGATGGGGCGCACCAGACATTTGTGCAGGGAAGAGTACAGACCGGTTGCGGATAGCCTGCAGCAGGAGATTGACAGAAGATATGAGCGTTTAAAGCTGGACGCAGAAAAGTGTGAAAAATGAATTTTTCACACGGCAAATTGAGAAAGGAGATTGAAATGGCAGAGAACAGTGTATTTGTAAAAAATGGTGAGGAAATTTTATATCTTGTATCAGGTAAGGAAGAGATGCTGAAACAGGCACTCGGCGATAAGTTTACGTTTTTGGACAGCAGGGCCGCGGAAGGTGCAGGCGAGAAGCACATTCCCGTCGTGGAGAAGAACGGGCAGAATATCACGGTAAAAGTCGGCAGCGTATTTCATCCGATGACAGATGAACACAGTATCGCATGGATTTTTCTGGAGACGAAGAAGGGCGGGCAGTTTCTGACACTGACGCCGCAGGATGAGCCGGTGGGGCATTTTGTGCTTGCAGACGGTGATACGGCATGTGCGGCATATGCGTACTGCAACCTGCACGGATTCTGGAAAGCGGATATAACAATTTAGCTCAGGACTTTGCATTAGCTGCAAAGTCCGTAAAAAAATATAGTGGTTTTGATGCATCAAGCCATCGCGAAGCGATTTTGCATGGCTTGATGTTTGTAACAGGAATCCTAAGGCGGAACTGTTACAAGCGGATATTTCGTAAGAATATTGGATATTTTGTAAAAATATGGTAGAATAGTGTGAAAAATGAATTTTTCACACGCAAATTTGTGCCTGCGGCTCAAAGTTTGCAGGCTGTGGAAAAGGCATGGTTATTAATATGGACACGGAGCCAACACGAAATGTTTTGCGGTTGGCTCCTTGCCGTATATACATCTGCATAATGCTGATAAGGAGTGAAAAAAATGTCACAAAATGCAAAAGAGAACCTGATTACCCAGCCGCCTGCGCGAAGTTTGTTTTTCTTTGCGCTTCCAATGATTATCGGAAACCTGTTCCAGCAGTTTTACAATATGGCGGATTCCGTTATTGTGGGGAAGCTGGTGGGGGAGGATGCGCTGGCGGCGGTGGGTGCTTCGTATTCTTTTACGACGGTTTTTATCATGATTGCGATAGGGGGAGGAATCGGTGCGTCTGTGCTCACAAGCCAGTATCTGGGAGCGGGAAAGCACAGGGAAATGAAAAGCTCGGCATACACGTTCCTGATAACGTTTGCCGTGTTCAGCACGATTCTGGCGGTGCTGGGCTTTTTTATCAATCCGGCTATTCTGCGGATGCTGAAAACGCCGGACAATATTATGGAGGATGCCGTCGCGTATCTCCAGATTTATTTTGTGGGACTGCCGTTTATGTTTATGTACAATATCCTGTCGGCAAACTTCAATGCGCTCGGCAGGTCGAAGATCCCGCTCTGGCTGCTGATTTTTTCCTCCATCCTCAATATCGTGCTGGACTTGTGGATGGTCGGGACGCTGGGGCTTGGTGTTTCCGGCGCGGCGGCGGCAACGGTGATTGCGCAGGGAATCGCGGCGGTGATTTCGTTTGTTATCCTCATGCGCCTGCTCGCCACATACAAGACTGAGGGCAGGGTGGCGTGTTTTCGCAGTGATATGTTTGTGACCGGGGTTCAGATTGCGATTCCATCCATCGTTCAGCAGTCCATCGTGAGCATCGGCATGCTGCTCACGCAGTCGGCAGTCAACCAGTTTGGCTCGTCTGCACTTGCAGGGTATTCGGCCGGAATCCGGCTTGAGTCAATCTGCATCGTGCCGATGATTGCCACAGGCAACGCAATGTCCACGTTCACGGCGCAGAATCTCGGGGCAGGGAAGGCAGAGCGCGTGCGGCAGGGGTATCATGCGGCGTATGGCATTATCATTGCGTTTGGCGTTGCGATTGCTGTGGTGTCACAGTTGTTTTATGCCCCCATTTTGTCGGCTTTTGTTGAACAGGGGGAGTCGGCAGTGGCGTTTGAGACAGGAACGGCATATTTCCGGTTTATTGGATTTTTCTTCTCGTTTCTGGGCTTTAAGGCGATAACGGACGGCATTTTAAGAGGTGCGGGCGACATTAAGGTCTATATGATTGCAAATCTCGTGAACCTCACAATCCGCGTCACCGTGGCACAGCTGTGTTCACCCATATGGGGGATTGCAATGATATGGTATGCAGTGCCCATGGGATGGGGGGTAAACTACCTGATATCGTATTTCTGGTACAGGACAGGGAACTGGAAGAAAAATAAACTAATTTGAGTCAGGCATAGACGAATTTTATAGACAAAACATGCAGAAACTTGTAGAATATTAGTATCTGTTTAAGGTTGCTTATATATTTCGCAGAATTTTCTATATATTTTGTTTATATAAGTATTACGTAATAGTCTGCGGAGGAAAGGCAGGAATTATGTATGTATTTATATCGCACTCTTCCAGTGACGCGGCGCGTGCACAGAACATATGCGAACTGCTGGAAAACGGAGGGCACCAGTGTTTTATTGCACCGCGGGATATTCGGTCTGGAAAGGAGTATGCGGAGGAGCTGATACTTGGGATTGAGCGCTCTGACATCATTGTCTTGTTAATGTCAAACGCCGCGAACCGTTCGCCGCATGTGCTGCGGGAGGTGGAGCACGCGGCAAGCAGCGGGATTCCGATTATGGTGTACAAGCTTGAGGAAGTGGAACTCACAAAGTCGATGGAGTACTTTCTGCTGACCAACCAGTGGGTGAACCAGAACCCGGAGGAAGGCATCCGGAAAATCCTCAAGTGCGTAAATGATATGCAGGGAGAGCCGGAGAAAAACATCACGCGGAGATTGGATATGGGCAGTGCAGATGCGCCGGCGGCTCCGGTGAAAAAGAACACGCAGAAAAAAAGGCGGTTCCAAGGAAGGCTTCCCATCGCCGCTATCTGTATTTTTGTGGTGTTTGTGGCGGCAGTGATCTATTACATAAATGGAATGCATGACATGCAGGAGGATGCAGAGGAACGGATTGTGATACAGCTCGGGAGTGCGGTGACGCTCGGGACGTATAATGGGGAACCTGTCAGCTGGCAGGTGATTCATCTCTCGGAGGATGAATCGCAGGCTGTCCTCATCACGGAGCAGATTGTCACGATGAAGGCGTATGATGCGGCGCAGAGCGAACGTTTTAACAGGGATGCGGGTGTGGATTACTGGAAGTACACAGATGATGATTTTGCGGACAAGGCTGTCGAGGCGAAGGTGCGCGGCAATAATACATGGGACAGCTCCTGCATCCGCACATGGCTTAATTCTGACGAACAGGTTGTAAGCTATGAGGGCGCTGTGCCGTCAGGAAAGGTGATGTCCGATATGAAGAACGGATACGAGCATGAGGCAGGATTTCTGTGTGGGTTTACGCAGGAGGAGCAGGACGCCATCGTCACGACACAGGTAAGAAGCAAGGGAAATGTGCTTTCCAAAGACAGCGCACAGGTGACAGATGACAAGGTTTTTCTGCTGGATATGGAAGAACTGGAATGGCTGCGTGAGGCGGATGTCAGCATTCTGGCGAAGCCGACCGAGGCGGCAGTCCGTGAGGATGAAACGCATTGGTACGGTGCGTATTCGCTTGATTTGGGGACGGACAATTATTTCTGGTGGCTGCGTGAGCCGGTGGACGGTAGTGTCAGCCAGTGCCATATCGTGTCGAACGGTGTCACAGGGGAGATGGTGACTGTCCAGACAGTGGGCGTGGAAGGCTTTGGAATCAGACCCGCAGTGACCGTCGACGTGGATGCGCTCGCACGGCTGACAGACCGTTCAGCGCTTTCAAGATGAATGTGGGATGAAGGCGGGTATTCCAATATGGTGTATAAAAAACAGAAAAAGAAAGAATGGAGATTTCAATGAGATTAAAAAATTTGTCAAAATATGATGAAATCGTGATTCAGATGCATGACAACCCGGATGCGGATGCAGTCGGGTCAGGGTATGCGCTCTACAAGTATTTTCAGTCACAGGGGAAGAAGGTGCGCCTGGTTTATGGCGGGTTTTCCAGGATTACAAAGAGTAATATCTGTATGCTGATTGACAGGCTTCATATTCCGGCGGAGTATCTCAATGAGCTGGATGTGCCTGTCGGGACTCCGGAGCTGCTGCTGACCGTGGACTGCCAGTATGGGGAAGGAAATGTCCAGCATCTGGATGCCTCCAGTGTCGCGATGATAGACCATCATAATACGGGGCGCGAGTCCGATGAGATGTGCGAGATTCGCAGCAACATCGTGAGCTGCTCCACCATCTGTTATGACCTTTTAAAGGCGGAGGGATATGATGTCAACAGGGACATCGCGGTTTCCACAGCGCTATATTATGGACTTTTTATGGACAGCAACGAGCTTTCCGAGGTAAGGCATCCGCTTGAGCGCGACATGCTTGATTTTTTGCGGATTGACGAGCAGCTTTTAAACCGTGTGACCCACGCGAATTTTACGCTTGAGGAGTTTGAGACGGCGGGCATGGCGATGCTGCGGTACAATTATAATGAAAAGAAGCGGCTTTCAATCATCAAGGCAAAACCATGCGACCCCAATATCCTCGGACTGGTCGGTGACTTCGTGCTGCAGGTTGACAGCATTGATGTGTGCATTATTTTTAATGAACTGCCGGAGGGATATAAGCTGTCGGTGAGAAGCTGCAGCCCGGAGGTGGCTGCAAACGATATGGCAGGGTTTCTTGTGAAGGATATCGGAAGCGGCGGCGGCCATCTGGACAAGGCGGGCGGATTTATCAGCATGGGAAAGTATAACGAAAAGTATGCGAGTATGGGAATTGATACCTATATTTTTTCCAGGGCGGAAGCATACTACGACAGCTGTGAGGTAATCGTTGCCAGTGAGGGTGTCAGAAATCCGGAAACGTTTGCACTGTACAGGAAGCTTCCCGGCGTGTATGGCTACGCGAAAACACTGGATTTTCTGGAACCATGGACAGAGTGTAAGATTCGTACTTACGAGGGGGATGTGGCGGTGACGGCATCGGAGGATATCTATGTGATGATAGGGCTTATGGGCGAGGTCTATCCGATTCAGCGCGATAAGTTTGAGCAGAAATATCTGCCAAAGGACGCGCCCTTTTACCAGGAATTTGACTATGCGCCGTCCGTGGTGGACACGGCATTGTCCAAAAAATATGAGCTTCTGCCGTATGCGAGACAGTGCGTGCGCAGGGAGGAGTCATACATATATGCAAAACAGCTCGAAATTCCGGCAAAGGTTTTTTCCAGGTGGAATTACGAGAAGTATATGTACGGCGATGTGGGGGATTATATCTGTTATTCCCCGGAGGATAAGACCGATGTGTATATCGTCAAAAAACAGATATTTGAGAAAACCTATCGCTACAGTTCTTAAAATTTTAATTTTGTAGATAAAATGGTTGTAGGATGTATATTTATGTGCTATATTTAGACACGGATGGTATTCGAACGAAAAAGATTTTCCAGTATGAAGCTATACCTGATTGATTACAAAAAATTGATGAAAACATCATACACGGCAGCAAAGCTTATATTTACCAGCGGGTAGAATGAGACTTTATTATCCCTTATAATGAATGCATTTTATGCGGCATGAGATAAGGAGGGATGTGTATGGCAGTGGGATTTATTGGTGCGGGAAAAGTCGGTTTTTCCCTCGGCAGATATTTTACCGGGCACAGTATCCGAGTGTCCGGGTATTACAGCAGAAATCCAAAGTCCGCCCACGAGGCGGCAGACTTTACCGGTACAGGTTTTTATGCGACAATTGATGACCTGATACGGGATAGTAAAGTGATATTCATAACAACCCCCGATGATGTCATAGGGCAGGTCTGGGAGCAGTTAAAGGCTGCAAATATTTATGACAGAATTGTCTGTCATTGCAGTGGTGTTTTATCATCAGAAATCTTTTCGGACAGTTCCGCGCCGCGCTACCGGTGCAGGGGCTACTCTATCCACCCGCTTCTTGCAGTGAGCAGCAGGCTCGATTCGTACAAGGAGCTATCCAAGACATTATTTACAATAGAAAACGGCGCAAAAGACCGTGCTCAGAGACAGGCAGACGAGATAGATGCCATATTTCGCGCATGCGGCAACCAGGTGATTTATCTGCGCCCGCAGGATAAGGCAAGATATCACGCGGCGGCAGTGATGGCGAGCAATCTGGTGCTGGGGCTTGCCCAGACGGCGGCGGAGGAGCTGCAAAACTGCGGTTTTTCAAGGAAGGAAGCGCTGGATGCGCTTGTGCCGTTTATGCAGCGCAACGTGGCGCATCTCGAAAACCATATGCCGGAGGAAGTATTGACAGGCCCGGTTGAGCGGGGTGACGTGCAGACGGTCTGCACGCATCTGGAAACGCTGACGGCAAAGAACAGGGAAATTTACCGTCTCCTTTCCGGCAAGGCACTGGCGCTGGCAAAGAAAAAGAATCCGGAGAGGGATTACCAGGTTATGGGTGAGGAATTGAAAGACAAGGAGGATGTATGATGATGGGAAAGAACACAGTTGCAACCGTACAGGAGCAGAAACAAAACGGTGACAGGATTACGATGCTGACCTGCTATGACTATTCCATGGCAAGGCTGATGGACGAGGCAGGCATCAACACGCTTTTGATTGGCGATTCGCTTGGTATGACCATTCTAGGCTATGAGGACACCCTGTCTGTCACCATGGAGGATATGATACACCATTCGGCAGCGGTGGCAAGGGGGGCGAAAAATGCCCTGATTGTCTGTGATATGCCATTTATGTCGTATCAGGTTTCCGTGGAGGATGCCGTGCGCAACGCGGGCAGGCTGATGAAGGAGGGGCGCGCCAACATGGTGAAGCTTGAGGGCGGTGCATCCGTCTGCCCGCAGATTGAGGCGATTGTGAAAGCCTCGATACCTGTCTGTGCGCACCTGGGACTGACGCCACAGTCCATCAATGCGTTTGGCGGGTTCAAGGTGCAGGGAAAGACCACGGATGCGGCAAGGCAGATTGTGGAGGACGCAAAGGCAGTCGAGCGGGCAGGCGCGTCCATGGTGGTGCTTGAGGGAATTCCGGCGCCGCTTGCGGAACTGATTACCAGGACGCTATCCATCCCCACAATCGGCATCGGTGCAGGGGCGGCGTGTGACGGACAGGTGCTTGTTTATCAGGATATGCTTGGGATGTTCGAGGACATCAGACCCAAGTTTGTCAAGACGTTTGCAGATACCGGGAGCTTTATGAAAAAGGCGTTTGCGGACTATATTTCAGAGGTGAAAAGCGGTGTCTTTCCTGCCGCGGAGCATACATACAGGATCGACGAGGGCGTGATGGAAACACTGAATCAGGAATATATCAAATAAAATGGAGTATAGCGTGAAAAGTACTTCTAGCCACTCGCAGCAGAGGCTGCTTCGCGGAGAAGTACTAAGTTTCACGCTGAGAAAGGAGCATAGTTATTCATATGAAAATAGAATCGACAGTCTACGCAGTGAGAAATCAGGTAAAAGAGTGGAAACGGTCTGGGCTGACAGTGGGGTTTGTGCCCACGATGGGATATCTCCACGAGGGGCATGCAAGTCTGATACAGGCTGCAAGAATGAACAATGACAGGGTTGTTGTGAGCATTTTTGTCAACCCGATGCAGTTTGGACCGACAGAGGATTTGGCGAGCTATCCGCGGGATTTGGAGAAGGACAGCGCCCTCTGTGCCAGGCTCGGCGCAGATTTGATTTTCCATCCGGAGCCGGAGGAAATGTACCATGAAGGATTCAGCTCCTATGTGGATATGGACGTGCTGACGCAGGAGCTTTGCGGATTGAGCCGTCCCGTACATTTCCGGGGGGTGTGCACCGTAGTCTGCAAGCTGTTTCACATTGTCGCCCCGGACAGGGCTTATTTTGGACAGAAAGACGCACAGCAGCTTGCGGTTATCCGCCACATGGCAGACGACCTCAACATGGACATTGAGATTGTAGGATGTCCCATCATACGCGAGGACGATGGGCTTGCAAAAAGCTCCAGAAACACCTATTTGTCAGCGGATGAGCGCAGGGCGGCGCTGATTCTGAGTAAAAGTATTTTTCTGGGAAAAGAGCTGGTGGAAAAGGGCGAGACGAGTACAGAGAAGATAGTGGATGCCATGAAAGAACGAATTGCCTCGGAGCCGCTTGCAAAAATCGACTATGTAAAGGCAGTCGACGGACGCACCATGCAGCAGATTCAGACAGTACAGAAGCCGATGCTTGTGGCGATTGCAGTCTACATCGGAAGCACGAGACTGATTGATAATTTTATCTGGGAATAAATTTTGCGGATTATTTAGGATTATGGTATATAGGTGTCCGAAAATGCGGGATGGGAAAGGAGCGTTAACATGCAGATACAATTATTAAAGAGCAAAATTCACCGTGCCACCGTAGTGCAGGCGGAGCTGAACTATGTCGGCAGCATCACGGTGGACGAGGAGCTGCTGGAAAAGTCAGGAATCTACGAGTACGAAAAGGTGCAGATTGTCGATGTGGACAACGGAAGCAGATTTGAGACGTACACGATAGCAGGCAAGCGCGGCAGCGGCATGATATGCCTGAACGGGGCGGCGGCGCGCTGTGTCTCCGTCGGGGACAAAATTATCATCATGGCGTATGCGCAGCTGGATGCCGCGGAGGCAAAGGAACATAAACCGACAGTGCTCTTTGTCGATGACAACAACCGGATTACACGCGTGACAAATTATGAGAAACATGGAAGACTTGAGGATATGGAATGAAAAAGGGAAAGCAAATTTCCCTTTTTTATGCACATGGGCGTCCAAATGTAATATGTCAGCAAGCTGACGGACGCCCGGCGCGCGAGTAGGGAAGATAAATCTTCCCTACTCGATTGGACAGTTCCTAAGTATATGATATAATATGTTTGAGCCATAATTTATTGATAGAAATGGAACTTTTTGGAAGGGATGTGGTAAGATGGGACTGGCAGAAACAGAGCGGCGAAAAGAGGGAAAAATAAATGGTGCGATTTATGATATTCCGCATATCAAAATGACGCTTGGGGAAATTTTTGAAGGTGTTGACTGAACAGAAACAGAATGTCGAATGGAAGGAAAAATTGGATGATGGATATGAGGAAAGAGAGAAAACAAATGGCAGCATTGATATTGGCGGTTAGTATGCTGGGCGGGTGTGCCACACAGAGTACGCCGGAAACTCCAGAAACAGGTGCCGCAGTCGAAACGACGCAGGAGCAGTCCGCGGAGGACGCATCAACCGCACAGACGGACGTATCGGCAGACACGACAACATATGAAAGCAGTCTGTATGCCGGGGAGCGTCCGATTCTGATTCAAACGGCGGCAAAGAGTGAGATACCGGATATAACCCCTTGTGTGGAGCCGTACACGCTGGAACCGGGGCTGGGCAATGTGGATAATTTGTGGCAGATATACGCGCTGCAGCAGGGCGGTGAGATGGCAGACAAATTTACCAGAAACGGCTTTGTCGTGTGCGGGACAGCGGGTTCTGAATTTTTCGAGGTTTATGAGAACAACCGGTATGAGATGATTCCCAATTTTATAACAGTGGATTCCCTGATGCATACCTACCACCTATATTTTGCGTTTCTGTTAAAGACGATAGAGAAAGATTATCTGTCAGGAAGCATTCTGGAGTTAAGCACCAGAATGCTTCCTGACAGCATTGCCCAGTATGAGCAGCTCAAAGGCAGCGAGTGGGAGAGCGCGGCGAAGCGCAATGTCGCTTTTTTCACAGTTGGCAGAAAGCTGCTGGATGACAGCACGGCAGTTGCCCCCGACGTAGCGGATATCGTGTCCTATGAGCTGGAAAATGTCAACAAGGCGGAGGGCATTGCCCAATCCCGAATATCAATGGAATTTGAAGACTACTCCCAGTATATTCCGCGTGGGTATTATGAGGGCGACGAGAAGCTGGAACGATATTTCAGGGCGATGATGTGGTATGGAAGGATTCACTTCATGCAGAAAGAGGAGGACATGGACAGGAGCGCGCTCCTGATAACAAAGGCGCTTGCTGACGATGCGGAGGCGTACCGCATCTGGGAGGCTGTCTATGCGGTGACATCATTTTTCAGCGGGGCAAGTGACGACCTTGGCGTGTGTGAGTATGCGCCGGTTATCCGCGCGGCATATGGTGAGGATATTTCCGTCAGCAGTCTTGCCGGAAACGAGGAGGCATTCCGGACATTTCATGACATGACAGCAAAGCTTCCGGCGCCGCAGATTAATTCCGTACCAATCCGGGAGGGAGAGGATAATATAATATCAGGCTTCCGCTTTATGGGACAGCGCTTTACGATTGACGCGGCTGTGATGCAGAACCTGATTTTTCAGGCTGTGGGCAAAAACAGCGCCGGAGATAAACGGATGCTTCCGGATGCGTTGGATGTGCCGGCAGCCCTTGGCAGCGACATGGCATACCGCATATTGGAAGACAAGGGGGCGACAGACTTTGCAGGGTATCCGGAAAACATGGAGAAGCTAAGGAGCGGACTGGCACAGGACAATCCGGCATTGTGGTCTGCAAGTCTTTATGCCGGATGGCTGAACACGCTCCGTCCCCTGCTTGAGGTGAAAGGCGAGGGCTACCCCATGTTTATGCAGAATGAAGAGTGGGTGAAAAAGGATCTGGAGTGCTTTGCCGGCAGCTACACGGAATTAAAGCACGACACGATACTGTACGCAAAACAGGTTATCGCGGAGATGGGCGGCGGGCTTGACGAGATCCCCGATGACAGGGGATATGTGGAACCGGAACCGGTAGTGTATGCACGTTTCATGGCACTTGCCGACCAGACGGCAGAGGGATTGAAAAAGTATGGAATGCTGGCGCCAAAGGATGAAGAAAAACTGACAATGCTGTCACAAATTGCCGCGCAGCTTTTTAACATTTCCACCAAGGAATTGCAGGAGGAGCTGCCGACAGACGAGGAATTTGAGTTTATCAGAAGCTACGGCGGCAGTATCGAGCATTTCTGGTATGAGGTTGCAAAGGATGCAAGCGACGAGGAGTATGTCAGCACGCCAGAGTATCCCGCCGCGATTGTGGCAGATATTGCGACAAATTCCGACGCAGGGACTGTGCTTGAGGCTGCCACCGGAAACCCATCCGAAATTTATGTCGCGGTGCGGGTTGACGGAAAAATAAAGGCTGCAAAGGGAAGCGTATATTCCTTTTATCAGTTTGAGCACCCGATGTCTGACCGTCTGACAGATATCAGGTGGCGCCAGATGATGGGATTCCAGTCGGATGACGACGGAAACTATAGCCAGGAGAAACCAGTTGAGAAACCCGAATGGACAGAGAGTTACCGATACCGATATGGGTGGGAATAAATACCTGAACAGAAAAACGGTGAAATCGATGGCGCTGGCTTCAGCCGGCGCTATTGTGTTATTGTTTCTGTGCCTGTACTTTTGTTTCTGCCCGTTTCTGCCCAGTTGGGTTTCGTGGGATGACGGCTCGTTTTGTGACCAGACAGGCGTATATGAGACGGTTTTGAAAAACAGGAAAGTCTCGGTGAAAAATGACACAGATGTCATCTGGAACTCGCCTGAAAACGTGATGGTACAAAAGGCGCTTTCCTGTGATGTGGACAATGACCATATGGATGAACTTGTACTTTTGTGCTGGCGAAAAGGGCAGTACGGCGCACACAAGCCATTCTGGGTTGAGAAAAACGACAATGGCTGGTCTCAGCACCTTTTTGTGTACGAGTATGCATCCGATACCGTCCAGCCAAAGTGGATGTCCTCTTACATCGGGCAGGATGTCGCGGATATTGTTTCCAACGGAAAGGAAGCGCCGGACACCCGACTCTGGTTCGAGGCACCCAGCCACGAGATGAGCAGCTGGGTGTGGGATTCGTGGGGCTTTACAAGGGAGGACACAGAAATTTCGTTTGCCGTGTTTGGTGATATTCTGGCGCATGAGCCGGTTTACCGCTATGGTCTGCAGCATGACGCGGCATTTACATTTTTGTTTGAAAATGTGCAGGATATTATCTCGGACAGTGATGTCGCTGTCATCAATCAGGAGACCCCGCTGACCGACAGTCCGGAGCAGTTTTCTGATTATCCGCGTTTTGGAACGCCAGTCAATATCGGACAGGCAGTCGTGGATGCCGGATTCCATGTAGTCACATGTGCAACCAACCATGCACTTGACAGGGGAGCTGTCGGAGTCAATTTCACCAAAAACTTTTTTACTAAAAATCATGTGAAATGTCTTGGCATTCAGACTACAGAGGAGAAAGAAGAGAAACCGTATGAGGTGATAAGGAGAAACGGTGTCAGCTTTGCGCTGTTCAACTACACGTATGGCACAAACGGAATCCCGCTGCCGGATGGCAGTCCCAATATGGTGCACCTGCTTGCTGACGAGGAAAAGATACAGGACGATATCGCAGAAGCGAAATCCGTGGCGGATTTTGTGATTGTGTTCGTGCACTGGGGCACGGAATATGCGGACGAACCGGATGCATTCCAGCAGAAGTGGACACAGATATTTCTGGACAGCGGGGTGGACGTTGTTGTCGGCACCCATCCGCACACATTGCAGCGCTTTGAGCTTCGCACAGGCAGCAATGGGCACCGGATGCTTGTCTATTATTCCATTGGAAATTATATCAGCGCCCAGCCCGAGAAGAGCTGCGTGAAGGGCGGAATCGCACAATTTACCATATCGCTGACCCCGCAGGGGTATCAGCTTGCGGCGTATGATTTGCAGCCGCTTGAGATTACATGGCATCAAGGGGGGAAGTATACAGCGGAACCAAAGTACGACAGCTGACATTGTTTCGGTTCTTAACAGTTTCTTGGCAGAGGATAAAATAAATAAGAATTATGACATAATGCTGTCATAGTTCCTATGATAGGATAGTTTATCGGAAGTAATTTCATTTCCGTTTTGTTTCCAAAGAGAGGAGAAAATTGTGAAAATAGACCGTCTGGTTGCCATCATGAACTATTTGCTGCGCCATGGGAAAACCTCCGCGCAGAAGCTGGCAGAGGAATTTGAAGTGTCGGCAAGGACTATCGTGCGGGACATGGAAACGCTGGGGCAGGCAGGAATTCCGATTCAGTCAACGCAGGGGGCTGACGGCGGTTACAGCATTCTTGACACATATGTCATTGACAAGGCAATCATGAACCGTCAGGATTACGGACATATCATGATGGCGCTGTACGCATTGCTGAGTACCTACGCCAGCAAAGGTGTCGCGCATACAATGGACAAGGTATTTCCCTTTTATGACAAGACAGACATTCCTGTTCGGCTCGATTTCAGCGTGGCAAACGAAAAACAGGAAATCAATGTGTATATCGCAATACTGGAACGTGCGATACGGCAGCAGAAGAAGGTTGCGTTCCGGTACACCAACAATGAAAACGAAGTCAGGCAGATTGAGGCAGAGCCGGTGCGGCTCGAGTTCAAGTGGTATAACTGGTATCTGACAGCTTTTTATGCCAAACATCAGGACTATTGCATGTTCAAGCTGGTTCGCATGGAGCAGCTTGAGGTGCTTGAACAGGAAAACACCATCAATCATGCGCACCGGGAGATTGTCATTTCGGATGAACGGGACGTGGTGACTGTGACCCTGCGCGGCAATGCAGGGATAAAGTCCAAGTGCAGGGAGTATCTGAACGGTGAGGTCAGGGAGGAGTACGCGGACGGCAGCTTCTTGTATCAGTTTACCGCGCCTGAAAACGAGTTTTTCTGGTTCGGCGTCGTCCTGTCTTTTGGAAACAATGTTACAATACTGGAACCGCAGAACGTGATTGACCGCATTGTGGCGGTATGTGATGCGACAAGGAAACAATACAAGGAGGATGACAATGGATATTTATGAAAAATGCCCGCAGCTTGAAAATGAGAATCTGTTTATACGACTGATTGAATCAGAGGATGCGCAGGATTTGCTGGAAGTCTATGGCGACAAGTTTGCGTTGCCTTTTTTCAACAGCGACAACTGCCATGGCAGCAACTTTTACTGCCGGAACATGGAGGATATGGAAAACACGATAAAATATTGGCTGATTGAATACCACGAGAACCGGTGCTTTGTGCGTTTCTCCATTGTTGACAGGAAACAGGACAAGGTGATTGGTACGATTGAAATGTTCAATCGCGATGACTGCGGAATCCTGCGGCTGGACTTGCGAAGGGACTGTGAAACGCCGGAGCGGATTTATGATATTTTATCCCTCATAACGACACCGTTCCACGACTGGTTTGCATGTTCGAAGATTGCAACCAAAGCGCCAGTGTACGCAGTTGACAGGATAGAGGCATTACAGAAAGCAGGCTATGTGAAATCCGCAGAACCACTTCTGGGACATGATAAGACTGCATATTATGATTACTGGGTAATAGAAATAAGGTAATATGATTATTTTGTCAAAAAGGTGTCATTTTTTTTATTCTATGATATAATAAAAATAGGAAATATAGTGACAAATTGTCGGACATGGTGTACAATGTTAATGTTTGACAGTTCAATCATGTGCGGAAAAGGAGGTATGAAATATGCTATATATCGGAAACGACATGCAGGATAGAATGAATCTTTTGGGCTTGACTGCGGATGATGTGGCAAGTAGGGCCTTCTTGGAAAAAGATGATGTGGATGCCATCATTCAGAACCGAATCGGATTATCTGACATTGATGAATTTGATTTTTCCTTAATTTGCGGTGTACTGCACTGTAAACCGGAGTATTTTACGGATAAATCCGTTAAGGATGGTGATTTACTGGCAGTGTCAATGAACAGAGGATCTGACAATGAGAAGTCGTTAAATGTAAAAGCAAAATTGCAGGATTACATTGATGATTTATCATTTGTGAATGAGGTATTATTGGAAGTAGATTAGAAATGAGGTGCTTTCTTGACAGGTAATGTTTTTGAAGCGGTAAAAAATGCCAGGGAATTCTTTTGTATCCAGGATTTTCCTGGCAACCTTTTTACTCTTTTGGAAAAAGGAGATTACGCAGAAAAGTATAAGATATTATTGTTTAAAGAGGATATCGAAGAGAGAGAAAAATATCAGCGGCTTTTGACGCCGTATTTGGAATTGGAAAAAAGATAGATATATTGGTGAGCAGGGGCAGAATCGGTAAAGCCACAGCCGAGTCAATTAAGCTGCGGAACGGAATTGGTGTTGTCTAGATGTATTATTTAGTAGATACAAATGTATTTCTCCATGATATTGATTCAAATATATATGGTGTGGCAAAGTTGTGTAAAGATTTACAAAAGCTGATTGAAAAAGGGATTTTAACCCGCGAGGATATTAAGAAAGAGAATTTTAAAAAGAAGGATATGGGAGAATGTGAATTGGTTGCGATAGCCAAGGCATCTGGCGGAGAATACTGGCTGATAACAAATGATAAAGGCAGAGTATACAAACATCCAGATATGAACATTTTTGATGCCTATTCCAAAGATAAAGATGTTGTTATCCTTTCCGGAGAAGAATGGATTAGGAATATAGGGTATCTATCGGAAGAACCTCAAAAATAGACTTAGAAAAAGGGAGTAAACGCATGAATGCATCAGAGATACTGAAGACATATTTTGGATATGATTCTTTTCGAGACGGGCAGGAAGAAATTATTCAATCCATATTAGACGGAAAGGACGCGCTGGCAATTATGCCGACAGGCGCCGGAAAATCATTGTGCTATCAGGTGCCGGCATTGCTCCTTTCCGGTATCACGCTTGTGATATCGCCGCTGATATCACTGATGCAGGATCAGGTCAAGGCACTAAACGAGGCCGGGATTCATGCGGCATTCATCAATTCCTCCCTGACGGAAACGCAGATAGCCAAAGCGCTCGGGCTTGCAATGAATGGAACCTATAAGATTATTTATGTTGCGCCGGAGCGGCTTGAAAGCGCCGGTTTTATACAGTTTGCCCGGAATGCGGAGATTTCCATGGTCACGGTTGATGAGGCGCACTGTATTTCGCAGTGGGGACAGGATTTCAGACCGAGTTACCTGAAAATTGTCGACTTTATCGGGCAGCTGCCCAAAAGACCGGTAATCAGCGCGTTCACGGCGACAGCGACAAGGGAGGTAAAGGCAGACATCGAGTGCATTTTGCAGCTAAACCATCCCAGTATTGTTGTGACAGGATTTGACCGCGAAAACCTGTATTACCGCGTAGAGCAGATTTCCGGAAAAAACAAAGACAAATTTATACTTGACTACATAGACAGACATCCGAATGAGAGCGGCGTCGTGTATTGTGCCACCAGAAAAAACGTGGATGCCGTGAGTGAGCTTTTATCCCGCAATGGTGCCGCGGTGACGAGTTACCATGCCGGGCTTGACAACGCGGTGCGGAAGAAAAATCAGGAGGATTTTATCTATGACAGGGCACCGGTCATTGTCGCCACCAACGCGTTTGGCATGGGAATCGACAAGTCCAATGTCCGGTTCGTGATTCACTACAACATGCCGCAGAGCATGGAAAATTATTATCAGGAGGCAGGACGGGCAGGGCGCGACGGAGAGGATGCACAGTGCATTCTGCTGTTTTCGCCGCAGGATATCCGGACAAATAAATTTCTACTGGAAAGGAAAGCGTTTGAGGGTGTCGGTGCGGAGGACATAGAACTCATAAAGCAGAGGGATGCCCAAAGGCTCCAGTCGATGGAGGGTTATTGCAGAATTACTTCCTGCCTGCGAAACTATATTCTTGAATATTTCGGGGAAAAGACAGGCGTGCCCTGCAAGAACTGTGGCAACTGCCACCGTGAATACACACAGGAGGACATGACCGCGGAGGCAAAGTGGGTCATTAACTGCATCGCGGAGACGAAAGGAAGGTATGGGCAGAATATCGTGATGGGAATGCTGCTGGGGGCAAACCGCGCCAGGTTAAAGGAAATCGGCGCATCGTCCTACAAGTCCTACGGCGTACTGTCCGACAAAAAGGAGAAAGAGCTCCGGATGCTGATAAATGAGATGCTGATGGAGGGGTACGTTATTCAGACTGCTGATGAATACAGTGTCCTCAAGATAGGCGATATCACGCGGCTCAGGGATGGGAATGCGCGTGTCATCATCAGAAAATTTGTGGAAAAAGAGGAGACAGCCAGCGCAAGAGAACGAAAGGCGCGCAGTACGGATGTACTCACAAGCGCTGGTTTTGACTTGTTTGAAAAGCTACGCCAGCTGCGCCTTGAGATTGCAAAGGAGGAGGCAATGCCGCCTTATATTATTTTCAGCGATAAGACACTTGTGGATATGTGCGCGAAAGCGCCTGTTGACAAAGAAGGGATGCTTGCTGTCTCAGGTGTCGGAGAAAATAAGTTCCAGAAGTACGGACAGCGTTTTATAGATGCGATTGCGGCGTTTACCGCCGACAATCCGGATGCAGTTATCAGCACAACCGCCGACGAGGACATACCCGTAACGAAAAATGTAAAACAAAATGCCGGCACCTCGTGGACGAACGAGGAAGATGATGTACTCAGAAATGAATTTCAGTCCGGCATGAAAATAGCAGAGATTGCCAAGACACATGGCAGGACAAACGGCGCAATCAGGGCAAGGCTGAAAAAACATGGGCTGTTGGAGTAACGTAATAGTTTAGCCCAGGACTTTGCACTTGCTGCGGTCGGAACGAGCAACCTGCTCCTGACACTGATTATCCTGTTTGTACAGGGAATCTGCCTTGGGCATATCTGACCGGGTGGGCAGCAATGATGCTGTATGAGCTTCCATTTCTGGCGCATCGCAAAAAGTTTATGAAATCATCCGGACTTTACACCTTTTTTATGCGCGGTTCCATACAGATATAATACGAACTCCTTATACCAGCTCCTCAATGCGGCATAGGTGTTCCTTTTTGGCTGTGTCATGGCTGATTCCCACAGCAAGGATATGCCCCACATGTTCTTTCCTTAATTTTTCGGCGTACTCCTTTTCCATGATTTGGGCAATTGCGGCGGCAGGCGTGTTGTCGGCTTTCAGCTCAATAATAATCCCCGGGAGGTTTTTCCGCCTCGGATAAAAGAGAAAGTCCGCAAAGCCTTTTCCACTCTTTTCTTCCCGCTCGACCTTATACTTATTTCTTGCAGAAAGGTATGCGAGCGTCACAATACAGGAGAGGCTGTTTTCGTCATTGTATTTCAGGATGGGCAGCTCACTGTTATGAATGTTGTGGAGGTACGATGCCACGATATCGCCCCTCTTGTTCAGGGTGGCGTCAAGCACTTCGCTGGAATATCGCACCAGCTCTGCCACGTAACCGAAATCGTCGTCTTCCGGAGCATTTTCAAACTCAAGCATAAGTTCTTTATTGGGAATTCTTAGTTCGCCATCATAATAGGACAAAAAACCATAGATAACCATTGCAGAATAAATGTCCTTCCTGCTGGCAATGCTTTCCTGTCCGGCGGAATATTCCCTGCCAATCTCAATATTGATGGGAATGTCGTTTACCATCTTCACGACGTCATCCCGCACCTCCCCGATATTATATTTCAGGAAAAAAAGCACCTCGTCCATCTTGCCGGTTCTCGTCCAGTAGCTCTGGCAGGTCTCGTCCTCCAGTGCGCATATGACAGACCTTGGATTATACAGCCGCGCCCCATTTTTCGTCTGATATCCGTTATACCAGTCACGGATTTCATTCATTGTCAGCGCTTCCTGCTTTCGGCAGAGCGTTTCAACCTCGTCCTCGGTAAAACCAAAGTATTCGTCAAAAAAGGGGTCTTTGAGCAGGGTGTATTCCTTAAACATATTCAGGGCGGAACCCGTACTGTATTTTTTGATGGGAAGCACCCCGGTCATGTAGGTGAGCGCCACATAGGGTTTGTCTTTTAACAGGTTGCGGAAAAATTCCAAAAATTCAGCGTGGTGTTCCGGAAACAATTCATGGCTGAAAATATAGTCCCACTCGTCAATCATAAAAATAAATTCGTCGTCCGTGGCAGCCAGCGCATCCGATGCCTTTGTAAAGTCCATGTCCCTCAGGGCGGGATAGGCTTCCTTGACATCATTGATAATGGAGCGGTTGAACTGGGCGATATATTCCGCATAGCTGCCCTGGTCAAGGGCAATTTCGTTCAGGCATAGATTGATGACATTGTACTGATTCAGGTATTTGGTATACGTCTGTGTCTGGCTGACTTTCAGCCCGTCAAACAAATCCCTGGAATCATACGCCTTACAATAGTAGGCGCCTAGCATGTTGAGTATGGAGGTTTTCCCGAAACGGCGCGGTTTTGTGATGCAGACGTATTTGGTGTTAGTCCGTATTCTCCTGCTTATTTTTTCGATAAGGAACTGTAAAAAAATAACTTTTAAATAGTGCGTAGGATTTTTCTTCGAGAGTGCCGCTCAAAAATCAGGCGCATAGCGAGCTATGTAACTGATTTTTGAGCGGTGCTATCGGAGAAAAAGACAAGTAATATTAAAAGTTATTTTTGGACAGTTCCTAATGTCGGATTTGTCAACAAAGTATTCGCTGTTGAGTAAGTCACTGTATAGAATTCTTGCAGATTTTGTGTTTAAGCAGACAGCCATATGATTTCTCCCTTCCTATGCACAAGGATCTTAGGAACTGTAAAGGAATGACTTAACAGTCTTGCTTGTCATGTTATTTCTTTACAGTTCCTTATATACTGCATTATAACATATCAAAAGTTCCTGTGTAAACATGTTGTATAGGAAGAAAAAAAGCGTTAAAATCTATAAGGGAAGTGATAAAAATTTATTTAAAAATAGAGGTACTTTATGCCCAAAACGGCGTGAAAAACAGATGGAAAAGGAGAGAACGGCATGAGAAGTTCATACAAGGACGAGGATGTGACGCTGCTGCTGAAGGATATCACAGGGCTGGTGAAACCGCAGCCGACAAAAGAGCGGGAGCGGCTGATACAGTCGGGAAAGCATTACAGTGAGATGCTTCCAATCGAGTATGTCCCGACACAGAAATACATGGAAGTTTACAAGGAAGCTCTGAAAACATATGCGGAACCGACTGCCCTGGCAGTTGGAACACTTTCCGACAAGATTATGGCAGCAAAGGGAAAGGATGTCGTGCTGGTGTCCCTTGCAAGGGCGGGCACGCCGATAGGAATCCTCGTGAAACGGTATATCAAATTCAAGTACCGGCTCGATGTCCCGCATTATTCCATCTCCATCATAAAAGGGCGGGGCATTGATGGTAATGCTATGAAATATCTGCTTGCGCGGCATCAGCCGCAGCAGCTCCTTTTTGTGGACGGATGGATTGGAAAGGGTGCAATATTAGGGGAGCTGCGAAAGGACATCGAGGCTTATGAGGGTGTCTCGCCGGACATTGCAGTTGTGGCAGACCCCGCAAATGTGACAGAGCTGTGCGGCACGCATGAGGATATCCTGATACCAAGCTCCTGCCTGAACTGCACGGTTTCCGGTCTGGTCAGCAGGACGTTTCTAAGGGACGACATGATAGGACCGGATGACTTTCACGGCGCAGTATATTATGGGGAACTTGCAGATTCGGATTTGTCCTATGAATTTATTGATGCAATCGAGCGCTGCTTTTCGGTTGATGGCAAAACGACATCACATACTGGCGAAAAGAAAATCGATGGACTTGGCGTCGATGAGGTCAGGAAGCTAGCCAGAATATTCGATGTGGATGACATCAACCTGATAAAACCGGGAATCGGCGAGACGACAAGAGTGCTGCTGCGGCGTGTCCCATGGAAAGTACTGATTGATGAGAACTATAAAAACAGCCATGAGCTGGGGCATGTCATAAGGCTTGCCGAGGAAAAAGATGTGCCAGTCGAATATTATCCGCTGAAACATTACAAATGCTGCGGCATTATCCGAAAGCTTGCCGAGGCGTGAAAGGGGACGAAAATGATAAAAGTATGGTTTAACCACTGGTTCAGCACTTCCTATCGGTTAATTGAACTGATGAAGGAGGATGCCGTCCGGCAGATTTATGTGGTTGGAAGCAACAGGCAGCGGGAATCTGTCATTCAAAAGGTGTGCGATGAGTGGTATGAGGAGCCGGACCTTGACGGTGAGGCGTATATTGATTTTTGCCTGGAATTCTGCGAGCGGCATGGCATAGATGCATTTGTCCCACGCCGCAATATGACAGATATCAGCCGTTATGCTGCGCGTTTTGAAAAGGCGGGCGTAAAGGTCATGGTGGACGATTACGCGGTTATAAAATTATTGAATGACAAGGCGGAAACGTACAGTTATCTTAAGGACTGCGAGGGGCTGAATATTCCGGATTTTTATGTTGTCAACCGTGCCAGCCAGTTTGAACAGGCATACCAGCAGCTCAAGGCGGCGTATGGGCAGGTCTGCATCAAGTTTGTCAGGGATGAAGGCGGCATGAGTTTTCGGAAAATTACAGAAGATGCTGACCGCATGAATCAGCTTAAGATTTACCAGGGAAGTGGAATTACCTATGAAATGCTGACAGAGACACTGGGAAGCGTGGCAGAGTTTGACGATATGATGGTCATGCCATATCTTCCCGGAAATGAAATCAGTGTGGACTGCCTGTGGACGGGAAAAGGGCTGATTGCAATACCAAGAAACAAGGGCGCGGCAAGGCATGAGCGGGTGGAGTACAATCAGGACATTCTGGAGATGACGGATGCTGTCATGAACCATGTCCCGCTCCGGTATCCGTGTAATATTCAGTTTAAGATGAAAGACGGCATACCGTATCTTCTGGAGATAAACACCAGAATGTCCGGCGGGCTGCAGATGGGCTGTCTGGCAGCAGGGGTAAACATCCCCAATATTGCCCTCAATAAAATGTTTGGCTGCGACATTGACTGGACAATGGACAGGACAGAAAAAACCGTTTCCTATATTGAGCTGCCACAGATTATTGGTTAATAATTTTTAATGCCGAAGTATTCTGCCATAAGCAGGGTGCGCAGCGCCCAGTTGGCGTGCGTCTTGTATTCGTTCATGCGCTCCCGGCTGGCGCTTCCGGAGACGAGCGAATGGGAAGCTTTGTCCCAGTTCAGCACTGCGGCGGCATCCTGGTAGTCTTTTTTTGACACCCTGTAGGCATCGTTTACAATATCAATCTGGCTGGGATAGATAACAGTTTTTCCGATAAATCCGCAGAGTCTGTCATCATCAATTTCGTGATACAGACCTTTTTTCCAGTTGATGCTGTTATAGTATTCCCACACCGGACCGGAGACGACGTAATCCATGCCGTACACTGTGATGATGTCAGAGAAAATATTGGCAACCGGCCGGATCTGGTGTATGGACTCATTATCGTGCCTGCGGAATCCGAATGCGTGGCACAGGTCGTTTCCGCCGACGCGTATATTGAGTACCTTGTCCTCTATCTGGTTCAGTTTTTCTTTCAGCGCATATAAAATGTCATATCTGCTGCGCAGGTCAATCATGCTGGGACTTTCGAAAATCGGCATGGTATAGACCGGCTGCGCGGAAGCTTTGTTTGCCCTGACAATCTCTGTGATATAGTCGTCCGCGTTCTCCAGTGAAAATTTAGGAAGGATATAACCCATGACAAGCTTTGCTGCTGTTCCAAAGCCTTTTTGGAGCCTGTCAATCTGCCGGGCATTGCGCACGCGCACAAAAATCTTAGGCATGTAGAATTCCCCTTCCCGTGCAAGGGCATCCAGCCTGTGCAGGGAATCTGTCAGTATGTGTTCCGCCTCGGCTACGCAGTCGTCACGTATGGTATCCTCAAGACACAATGCAAGTGAATATTTCGTGCCGAACCGCTGGCTGGCGATGGATGCCGCAATGTTTTTCTGGTTGGCAGGACAGTATAAAAGCGCACCGACGCTGTAATAAAGTAATGAATTGTTCATTTTTAGTAGCTCCCGATTGTTCAAAAACTGTTAGGAACTGTAAACAAATAACTTTACTATCTTGCTTGGCTATTTATTTACAATTCCTTACTACTATACCACACGTTTTGGTAAAATGGTAGATAAAGGCTGGGATATGTGTTATAGTAAAATTATTAAGTTTTAATTAAACACGGTTCAGGGGAAGCGCAGGGGATAACGATAATGGAACACAAAATAAACAGATATATGTATTATGTGGCAGACATTCACTCAGTTGAAGATTTTGCAAGGGTAAAAAACAATTCCGGTGCAGACCGCAGACAGGTCTGCTTTGCGAGGGCGCTTGGCGCAGGCAGGGACGATATCCTGCGGTTAGATGGCATTATGCTGCAAAATATGCGCGCAGGAAGCGTACTGTACAACAGGATACGTGCGCTCCCGGCAGCCCCCGCCGCGCAGGATGTGGAATACTATTCGGGCTGCTACCGCAACTGGACAGACTGCCAGAAAGGCCGTATGCAGACAAGGGCTTCGGGAGATGATGCGGAATTGTCCGGACTGCTTGGCAGGGCAGTGTCAGAGATAACGGATAAATACAGGCAGATAAAGCCCGGCATGTCAGAGACGATAGAAAGGAACTTTGTGGTAAAGCTGCTGTACTGGTTCGATGTGGTGATACAGGAGCTGACGGCGCACAGGGTATGCGCACAGGGGGATGGTGAGGAGAATATCAAGCTGGCTGTGCATAACGTGGCAAAGGAGCAGGAATTTTTATTTTGCTACATGCTCACGCTTGTCGGTGTAGATGTCCTGCTGCTGCAAAGCAGGTCGGATATTGTGCTGAGCCAGCCGCTGAACGGACTGTCCACGGAATTTGTGCTTGGGAGCTTCGCGGATGTCGAGGTGCCTGATTTTTCACCGGAGGAAAGCCGGACAGCATCACAGCCGGTGGCTGAGTCAGGGGATTTGCCGCATGGCGCGGCAGCAGGAACTGACAGCATCGGAACCGGTCAGAACAGTGGAAATATCAGGGTGGTAATCCCCCAGCGCCATGACAGGCGGAAAGCACAGCCGCAGCCGGCCGCGGTGCCCGGTCAGCCGGAAAGGGCGCCGGAACAGCCAGTGCGTGTCTCGGTGCCGCGCCATGCTGCGCCCGCCCGCCCGGTCATAAGGAATGATGTGCGGACAGAAATGAGCTTTGAGCAGCTCGCGCAGCTTGCATCGTCCGTCGTGATGATTACCATACATGACAAAAAAGGGGAGATTATGGGTTCCGGCTCCGGTATCATGGTTGGCAGAAAGGGGTATATCCTGACGAACCAGCACGTTGCGAGCGGGGGCAGCTATTATACTGTCAGAA
Organism: uncultured Lachnospiraceae bacterium; assembly: GCA_949066965.1. GTDB lineage: Bacteria > Bacillota > Clostridia > Lachnospirales > Lachnospiraceae > COE1. Next base: position 154,754 of record CARTDA010000004.1, read on the forward strand.
TCGAGGATGACGAGACTGGTTATCAGACAAAGGAGATAATCAAGTACAACCATGTGCTTGACCTCGCCGTGATAAGGATAGACCGCACACTCAATCCGCTTCCGGTGTACAGGGGGACTCAGGGGCTTGTCAGGGGACAGAAGGTCGTGGCAATCGGAAGCCCGCTGGGACTGTTCAATTCCGTGTCGGATGGGATTATATCAGGCTTCCGCAAGTTTGACGGTGTTGACATGATACAGTTTACGGCGCCCACATCACCGGGCAGCTCCGGCGGTGCCGTGCTTAATATGTACGGCGAGGTCATCGGCATCAGCACGGCGGGCATTCCCGACGCGCAGGGCATCAACCTCGCGGTCGGATATGAATTTATCAATATGTTCATCCAGGGCTTTACCGGTTAGGGGTTATGGAGTTCCGGTTCATTAAAGACAGATTAAAAATGTGTTAATATTTGAAAGTATGTTCTGATATTGTTGAATAACTTGTTTTAGTATGATATAATTTATATTCATGGCAGTTTTCGTCTGCCGTGAGCATAAAGATGAAACGGAATTGCTATATTGAGGGAAAGAAATGTTTACGCATATTCAAATCAAAAACTTAAATGATTTTTTTGTGGAACGAAACAGCAGACCGGACAAGGGTGTATATTTCTACCGGATAAACGGATACACGGAGGAAATCGGGCAGTTTATACAAAAGTATTATGAGGCGGCAAGGCTTTCGGGCGTGATTATTGAGGGGAAAATCCCCAATCCTGACGAGAAAAACCTTTCTTATTATGAGGAAATCATGGGACTGGAATTCCGGATGAGTCCGGAATTCATATCACAGAGCCTGAAAAAATGGCTCCCCCGCATGAACGATTACCAGCGAGGGAATGTGGCGCGGGCGCTGTTTGACACCCTTGATTCCCTGCGAAAGGCTGGCAAAAATGAGAATATGCTGAAAAATGCATACATAAAGTTTATGTGCTGGCTATATTATAAGTTTGAGCGCATTGTCAACATGCTCGGCGAAAACAGGATTCCCAAAATATTGTACGAGGGTGAAGTCAGCAGCTATGAATTGCAGCTTATTACAATTCTTTCCAATGCCGGGTGCGATGTAGTGCTCTTGCAGTATCACGGCGATGCGAAGTATCTGGCGCTCGATGCACAGAGCCGGATATCGGACAGTCTTGTGCTGCCGGACATGGGGCAGTTCCCGCCGGATTTTAATTTAAAGTGGATTCGCACCGAGATACAAAACGCGGTGAATAACGAAAGATTATATGGCGTAAAGCCGCAGGTCCTCAACTGTACCAACGCATGGATAGAGGGAAAGGGGCTTGCGGATGTCAGGAAAAGCACCATGGCGCGGGGGGATGACCCAAAGCTTTTTTACAACTGCTTTTACCGGATAAACGGTGTGGAAGACAAGCTGACTTATGTAAATGAATTGTACCAGCTCCAGCTGGAACTGACCAATAGCCAGAGACGTGTTGTAATCGTTGACGAGTCCATCCCAAAGCCCAGCATGGACGAGATAGCCGGGGTGAAACGCAAAAATTATACAAGGCAGGACGAGATGCTGATGGACTTGTCGGCAAACATACAGTACAGTGCCAACATTGAGCTGCAAAGGCTGATGGTAAAGGCATTTCTGGATGTGATGCTCGCGGAGTCAAAAGCTGCCGGATCAAACCTCAACAAGCTGACCAACAAGGCTGTATACATGATTTGCTGGATAAGGCGGTACACAAAGGAGCTTTTCTCGAGCTGGAAAATGCCGGATATCGCATGCTTTATACACATGGGACCATGTAAGGACGAAAATGAGGCAATGTTTTTGCGGTTTCTGGCACGGATTCCGGTGGATGTACTGATACTCAATCCAAATTTAAATACAAAATGCTGTCTGGAAGACAATCTTTTATATGAAATACATTTTACGGAATCGCTGTCTGTGAACCGTTATCCGAGGCAGAGCGCGGATGTGCACATGGGAACGGCGGCGTACCATGCGGAGCGCGAGCTGGATGACCTGATGTACCAGGACACCGGAATCTACCGCAACCAGCAGTACGCCAAGGCTTCCTCCGTGACCCTGCAGACCATGTATGAGGAGATACAGATTCTGTGGAAGGAGGAGCTCAAATACCGTCCCAATTTCAGCACGGAGAATGGGATTGTCACACTGCCGGTCATCTTTGCCAAGGTATCGGGGGTCAAGGATGGCATGGTGCCAAAGTACTGGAGTTCCGTCAAGGAACTGATGACGGAGGATACGTTTGTTGTGAAGTCCGTGCCATATATTGACCCGACAGCGCCGAACCCGATGAAAATGTACGCGACGGAATTTTTTAAAAACGGACGCGTCCAGAAGAAAAAGATAAAAGAGCATGCAAGCTATCCATATAGTTTCCTGCGCGAGGAGATGCAGGAGCATATCCTCGACAAGCTGCAGCTATTGATAGAGAGCAGGGCAATTAAGGGGACTTTTGAAAATGGTACGGAGTACACAATCACGGCGACGGTTCTGAATCTGCCAAAGGAGATTGTCAGGCTGATACAGAAGTTTGACTTTACAAAGAAAAATCCAAAGCTGATATATTTTAATACGGGAGAGAAGATGATTTCCCTTGAGGATTCGATTCTTACGGCGTTTCTGAACCTGGTCGGGTTCGATGTGGTGTTCTTTGTTCCGACCGGATATCAGAATATTGAGAAACACTTTAACAAAAGACTGATGGAAGAGCACCAGATAGGCGAGTATGTGTACGATTTGCAGGTTCCGAATATGGCGCTTGTACCGTCCGGCACACGGCCGTCATGGCGTGATAAAATTTTTCGAAGGTTATAGGAAACTATACTCACGGCAGATTTCATCTGTCGTGAGTATAGTTCAATCAAAGATGGAGGATTACTATGGGATTAGATTTTAGCAAAACAAAAGCACAGTCAGCCGTACTGGCAAGTACGCCGGAAGCGAAGAACGAGATTGAGGTTGTCGAGGCGTATGATATCGTGGAAGACCGGCAGCAGATGAATAACGCGCTTGTCGGATCGCAGGAGGTTGACGATATTGTAAGCACGATTGAAGTGGGAAACCTTGAGACGATTGTATCGTTTGGCGCCGAGGTTGCAGAGGAGATATCAAAGGCTTCGGACGTCGTGCTGAACAATGTCAATATGGCACAGCTGGACGATTCGAGCGAGATGCTCAATGCGCTTGCAAAGGTCATGGAGAAGTTTGACATTGACGAGCTCCAGGAAAATCCGTCTCTTTTTGGCAAACTTTTTGGTAACATGAGAAAGCAATTGGATAAAATACTGGATAAGTACCATACCATGGGAGACGAGGTTGACAAGATTTATGTGGAGCTCAAAAAATATGAGTCGGAAATCAAGCAGTCCAACCGCAATCTCAATACCATGTTCGACGCCAATGTCAACTATTACCATGAACTTGTCAAGTATATTCTGGCAGGCGAGCAGGGATGCAGGGAGCTTGAACAGTATATCGCACAGAGGGAGTCGGATATGCAGACGACAGGGGACACCTCCATCCAGTTTGAGATTACAAGCCTGAACCAGGCGCTGATGATGCTCGAGCAGCGGACACAGGACTTGCGGACGGCAGAGAGCGTTGCCATGCAGTCCATCCCGATGATTAAGGCGATGGAGTTCAGCAACATGAATCTTGTCAGAAAGATAAATTCTGCGTTTATTATAACACTTCCGGTATTTAAGCAGGCGCTTGCACAGGCGATTATGCTGAAACGCCAGAAGATACAGGCTGAGGCGATGAGTGCGCTTGACGCAAAGACAAATGAGCTCTTAATCAAGAATGCACAGAATACGGTTGAGCAGACGAAGCTTACGACGGCGATGGCGGCGGGCAGCTCCATCAAGATTGAGACGCTTGAAACGACATGGAGAACAATTGTGGACGGCATTAACGAGACAAGGCAGATTCAGAATGACGCAAGGCAGAAGCGCATCGAGGACCAGGCAAGGCTCGAGAACATCAAGCAGGAATTTAACAGGATGTACCATATGCCATAGAAACCTGGTGGTATCTGATAAATGGAAAGCACTAAAAATAAATAAATATTTTTATTATTTAAGGAGGAAAAATATATGCCAATTAGTTTAGCAAAAGGACAGAAAGTGGATCTGACAAAAGGAAACCCTGGGCTGAAGAAGATTATGGTAGGACTTGGATGGGACGTGAATACGTTTGATTCCGGTGCGGACTTTGACCTTGACGCCGCAGCGTTTATGGTCGGGGCAAACGGAAAGTGCCCGACAGAAAAAGAATTTGTTTTCTACGGAAACCTGGCGCACCCGAGCGGGTCAGTGAAGCACATGGGCGATAACCTGACAGGAGAGGGAGAGGGCGACGATGAGCAGATTCAGATTGACCTTGAAAAAATTCCTGCAAATGTCGAGAAGGTGGCGTTTACGGTTACAATCTATGACTCGGATGCCAGGAGGCAGAATTTTGGCCAGGTTTCCAACGCATTTATCCGTATTGTGGACGAGACGACAAATACGGAACTGATCCGCTATGACCTCGGGGAGGATTTCTCGATTGAGACGGCGGTTGTTGTCGGCGAGCTCTACAGGCATAATGGGGAGTGGAAGTTCAATGCGATTGGAAGCGGGTTCCAGGGCGGACTTGCGGCGCTCTGCGGACATTATGGAATAGAGGTTGCATAACACAGTAAAAAATTGAAAATGGAGGATATAGGTATGCCGGTTAGTTTGCAAAAGGGTCAGAAGGTTAGTCTTACAAAGGATAATCCAGGTCTGAAAAATGTTGTTGTGGGACTTGGATGGGATGTCAATGCATTTGATACAGGTGGGGATTTCGATTTGGACGCAGCTGCATTTCTTCTGACTGATACAGGAAAAGTTTCAAATTCGAGTGACTTTGTATTTTACGGAAATCTGACACATCCGTCAGGAAGCGTCGTGCACCAGGGAGATAACCTGACAGGTGTGGGAGACGGTGATGACGAGCAGATTAAGATTGATTTGTCAAAGGTTCCGGACAACATCACGAAGATAGCAATTACGGTGACGATATATGAGCCGGAAGCGAGAAAGCAGAATTTCGGTCAGGTAAACAATGCGTTTATCCGAATCTATAATGAAGCAACCGGCGAGGAGATGCTCCGCTATGACCTCGGGGAGGATTTCTCGATTGAGACGGCGGCGGTATTTGGCGAGCTGTACAAGAGCGGAAGTGAGTGGAAGTTCAATGCCATTGGAAGCGGATTCCAGGGCGGACTTGCAGCGCTCTGTGCAAATTTTGGTGTGGAAGTAAGCGCGTAAAGAGTTTTGTTGACAGGAGGTAGAATAAAATGTCAGTTAGTTTACAAAAAGGACAGAAGGTGAGTCTGTCAAAGGATAATGCCGGATTATCCAAAGTAATTGTAGGGCTTGGATGGGACGAGGCAAAGCGTGAAAAAAAAGGTTTTTTTGCACCGAAGCCACAGCCGATTGACTGTGACGCGTCTGCAATTTTGCTCATGAACGGAAAGCTTTGTGCAAATGATGATGTCATTTATTTCAATAATCTGAGACATAAGACAGGAACCGTGCAGCATATGGGGGATAACCTCACTGGGGCGGGAGACGGCGATGATGAACAGATTATTGTGGATCTGGCTGCAATTCCGGAACAGTATGATAGGATTGTGATTGTAGTCAATATTTATCAGGCATACCAGAGAAAACAGCATTTTGGAATGATTCAGAATGCGTTTATCCGCCTTGTTGATGCCAGGAACAACACAGAGATGTGCAAATACAATCTGTCTGAGGATTACTCAAATATGACGGCGATGATTTTTGGCGAGATATACAGACATAACGGTGAGTGGAAGTTCAATGCAGTTGGTCAGGGAACACAGGACCAGGGACTTGGGGAGCTCGTAAACAGATTTCTGTAAATAGTGAAAATGTTACTGGAACAACACGTACAGTAACAGATAAAAATCCGCAGGTTTGTGCATGGGGCATAAAGCTGCGGACTTTGAAAGGAGTATAATAATAAAATGAAATTTAGTGGACTTAGTGACAAAGAGGTCGAGCAGTCGCGGGAGCAATACGGTTCGAACGCAATTCCTGACTCGGAACCTACCACCTTCTGGGAAGAGTTTAAGGAGACATTCGGAGACCCGATGATTAAAATCCTGCTTGCGATTGCGGCGCTGATGATTGTCATGTTTTTCTTTGGCTACGCGGAGATATACGAGCCGCTGGGAACGATTATCGCGGTATTTATCGTGGCGTTTGTATCGGCAAAGACAGGTGTGGCGAGTGACACAAAGTACCGAGAGTTAAAGGACAGCACGGAAAAGGACAAGTGTAAGGTATACAGAAACGGCGTTGTCACCGTTATCGAAGTGGATGATGTCGTCGTAGGAGATAAGGTGCTGCTTCAGTCCGGCGATAAGGTTCCAGCTGACGGTATCCTGATTGACGGGTCGCTCAAGGTGGACAACTCGGCGCTCAACGGCGAGGCGGAGGAGTGCAAAAAGACGGCGGCAGACCCGAGTGTACAGCTTGCGGATGACATTACTGGCGATACGTTCGTGGACAAGTATTCCCTGTTCCGCGGTGCAGTAATCTTTGACGGGGAAGGTATCCTCGATGTCAGAAAAGTCGGAACAAAGACCATGATGGGTAAGATGGCAGAGGAGATGCAGGAGGAAGAGCCGGATTCTCCATTGAAGGTAAAGCTTGCAAAGCTTGCAAACCAGATTTCCACCTTTGGCTATATCGGTGCGGCAATCATTGCTGTCCTGTATTTTGCATACTTTATTGTCTCGGCAGGCGGTCCGTCGGCTTACTTTACAAATGGCATTCAGGATATCATCATGGATGTGGTAAAGGCAGTTTCGCTGGCAGTCGTTATTATTGTCTGTGCGGTGCCGGAGGGACTTCCGCTGATGATTTCCCTCGTGCTCATGCAGAATACGAGCAAGATGCTTGACCACAATGTCCTTGTCAGAAAGGCAGAGGGTATTGAGACGGCTGGTTCATTAAATATTCTTTTTAGTGATAAGACAGGTACGATTACAAAAGGCTCGCTTGAGGTTGTGGATTTCTTCTGCGCGGACGGCAATTCCATTGATATCCCACAGCTGAGTAAGCACAGCAAGGTGAAGGGGCTTGTGGATCTGGCGATTGGCAAGAATACACAGTCCATGTTTGATGCTTCCCACAGGGTTATCGGCGGCAATGCAACCGACCAGGCGCTGATGAAGTTCATCGGTGAGGAGACGTTTAACGCGCTGGCTTCCAACACGGAGTATGTTGTATCCGCGCACCAGGGATTTAATTCCACAAACAAGTTCAGCCAGGCAAGGATTGACAATGTCGGCAAGACATTCTACAAGGGAGCGCCGGAGCGGCTTCTGGCAGCTGCGACGAAATATCTCGATGCGGACGGAAATATCAGGGACATTGACAAGGCCGTGCTGGACAGAAAGATTGACGAGCTTGCGGCAAAAGCGATGCGTGTCCTTGCATTTGGCTATTCCGAGAGCGCGCTTGCGGAGAATAAGATTAACGAGGACATTGTCATTATCGGTCTGGTCGGCATCAGGGATGATGTGAGACCGGAGGCTCGGGATGCGATTAAGGAAGTTCAGAATGCCGGCATTCAGGTAGTCATGATTACAGGCGACAGGCTTGAGACGGCAGTGGCAATTGCGAAGGATGCCGGTCTTTTGCAGGGCAATGATGACATGGCGCTTTCTTCCGCGCAGTTAAATGAAATGTCGGATGACGACGTAAAGAAGATTATACCGAAAATCAGGGTGATTGCGAGGGCGCTTCCTACAGACAAGTCACGTATGGTAAGGCTGTGCCAGGAGATGAACCTTGTTGTGGGCATGACGGGTGACGGCGTAAATGATTCCCCTGCGCTGAAGCGTGCGGATGTAGGTTTTGCGATGGGAAGCGGTACAGAGGCAGCGAAGGAAGCTGGTAAGATTGTTATTTTGGATGATAACTTTAAGTCCATTAAGGATGCCATCCTGTATGGCAGGACAATTTACCATAATATCCTGAAATTCTGTAAATTCCAGCTGGTTATCAATGTGGCGGCAGTGATTGTCAGTGCGATAGCGCCGTTCTTCGGTGTCGAGGAGCCGCTGAAGGTTACCCATCTGCTGTTTGTCAATCTGGTAATGGACGGACTTGGCGCGATTATGCTTGGAAACGAGCCTGCACTCGAGAAGTATATGCTTGAGAAACCGAGAAGAAGGGACGAGAGCATTGTAAGCAAGGCGATGATGGCACAGATTGTCACAATGGGTCTGTGGCTTACCGTGACGAGCTTTGTATATTTGAAGGCACCATTCTTCCAGGAAATTTTTGACTATGACGAGGAACAGCATCTGACCGGATATTTTGTACTGTTTATCGTGAGCGCGCTGTTTAACGGCTTCAATGTAAGGGATGACGGATTCGGCATCTTCAAGGGACTTGACCAGAATACGGGATTCTTAAAGGTATTTTTTACCATCATTCTGGTGCAGGCAGTGATTGTAAATGCAGCATTGATACCGTTTGAGGTGTTTACATGGATTGGCAATATGTTCAGCTGTGTTCCGTTTGGCATCAAGGGCTGGATTACAGTCATTGTACTGGCGGCGACTATGATTCCGGTGGACATCGTGAGAAAGGTTATCGTAAACAGAAAATAAAATTGTATGTGGAAAGGGAAGTGCAGGATACTTTGGTGGACTGCACTTCTTTTATGCGCAGGGGTGCGTAAGGAAATATGCAGCTTTGCTGCATGCACCTCGCGCGGTTGCACATGGGCGTCCGGGATGTATTTGGAGGGGGACGGGGATGATTGTATTTCATACGGATTTGGACAATACACTGATCTATTCATACAGACATGACATAGGGCAGGACAGGATTTGCGCAGAGGTTTATCAGGGAAGGGAAATATCCTTTATCACGCGGGAGACGTTACGGCTTTTGCAGCAAATCATGACACGGAAAGAACAGGTGCTTGTGGTGCCGACGACAACGAGGACAATCGAGCAGTATCAGCGGATTGACCTGGGCGTGGGAAAGCTGCGTTATGCGCTTGTCTGCAATGGCGGCGTGCTGCTTGTTGACGGAAAAGAGGATGAAAACTGGTATCTGGAATCGCTGGAACGGATAAAGGGAAGCAGGCAGATGCTGGACAGGGCACTGGCGTTTCTCGAAAAGGATAAAAGAAGGACGTTTGACCTGCGGTTTATCAAAGAACTTTTTGTGTTTACCAAATGCGAGGAGCCGGAAGCGGTGGTCAGTGATTTGCAAAAAAAGACAGATGGGGATGTAGTTGACGTGTTTCACAATGGCGCGAAGGTGTATGTTGTCCCAAAGGCATTGGGCAAGGGAGCGGCTGTTGAGCGGTTCAGGAAATATGCAGGCGCGGACTTCGTGGCTGCAGCAGGGGACAGTGCATTTGACATTTCCATGCTGGAAGCTGCGGACTATGGGATTGCGGCACCGGAACTTGCGCAGAAATTCCGCTTTTCTGATAAAGTAAACTGTCCGCCAGAAGAAAAGCTGTTCGCGGAAGCAGCGCTTGCGGCAGTGCTTCAGGTTTCTGCTGACAGACAGTTATGAGGCTAATTGGGGCGATGCCCGAGTCGCCCGCCGTCCATGCCAAGGCTGACACCGCTCATGCGCTCACTTGGCTGGATAATGACCGTTACGGGCTGATGCCCGCCCCATTCAAAGCTGTAGGATTCTCCGGAGCTCTGCCCGATAAAGGTTTTCCAGTTCACATCCATCTTGATATCCGGATCACACGGACCTGCACCCATCCAGCAGACAACTGCGTCCGGGTCGACAGCAAGTGTTGTGCCCGTCTGGATGTTGCTCAGCACAATCGGGTTCCCATCTACCAGAATGGCAACATAGGCATTGGGTCCCATGCCAGTCAGCGTGGAGGTGGCAAGCCCTTTCTGGGAGATAACGCCGCATCCGATAAAGCGCACATCGTATTTGCAGTCCTGCGTGAAAGCAAGGATGTTTTCTGACTCAATTGAGAGCATCTCGCCCTGCTGCAGCTGGTATACGACAACATGCTGTGCGTGATTTGCATAGTAGGTGATGCTGTCGCCATTCATCATGACTTTCATCAGCGGCAGATTTTCACCAGTCACGCGCCGGATCAGGGAACCAAGCAGCGCCTGTCCTGCATTTTCCTGCGGACCAAGCAGCAGTTTTTCAAACTTGTAGTTCTTATATCCGTTGTTTTCGCCACAAATGAAAGCGCCGGCTTTGGTAAACAGAACGTCATTTCCATGACAGGTAACCTTTAGGGTCAGTTCGTTTATTACTTCAAATGTCAACATATATGTATACTCCTTTTTTCAATTTTATATAACCTGTACACCATATAAGGCGCACAGCCCGGCGAGATCCTTTGCAACGCCGTTCCCGACCGCGTTAAATTTCCATGCGCCGTTGTGCTGGTACAGCTCTCCAATCATCATCGAAATCACGTTGTTATAATACTCGGTCATCAGGAAGCTGACTAGCTCCTTTCCTGATTTGTCCATGATGCGCACATAGGCATCCTTGAGCATACCGAAATGGAGCCTGTTTTGCAGCGCGTCATTGATGGTGAGGACAAAGACGATTTTCTTTACCCTTGGGTCTAATTTCCCCAAATCAATCTGTATTTTTTCGCGGTCGGCACCGCCGCCCTCCATAAACCGGGTGCTTTTATCGGGGCTTAGCGCCTGTCCGTAAAATACAAACCAGCTGTCTCCGATGACTTTTCCGTCGGCCCCGAGCAGGAATGCCGACACGTCCACATCGCATCTGGAATCCGTGACATTCCACCCGAAACAGGCATCGACAGCAGTGATGACACCTGACGAGAGCAACACTTTTTGCCCCTTCTGCACTTTGTTTTCCAGTGCGGGGATTGGCTTTTCGATAACGCCTGCAATGGTGCCCTGCGTGTTTTGCTGTCCGGCAGTCAGGGCAGGCTGGCAGTTTTGCGGCTGTCTGATTTGTGCCTGCTGTCTTGGCGGAATGGGGCTGCCGTGACCTGGAACACCTGGAGCAGGGCTGTTTTGCGGCGGCTGCTGTGTAATGCCCGGATACGGCGGGGCAGCAGCCATGCGGTTTCCGCTGGATTTATTGTTCATGATTGTTGCAATGTTGTTTCTATCTTTTACACTGTGAGGGTCGGGCACATTGAGCGACAGAATTGAGCTGTGGTTCATGGCGCCGCGTGTTTTTGTTTTAACAGTTATCACCTTGTAAATTACCTCCGTCTGTGTCGTTTTTATGCATACGGATGCGGAAAGGAAGTGTGCAGCGAAAGCTGCCCGCGTCCGGCGCATGGGTAGGGAAAGATAAATCTTTCCTGCTCAATTGAATGCAGGGCAGTGTTCAGACACGCTCTGAAAATCATTATAACACAATTGACAGGCGTATGCATTAAAAATACATTAAGGAACGGTGACAACTGCTGCCATGTATTGAATATTTTTGTAACAGTTCAGTCCAGGACTTTGCATTTACTGCAAATTATGGCTTACAGGCCACATGAAATAGCGTAGTGGCAGAGATGCATCAAGCCACGGAACGTGGCTTTGATACCAACGAAGTGGTTATGCATGGATTGATGCCTGTAACATATTTTTTGTTCAGTACCTTATCAAAGCATGACAAATGTATTATAATAAGAGCATGGTGCGATATTTACGGCAGAGTTCATCTGCCGCGAACATATATCAAATGAATATCGATTTTCCAATGTAGGAAGAAGCATAGGAGATGCATATGAAAAAAGAGAAGAAAGTCCCTTTCTATATGGTCGTATTTTATGTTCTTGTGGCATTTTCGCTTGTGGTGTGGATTGGCGCAAGGCTGCAGACCATCCGTTTTTATGATAAAAATATTTTTACCGGGTATGATGTCAGGCAGCTCAGTGACGGCTGGTATGACCGGGAAGGTCAGTACATAAGGATTCCCGGAAATTATGATGTGGTTCCCGGCGAATATATGCGCATAAGCCATATGGTGACGAAAAAGGAAATTGACGAGGTTTTTGCATCACCAGCGTATCTGCTGTTTCGCACGGACCATACATTTGTCCGTGCGTACGTCAATGACATAGAAGTATACCGCTTTGGCGAAGCCGGACAGATTCCGTTCGGGAAGACACCGGGCAGCGGGTGGCAGCTTATTGAGCTGGGGCAGCTGTGTGCGGGGGACACAATAGCGATTGATACCATGTGCCCATATGAAAAATACTCCGGTCAGTGGCGCCATATCGTCAGCGGCACCAAGGCAGAACTGTTATCGTACATTTTGATGAAAGGGCTTGCAATGCTGCTGATGACAGTGATTCCGCTGATTATCGGCATGGCGCTTGTGTTTCTGTCTCCGCTGTTTGCACAGTGGGGAGCAGGGGCGAAAGTATCGAGTCTGGGACTGGCGTTCCTGATTATATCCGCGTGGAGTTTTACAGAGGCAAGAACCTGGCAGCTGTTTTTCAGCAATGCGTATGCCATGCAGATTTTGAACTTTGTCACGTTTGCCCTGTTTCTGCCAAGCGTCGTGATGGCGTTCCATCTGCTTGGAATGATACCGGACAGCCCGATGTACAGGCGTCTGATGAATATGAACTGTGGAATTATCTTTGTTCTGATTGTGCTGCAGCTGGTTAACATTGCCGATTTTTTTGAGACGCTTTCGTTGATTCATGTTCTCATTGTGATAAATGGAGTCATCTTTCTGACATCCTTTCTCAGAAATATGGACCAGTCCAGGGGCTGGGCAAGACGGCTTGGCATCGGAATGTATTTTGTGCTTGCAATGTGCTGTTTTTGTGACATGATGGATTTTTATGTCTGGGATTGTTTTGGGAATGGTTTTTTTACAAGGCTGGAGCTAATCACACTGTTGATATGCGCCGGAATTGTCTCCGCAAAGAAGGCGCTGGGGATTCACGAGGCAAATATTGAGCGGCGCACCTATGAGAAAATGGCGTATACGGACAACCTGACTTCCATGCGGAACCGGCGCGGGCTGGATGAGGATTTGGATGCCATAGACAGGGACAAGGATGCGGTCACAATTGTGTATGGGGATATGAATGGCCTGAAGTATATCAATGACAACCTGGGACACCACCTGGGGGATGAGGCGCTGAAGCTGATAGGAACATATTTGAAAGAGCTTGCAAAAAAAGGGCATGATAAGAATAAAGGAAAAAAGGACAACGCTTACCGCCTGGGCGGGGACGAGTACTGCGTGCTGTGCTATGACAGGCTTCCGGAGGAAATGGAGCGTGAAATGGCGCTTATCAACCAGAAGCTTTTGTCAGAGGAGGATAAGTACAATTATCCGATTGGGATATCCTATGGAATTGTCAGGGTGGAGTACACGGCGGGGAAATCCGTGCGCATGGGGATGACAGAGGCTGACCGCAGGATGTATGCGTATAAGGAAAACCTTTACAGGACAAGGGAGCGTTATAGATGAAAGCTGTTGCGTTTTCATCTGGCGTGAGTATAAATTAAGAAAGAAATTCGTGAACGAATGACAGGGAGGAATGTATGGATTTTTTTGATTTATTGACGATGATAGGTGGTCTGGCATTATTTTTATATGGAATGCATCTGCTCAGTGAGGGGCTTGAAAAACTTTCAGGCGGACGCCTCGAACGTGTCTTGGAAACCCTCACCAACAACAGGCTCAAGGCAGTTCTTCTGGGGGCAGGGGTGACGGCGGTCATTCAGTCTTCGTCGGCGACTACCGTCATGGTTGTCGGCTTCGTGAATTCGGGAATTATGAAGCTTTCCCAGGCAATCGGTATTATTATGGGCGCCAATGTCGGAACGACGATTACCTCATGGATTCTGAGCCTTACAGGTATTGAGAGCTCTAATTTTTTCCTTCAGCTCGTCAAGCCCACTTCATTTTCCCCGATTCTTGCCGTAATCGGTGTGGTTTTTATCATGTTCATGAAAAACGGCAGAAAGCGTGACCTTGGCACAATTCTTGTCGGCTTTGCCATTCTGATGACCGGAATGGACACGATGTCCTCTGCAATGAAACCGCTGAGTGAGGTGCCGTGGTTTACGGGAATGTTTACCATGTTTACCAACCCGGTTCTCGGACTGCTTGTCGGAGCGCTTGTCACGGCAGTCATTCAGTCTTCGTCGGCATCTGTTGGTATTTTGCAGGCGCTTTGCATGGGCGGCGGAGTCAGCTACGCAGCGGCAGTCCCCATTATCCTTGGACAAAATATTGGTACTTGCGTCACTGCGATGATGTCCGGTGTCGGGGCGAGCAAAAATGCGAAGCGTGCATCGATTGTCCATCTTCTCTTTAACATCATTGGAACTGTTATCTTTATGACCGTATTCTATCTGTTAAATGCTTTTTTGCATTTTACATTTATGCAGGAGCCGGCAGACAGTGCCGGGATTGCGCTGGTGCACACGGGATTTAACGTGCTTGCGACGCTTGTGCTGCTTCCGTTTGCAAACCTGCTTGAGCGCCTGTCGCTTGTCATCATTAAGCCTGATGAGGAGGAAGAACGGCAGGCAAGGGAAAACGAACTGTTTGCGAAGATGGATGAGCGTTTTTTGAGCACGCCGTCGTTTGCACTGGAACAGGTGAATTCCTATGTGCTCAAAATGGCAGAGCTGACAAAGGAATCGCTGAATACGGCAACTTATAATCTGTTTGATTATGACAAGAAAAGTGCGGGGGATGTGGAGCAGATGGAAAATCTTGTTGATCGCTATGACGACGAGATTAGCGGATATCTGGTGAAGCTTTCAAGCAGGAACCTGAGTGAGGCGGATTCCAGGAAATTAAACATGCTCCAGCATAGTGTGGGGGATTTGGAGCGCATATCGGACCATGCAATGAATCTGGTGCACTGTGCCAGGGTGATGAACAAGAAGGAGCAGCATTTTTCCGAGAAGGCAGCGGAAGAACTGAAAATATTCTCGCAGGCGGTCAGGGATATTGTTGAGATATCTGTGAGGGTTTTTGAGAAGGAGGATGCAGAGGCTGCGAAATCCATAGAGCCGTTTGAGGAGGCGATAGACATTCTCCAGAAGGAGATGAAGAAGCGTCATATGAAGCGCCTTCGGAAAGGGAAGTGTACCGCCGAGATGGGATTTGTCCTGTCGGATATCACGAACAATTATGAGCGGATAGCGGATCACTGCTCGAACCTGGCAATCAATGTGATGCAGATGCATGAGGATGACACGCATGCGCATGCGTATATTGACAATCTCGACAAGGGGGCGGGCAGTGCGTTTGACACAATGATGCAGGAGCACCTGAAGCGTTATGAACTTCCGGGGAAAGCAGCTAAGGAGTGACGGACAGCGTAACGCATATTTTGTGCGCGATATAAGACGAAAAATGGCGTCAATAGTAACCTGAAAACTGTGAATTATCACAATAAAATTTAGTAAATTGCACAAAATTTGCCGTGATAGCATATTTTTGTTGTCTTGGAAAAAAAATTAAACTATAATGTATTCGTTAAGTTTAGCGCATTACAGTGTTGAAACGGACAAATCTTTATAATATTCGTTTTTAAACCAAGGAGGATTAAAAAATGTCATATGTAGATGAAGTGTTAGAGCTTGTAAAGAAAAAGAACGCAAGCGAGCCTGAGTTTATCCAGGCTGTCACAGAGGTTTTGAATTCACTTAGACCTGTTGTGGAGGCAAATGAGGAGCTTTATAAGAAAAATGCCATTTTGGAGAGAATCACGGAACCCGACCGTCAGCTCATGTTCCGCGTGCCATGGGTGGATGATAAGGGACAGGTGCAGGTCAACAGAGGTTTCCGCGTACAGTTCAACAATGCCATTGGACCTTACAAGGGAGGACTTCGTCTGCATCCGTCTGTAAATCTTGGTATTATCAAGTTCTTAGGGTTTGAGCAGATTTTCAAGAATTCCCTCACAAGCCTTCCGATCGGCGGCGGCAAGGGCGGTTCGGACTTTGACCCGAAGGGCAAGTCAGACAGGGAGATTATGGCGTTCTGCCAGAGCTTTATGACAGAGCTTTCCAAATATATTGGCGCGGATGTGGATGTTCCGGCCGGCGATATCGGAACCGGTGCAAGAGAGATTGGTTTTATGTTCGGACAGTACAAGAGAATCAGGGGTACATTCGAGGGTGTCCTCACGGGGAAGGGACTTACATACGGCGGTTCCCTTGCGCGTACAGAGGCGACCGGGTATGGTCTGCTCTATCTCACACAGGAGCTGATGAAGTGCCATGGTGAGTCTATGGAAGGCAAGACGGTTGTCGTATCCGGCGCCGGCAATGTTGCAATCTATGCGACGCAGAAGGCACAGCAGATGGGTGCAAAGGTTGTCACATGCTCTGACTCTACAGGCTGGATTTATGATCCGGAAGGAATTGATGTCGCACTTCTCAAGGAAGTGAAGGAAGTAAAGCGTGCAAGACTGACAGAGTACGCGGCAGCAAGACCAGGCGCAGAATACCATGAAGTCAGCGCCGCTGATAGAAGCGGCGCGGGCGTATGGCAGATAAAGTGTGATATCGCGCTTCCGTGCGCTACACAGAACGAGCTTCTGATTGATGATGCAAAGCAGCTCGTGGCAAATGGCTGCAAGTGTGTCTGCGAGGGCGCGAATATGCCTACAACAATCGACGCAACAGAGTACTTACAGCAGAACGGTGTATGGTTTGTCGGCGGCAAGGCAGCGAACGCAGGCGGTGTGGCGACTTCTGCCCTGGAGATGTCACAGAACAGCGAAAGACTGAGCTGGAGCTTTGAGGAAGTGGATGCGAAGCTGCAGAACATCATGGTAAATATTTACCACAATATAGATGACGCGGCAAAGCGCTACGGCATGGAAGGCAACTATGTGGCAGGTGCGAATATCGCAGGCTTTGAAAAGGTTGTCAACGCGATGCTCGCGCAGGGCGTGTGCTGATTAAGGTTCCGCTTGCGTATCCGATTGGCAATTTCATGTTGAATCACACTCCCGCCTTTTGATAAAAGGGTATAAAAATGTAACAGCCAGCGCAAATAACGCTTGCAGGCTGCTCCAGAAGATGGTACAATATGGTTGTGAATTAATAGTATCTTCTTCAGAATATAACTATCAGAAACCGTCCGGTGCGCCAGCACTGGGCGGTTTTTGGTGGTTGGGAGAAAAGTCGGGAGAAATATTTATGGACATAAAAAATGGAAGCAAAGGGGCTCGAACCCTTGACCTCCCGCTAGTCAGGCGAGCGCTCATCCCAGCTGAGCTATGCTTCCATGAAATATATTATAGCATGAAGATCCTGTTTTGAAAAGAATAATTTAAAACGGATGACAGAAAAGAGTATTATTACGTATGAAAATGCGGCTAATGATACGTGCAATTCCCCAGAAATTCAGTTAATATTGCTTCTAAATCTCCGGTGAAATCCTTCTGGCATGTCAGCTCCATGCACACTGCGCTATTTTCGTGGACGCCAAAAGCGGAAATGCCGCGGGCATAGGGACCGTCCTCGTCCGGAAAGGTGTATGTTATCATCTGGTAAGCCTGCTCATTGCAGACAATTTCCTCCTCGGCTGAAATCTCGTAATTGGATTTTGCCCTTTCCAGCCATGCGGCCCTGTTTTCCTGTGCTTTCGCATTGCTGGTAAACTCACCGAGCAGCAGGTAGAGCTGGGCATCATACAGGTCAACCATGTCGCCGTCGCTGTTTTCAAAGGGAATGGCATCCCCGATTCTCCATGATGCATAGTAAAGCCCGTCACCGGCAAGCGCTTCCTTGTAGTCATAAAGGATAAGGCTTTCGTCTGTGTTGTTGACTTCGAGGCTGCTGCTGATTTTTAAAAAGGCTGTGTTTTCAATTGGCTCTTTTTCTAAGGCGGGTGCGGTAAGCGAACAGCCGGTAACAGTCATCAGCAGGCAGATAAAACATAGTACAAATCTGATGTTGAATTTCATAAACGGATTCTCCTTTTTTGCTGGTTTCTAAGGAACTGTTCAGAAATTACTTGTGACAAGTAATTGTCATGAGTAATTTCTGAACAGTTCCTAACCATCCGTGAGCAGGCTCCACAGCGCGCTGCATTGTTCTGCATTGTCGGTCATGGTGCCGGTATAGAAGCAGCGCCGTCCGAGGTAGAGTCTTGCAAGCAGCTCCTGGCTGTCCCCGGTTGTGCGCTGTCCAAACAGACTGGTGGAGTAGGAACCTAGTTCCAGCCCGGAGAGGGCGGGGCAGTCTGACCACGGGAGCGCCTTGTCCGATGTGGAATCATCTGCCTTGTCCGGACAGCTTCCGTCGGGATTGGCGAGCAGCTGATGCGTCTGCTGGAAACTGTCGGGATTTTCCGGCAGGAAAAAGTAACTGTCGCAGTCCGAAATATCGCCGATTAAAGTGATTTCGGAGGCTGTGCCATAATAGTGCGCGTCGCTGTCGGCGATCTGGCTGTTGCCGGCATATTGTTTTACCTGCACGATGACCTTTCCGTCCCTGTTAAAATCAAGGTCGAAATCATAATCCTGTCCCATGGATGCGAAGGCGTTTTCAAGGGCGCTTACGGTATCTTCAGGGAGCGTTGTTTCACCGACATAGGCAATCTGAAAATCAGGAGCAGGATGCCACAGACCCAGCGCATTTCCCGTCAGATTGCAGGCAATTCCGGTCAGGATTATGCCACATATCACATACCACTTATAATAATGCCACCAGTTTTTCCATTTTTCCAGCCTGCTCAGGTGCCTGTGCTTTTCTGACTGTATAAGCGCGATTAGGTTTTCGGCATTTTCTGTGTTTTCCATATCTTCTATATTTCCGATACGCATTCTGCATCACTCCTCGCATTGATAAAATCATTTTTCACCTTCGGATGTGGTTCCCCCATAGGCGTAGGTGACCGGGAGACAGATTAAGGGGGGCTTCACCTTCATGTTTTCCCGCAGGAGAAGCTCGACACACATTTCCGCCATTTCCGGCAGCGGCTGTACGATGGTAGAGCACACATAGTCCATGCTGCCAAAAAGACGGATGCCGTCATAGCCAATGACCTGTACGTTCTGCGGAACACGCTGGTTCAGGCGGCGCAGTGTCTGTATCACTGAAAAGGCAAGACGGTCCGTGACGCAGAAAATTCCGTCAAAGGAGAGCCTGCCGTCCTGGATGTGTTCCTCGAGAAAGGCTTCAAATTTTTCATAGGGTTCGCCGTCATCGAGTATTTTCATTTCATAATTCAGGCCGCGGGAGAGACAGCCGTTTTCAAAACCTGCCTTCCGCTTGTTGGGCTCGTTTGACAGGGAGGAACCAATCCGCAGGAAAGCGACGTTTTTGCAGCCAAAGTCTGCAAGCTTCTCGGCTGCGAGCTGTCCGCCGCCGAAGTTGTCGCTGGCGACACAGGGGATGCCGGCGCTGATGGAGCGGTCAATGGCGACAAAGGGCGTGTTTTCTTCGATGACCAGGTTGGGGTTGTAGGTAAGGCCGATAATTCCATGGTTATCTGCGGTATGATACGGATTTTCCTGAGCCCTTCAGGCGGCCTGATTAACCTGATTGCAGGTACTTCCATTGATTTTTTGACGGAAGCCTCCGCGTTCCGCACAATCTACATTGCTTCCGGCATCTGGCAGGACGCAGGGTGGGGCGTTATCGTGTACATGGCGACGCTGGCAAATGTGGACACCTCGCTCTACGAGGCGGCAAAGGTGGACGGCGCTTCGATGTTCCAGCGGATTCTCCACATTGACATACCGGAGCTGACCTCCATCATGGTGCTGAACCTGATTATGAGCGCGGGCGGTCTGATGAATGTCGGATTTGAGAAGGTATGGCTGTTACAGACGGACTTGAACAAGGCGACAAGCGATGTCATTGCCGTATATGTTTACCAGCAGGGTATTGAAAACGCCAAGTACAGCTACTCGACGGCGGTAGGGTTGTTTAACACGGTGGTAAACATCATTCTGCTGATTGTTGTGAACAAGATTGCCGGCAAGATATCCGAAGACACAAGTTTTGTATAGGAGGTGTGGTATGAACGCAAAAACAAAATCCAATAATACAACGGGATTTTCCGAGAAAACAAGTGACATCATCCTGGTTATCATCTGCGCGGTTGCCTTGTTTGTCGTGGCATATCCGCTGTACTACATACTGATTGCTTCCGTGTCAAATCCATATGATGTGTATGCGGGGAAGACGTTCCTGCTTCCAAGCCAGTTTACGCTGGACGGATATAAGGCGGTATTTGCGGACTCCCGCATTGTGACAGGCTACATAAACAGCATTAAGTATACGGTCATTGGTACGGTCTTTTCGGTGCTGATGCTGTATCTGTCGGCTTATCCGCTCAGTGTCAGGGATTTGCCGGGCAGAAAATTTCTGAGCATCTTCTTTATTTTTACCATGTACTTTGGCGGCGGGCCTGTCCCGACGTACCTGGTAGTCAAGCAGACGGGGCTGATGAACAGCATGTGGGCGCTCTTTCTGCCGGGCGGCGTCGGTGTCGGCAACATGATTATCATGAGGAATTTCTTTGAGAACAGCATTCCCAGGGAAATGATTGAGGCGGCAGGGATTGACGGCGCGTCAAAGTGGACGACATTTTATAAAATCGTGGTGCCGCTCAGCCGCTCGATTATGGCGGTTATGGTGGTGTTCAGCATGGTTGCGTACTGGAACGACTGGTTCACGGCACTGATTTATCTGCCGGGCGAGGAGAAGGCTCCGCTCCCGCTGATTTTGAGAAATATCCTGATAAAAAGTTCCGCTAGCGCAAGCCAGGCGAGCACGATATCCGGCGGCTATGCGGAGCTGAACAAGCTGACGGAGATGATTAAGTTTTCATCCATCATCGTGGCGGCGGCGCCCATGCTTGTCATTTACCCGTTCGTACAGAAGTACTTCGAAAAAGGATTTATGGCAGGAGCGGTCAAAGGTTAGCGTGAGGCGCGTTCTTACTGAATGGTTTAGGTTTTGTTAATAATAATTATTTATATATAGAAAGGAAGGGTAATATTATGAGAAGGACAGGGATTTGGAAAAGGGCGGTTTCTGGTACGTTGGCGGCGGGGCTTGTGGTTTCGGTGACGGCATGCGGCGGGGGGAAATCGGCGAGTACGGTGGAGCCTGGAACGGCAAATAACGATGCTTCACAGACGGATTTTACGGTTATGGGTGGTATGAGTGCATTGAGCAAGGGGTATGAGAACAATGAGGTTTTGAACCAGCTGCAGTCGGATGCAGGGGTGAAGATTGCTTGGAACTGTATGAGTGATTCCCTTGCGGAGCAGGTCAACATCAAGATTGCGGGTGATGACCTTCCGGATGCGTTTATGGGTGTTGGCTTCAGCAATTATGACTTGACCAACTATGGGGAGGATGGCGTTTTCATTGACCTGACGCCGTACCTGACAGAGAAATATATGCCGAATTTAAGTAAGATTCTTGACGAGAATCCCAATATCCGCAGTGCGATTATGATGAATAACGGCGGTATGACAATGGGATATGGATGAGCATCACGGACGCGGAGGCACAGGAAAAGTTTGGAAAGAGTGCAGGCGAGCTGAAGGGTGAGTGCGAGGTCTATGGTCCGAAGCTGATTCTGAGCGATTATTACAGCACGACATTCAAGATGGAAGACCGCGCGATTGAGCGTCTGACAGACTTAAACGAGTTCTGGATGCCGTATGTGGACAGTGCAGTGACTTATCCGGTGGACTGTGTGTATACGCAGGAGGAGCTGGACACGATTGACAGATATAAGGCAGATTTTGAGAGCACGGTAGCTGAGCAGGAGGGTCTGTGGCTTAAGGAAGGCGGTCCGACAGACGAAGAGTGGGAGAGTTATCTTTCCACGCTGAAGGACAACTGCGGTATGGAGAAATTGCAGGAAGTATACCAGGCGGCGTATGACCGTTACGCGTCGGCAGGGGATGCGCAGTAAAATAAAAAACAGGAGCTGATGGTTAATTTACAGGCTGTCGGCGGAATGGGGGTTATTATGATGAGTCACATTTTGCGGGATGCACGAAAATATGAGGAGACAATGGAGAAGCAGATAGCGAGGGAGGCGCGGCCGGATTTTCACCTGTCCGCGCGCGTGGGGTGGATGAACGACCCCAATGGATTTTCCTATTACAATGGAAAATATCACATGTTTTACCAGTACCATCCATACGACTGCCACTGGGGATCCATGCACTGGGGACACGCGGTCAGCACGGATATGCTGCACTGGGAGTATCTTCCGGCGGCGCTGGCTCCCGATGAGCTCTGCGACATGGACGGATGTTTTTCGGGGAGCGCCGTCACGCTCGCGGATGGCAGACAGCTGCTGATGTATACCGGCGTGGTGAAGGAACGCCAGCGGGGCAGGGAATCCAGGGAGGTACAGACACAGTGCCTTGCTGTGGGCGATGGCATCGATTACGAGAAGTATGAAAAGAACCCTGTGCTGGACAAAAAGGATTTGCCGGAGGGCAGCAGCAGATATGATTTCCGGGATCCCAAGATGTGGCAGAATGAAGATGGCGCCTATTGCTGTGTCGTGGGAAGCCGTCCGGCTGACGGCAGCGGACAGATTTTACTGTATACCAGCCCTGACGGATTCCAGTGGAAGTTCAAGAGCGTGCTTGCCGCCAACAACAACCGTTTTGGAAAAATGTGGGAATGTCCGGACTTTTTCCGGCTGGACGGAAAATGGGTGCTGCTCACCAGTCCGCAGGATATGCTTCCGCAGAGCTTTGAGTACCACAATGGAAATGGGACGCTCTGCCTGATCGGCGAGTTTGATGAAGAGACCGGAAAATTTCAGGAAGAGCATGACCAGTCTGTTGACTATGGCATTGACTTTTACGCGCCGCAGACAGTGCTCACGCCGGACGGACGCCGCGTCATGATGGGATGGATGCAGAACTGGGACACCTGCCAGCAGCGGACGACAGACGTATTGTGGTTCGGGCAGATGAGCCTGCCGCGCGAACTGTCTGTTAAAAACGGCAGGCTGTATCAGGCGCCGCTGCGCGAGCTGGAGGCGTTCCGCTCCAATAAGGTGGATTATCAGGATGTCACATTTTCGGACGTGATGGAGCTGGAAGGCATCCGCGGGCGCAGGGTGGATATCGAGCTGACGATTCGCCCGGGGGAGGAAGGGAACCTCTACCACAAGTTTGCGCTCCGCTTTGCGCAGAATGAGAAGTACCAGACTTCGCTGAGCTTCCGCCCGAGAGAGTCCATTTTAAAGGTGGACAGGAAACATTCCGGTTCCAGGAGGGCAATTATCCACCAGCGGCGCAGCAAGGTGAACAGCATAAACGGGGAACTGAAATTAAGGGTTATCCTTGACCGGTTCAGCGTTGAGGTGTTTGTCAACGATGGGGAACAGGTTCTGAGCGCAATCCTGTATACGGGGCAGTCTGCGGACGGCATTTCCTTCTATGCGGACGGAACGGTGTGCATGGACATCGTGAAATATGATTTGATTGTATGATGGAAAGCCAGATGGGAATCATCGTGGCGGGATTAAGCGGACGATCTGCATATGTATGGGCTTTCCATGTGAAAAGAGGTGCAGCAGGGCGTATTACAAGTATAAATACTGACATTTGTGAATGGAGCTGCAGCGCAGGGTTTAGCAGCGGAATTTCCGGACAGTTTTGCTGATAGGAAAGTTTTTCATCGAAAGCGTATCTGTTTGTTAACAATTTATGAATATTGTTCGATATAAAAAGTAAATAAAACAAGGATGACGCAATATGCATGGTAAATTTCGCGTGCCGTGCATATATATACTCACGACAGATGAAATCTGCCGTGGGTATCGCGCCAGCCGCAGCCGCGAAGCGGCATATTTCCTTATGCGGCTGTGTGCATAGCTTTATACTGAGCGGTCAGTCTTTTCGACCGCCAGTATAATATCTGTCTAAATCACGGAGGATGATGGCATGAATATGATGGGAACAAGTAGTCTGGTAATCAGCAAGACAAATGCAAAGAGACTGGAAATCAGGGACGGTAGTGGCAAGGTGGTCGGTTCTGTCTCAATCAGAAAGAGCAAGCCGCAGAAGGTAAAGAAGAAAAGACTTCCATATAGCTTTAAGGAAATATCGACGAGGCTGTTAAACACAAAAAAATCCGGCAA
Source organism: uncultured Lachnospiraceae bacterium (assembly GCA_949066965.1). Lineage (GTDB taxonomy): Bacteria > Bacillota > Clostridia > Lachnospirales > Lachnospiraceae > COE1. Next base: position 178,918 of record CARTDA010000004.1, read on the forward strand.
TGCGCATCAGGTGCTGCTCAGCGCGAAGCAGAAGGTGTCGTCACTGCGCCTGATGTACAAGGGCGGCGTGTATGATGATGACGAGGTTTTTGCGGCATTGATGCATGCGCAGGCGATTGCGAGGGTAGCAAAGAAGCGCATGAAGCACCTTGAGGAGGAAGAGCGGGCAGGGAAAAAAGGCGGTTTCTGCGAGGCAGACCTCGAGGAAAAAATAGATGAGGCGACCGACAAACAGATTCACCAGGAAGAGGAGGAACATGCGAATGCAGAGCTTGACATGCGGCGAATGCAGAAGCTCATGGAACAGTATGAGCGGATGATGCGCGAGGCGATGAGAGAGCTTGAGCAGCTGGACAATATGGACGAACTCTCCGAGGAGATGGGAGTTGACGGGGAAGTCAGCATGGATCCCGAGGACCTGGAGCTGATGAAGAAAAAACACCGTGCTGACGAGTTAAGGGAAATTATGGAAGCCGACATGAAGTACCTGAAATTTATGTTTGACAAGCTTGAGAAAGAAAAACAGAGCAACAGCAGTGGCAGCAGCTTCGGCCTGGGAACCGACAGCAGCAGTGGTGGCAGCGAGAATGTCTCATTGCAGCTGGGAGGGGTGGATATTCCCGTCGAAGCCGCACCCGATGCGATTGAGGTCGTTGAGGGGGGCGCTGTCGATGCGATGGCATAAGATTCGGTATAAAAAGTTCCGCATTACTTGAAGTTTCAAGAATGCGGATTTTTTTTGTGCCCCTATTGACAAGTGGGAAGGAAAGTGGTAATATATCCCACATATCATATATAACAAGTAGGAATACTATAAAATAAACGGAGAACAATAAGATGAAAAAACCAGCAAGACAGGAACACCACCATCGCAGCATCATAGGATTTGACCGCAACGGAATCCCCAAGGTACTGATTCCGGCAGACAGCCACACGCATACGCACACGGATGGAAACGGAAACAGTACCGAGCATTCCCATGCGGACGACATCACGCAGGATTACATGAAAGCAGTCGCGGAGTACCGCAAAACATTTCCGTCCAAACAGGATGTGCTTGACAAGACACCGGATCCGGCAGTCAGGGAAATGCTGCTGCGGATGGAACAGCTGGGACACGACACCGTATTTGACCGTTTCGACGCGCAGAAACCACAGTGCAGCTTCGGCATGTGCGGTACCTGCTGCAAAATCTGTAACATGGGACCATGCCGGATTACGGAGAAAAGCCCCCGCGGCGTCTGCGGCGCGGACGCCGACCTGATTGTGGCAAGGAATTTACTGCGCGGCGCGGCGGCAGGAGTGGCGCAGCATGGGATACATGCGCGGGAAGTCATCCTGGCGCTCAAATGGGCGGCAGAGGGGAAGCTCGACGTTCCGATTGTCGGCGAATACAAGATACGGAGTATGGCGGAGGCGTTTGGCATCCCGATAAAACGCCGCCAAATCAAAAATATTGCAATTGACCTTGCCGACGCCCTGCTTGCCGATTTGTCGCGCACCGAGCCGGAAGCCTGCCAGACCATCAGGGCATGTGCGCCGCCCGAGCGGCAGAAAGTGTGGGAGGAGCTTGACATACTGCCCATCAGCGCATACCACGAGGTTTTTGAGGCGTATCATAAGACAGGATGCGCGACGGATGGGGACTGGAAAAGCATCATGAAACAGTTCCTGCGCTGCGGTCTGGCATTTACATTCAGCGGCGTCGTGGGAACCTCCATCGCGACGGACGCACTGCTTGGCGTGGGCGACAGGGTGACGGCAAAGACCAACATCGGTGCGCTCAAAAAGGGCTATGTGAATATCGCGGTACATGGGCATCTGCCCGTGCTGGTCAGGGAAATCGTAAAGACCGGGTACAGTGAAGCTTTTCAGAAGCTGGCAGAAGAAAAAGGGGCAAAGGGCATACAGTTCTACGGAATCTGCTGTTCGGGGCTGTCCGCCATGTATCGTTACGCGGGCGTGATTCCGCTGTCCAATGCTGTCAGTGCGGAGCTGGTACTGGGGACAGGCGCGCTGGATTTGTGGGTTGCGGACGTGCAGGAGGTCTATCCGTCCATTATGGATGTGGCGCGCTGCTATAAGGCCGTCGTCGTGACGACAAGTGATTCGGCGCGGCTGCCAGGTGCGGAGCACATCGGGTATGACCATCACCATTCTAATATAGAAGAAACACGGAAAATTGCGGAGAAAATCGTGACGCGCGCAATCGAGAGCTTTGAGCAGCGCAAAGGAATGCCGGTGTTTATCCCGCCGTACGAGGTGGAGGCAGAAGTCGGGTTTTCCGTGGAGTATGTCCACAAGCATTTTGGCAGCATGAAACCGCTTGCGGAGGCGCTGGTGCGGGGGGATATCCTCGGAATTGTCAATATGGTCGGCTGTAATAATCCCAAAGTCCTGTATGAAAAAGCCATTCTGGATGTGGCGGATGTGCTGCTCAAGAATAATGTCCTGATACTGACAAACGGCTGTGCATCCTTCCCGCTGATGAAGCTGGGATACTGCCAGACATCAGAGTCCGCATATGGGAAAACAGGTGAGCGGCTCAGGAAATTTTTGGAGCCGGAGCTTCCGCCGGTATGGCATGTGGGAGAATGTATCGACAATACAAGGTCATCTGGAATTTTTGCGGGAATCGCAGGAGCGCTTGGAAAAAATATATATGAAATGCCATATGCGTTCACGTCGCCGGAGTGGTCCAATGAAAAAGGAATTGACGCGGCACTTGGCTTCCGCCTGATGGGCGTGAACAGCTACCACTGTGTCGAGGCGCAGATTTATGGTTCGCAGAATGTCATGACTTTTTTGAAAAAGACGACGGCGGAGACGCTCGGCGCCGTGATGTATGTGGACGCTGACCCCGCCGCGCTCGGTGAAAAAATCGTTGCGGATATCAGGGAAAAACGAAAAGTGCTTGGCTGGTGAGCCAGAGTGTGGACAAAAAAGCAGGAAAAGGGAGATTATGAAAAATGAGAAAACCATATAAAAAGAAACAATGGACAGGGCTGCTTGGTGCGGCAGTGATTGCGGCGGCTGTGATAACCGGATGCGGCAGCAGATGGCAGGATGCCGGGAAACAGCAGGAAACCAATGCGGAGGAAAGTCTGGCAGAAAACACGAAGACTGTCGTGACAATTGGCTATCTGCCGATTACGCATGCGCTGGCAGTTTTTGAGGAGAAGGAATTGCTCGAGGCAGAGGATGCGCAGTTGCAGATTGCGCTGCAAAAGTTTGGCTCGTGGACGGATTTGACAGACGCCCTGAATGCAGGGCAGATTGACGGTGCCTCGATGCTCGTGGAGCTTGCGATGGGCGCGTCAAGCCGCGGGATTGGGTTAAAGGCGGTCGCACTCGGGCACCGTGACGGCAATGTCGTGGTAGTGTCTGACAAAATTGAGTCGGCGGCTGACCTTAAAGGAAAGACCTTTGCGATACCCTCAAACCAGTCCTCGCACAATATTCTGTTAAACGACCTGCTTGCCGGGGCTGGTCTGGCGCGGGAAGATGTGAATGTTGTCCAGCTTCCGCCGGCAGAGATGCCCTCATCGCTTGCAGGAAAAGCGATTGACGGTTACTGCGTTGCGGAACCGTTCGGTGCGCAGGCGGTCGTGAGCGGAGTCGGGCATGTCCTGTGCAAATCAGAAGAGCTGTGGGAAAATTCGATTTGCTGCGCGCTGGTGCTGCGAGATGATTTCATCGACAGCCATGGCGAGGATGCGGCACTTCTGGCAGAATATTACAACCAGGCAGGGGATGCACTGACGGATGAAAAAAAGCTGGCTGTCGCGGAGCAGTATCTCGGACAGGACAGGAAAGTGCTTGCGGAATCCCTTGCATGGATTTCCTTTGACAATCTCGCAATTGGTGAAGCGGACTATGAACTCCTTGCAGAGAAGGTGAAAAAGGACAATATTCTCGAAAACCCGCCATCCTATGAGGCGTTTGTGTGGCAGAAAGGCGGGGAGTACAGATGAGAATAAAGCTGGAAAAGAAAGTGTGGTGCACTGCCGTGTCGCTGCTTGTGCTGCTTGCGGTATGGGAGGCAGCCGTGCTGATTGGCAGTTTTCCGGAGGTATTGTTTCCGTCACCAATAAGCGTGTGGAACGCGTTCTGGCAATTATGGACGGACGGTCTGCCCGGCAGCAGTTCGAGAGTGGTACTGGGCGTGCACATTCTCGTCAGCCTGAAACGGTTTGCTGCCGGCTATGTCGGCTCGGTCGTCACGGCGGTCGCAGCGGGGCTTTTGCTTGGGTGGTTTTTCAGGGTGTTTTCCTACATCAATCCCATCGTGCAGCTTGTCAGGCCGATTGCCCCCGTTGCGTGGATGCCGTTTATCGTCCTCTGGTTCGGAATCGGTGATGCACCGGCGGTCGCAATCATATTCCTCGCAGGATTTTTTCCGGTACTGCTGTCCACGGTGGCGGCAGTGGAGCATATGGAGCCTGTATACCGCAAGGTGGCGCGCAATTTCGGGTTGTCGCAGGCGCAGACCTTATACAAGGTCGTATTTCCGGCGGCATTTCCACAGATTATGAACAGCCTGCGCCTGGCGCTGGGAACTGCATGGATTTTCCTCGTGTCGGGTGAGATGGTGGGGGCACAGTCGGGGCTTGGATTTCTGATTATGGATGCCAAAAACTGCCTGCGTTCCGATGCCCTGCTTGCCACGATGATTACGATAGGCATCATCGGCCTGCTGCTGGACTGGGGAATCCGCAGGCTGGAAAAATTTGTTTTATAAAAATTGAATCATAAAAGACAGGAGAAAACAGATGTATATTTGTGTAGAGGATGTGTCCGTAAACTACCAACAGGGCGGCAGTACCTTTGAGGCGCTCAAAAATGTGTCGCTCTCCATAGAACGAGGAGAGTTTATCTGCCTTTTAGGACCATCGGGATGCGGCAAGTCCACGCTGTTAAACCTCCTTGCGGGATTCGAAAAGCCTGCAAGGGGGCGGGTGTTTATCGGGGAAAGACAGGTGACAGCGCCATCGCCAAAGTATCTCACAATCTTTCAGAATTATGGGCTGTTTCCATGGAGATCCGTACTGCATAATGTGGAGCTTGGGCTGGAAGCAAAGAAAATGAATCGAAAGGAGCGCAGGCAGCAGGCACTGAAATACCTGGACATGGTAGGGCTTGTGCAGGCAAAGGACAAAAAGCCGTGCCAGCTGTCGGGCGGTATGCAGCAGCGCGTGGCGATTGCAAGGGCGCTCGCGGCAGATCCGGAAATCCTTTTTATGGACGAACCGTTTGGCGCACTGGACGCAATCACGCGCATGAAGCTGCAGGACGATATTTTGCGAATCTGCAAGGACGAGGGCAAGACTATCGTGTTTGTCACGCACGACATTGAGGAGGCGGTGTTTCTGGCTGACCGCATCGTCGTGATGGAGGCGAATCCGGGCAGCGTGCAGGGCATTGTGAAGGTGGAAATGCCGCACGAACGGGACAGGACATCCGATGATTTTATCGTTATCCGGGACAGGGTGTTTGCAATGATGCACCTGAAAAAGGAAAAAGAGGTCGAGTACTACATATAGCATAGCTTTTGTTTGTGTAGTTTTACCATTTTTATGCTTATTTTCATAAAGTTTCTAGTATATTTTCCGATATTGTGATAAAATATATCTAACAAATTGAAAAGGAGCTGGTAATATGTATAAAATCATCACCATGGAACGTGAATTTGGAAGCGGCGGCAACGAGATTGGCAGACGGGTAGCGAAAAAATTAGGCATAGAGCTGTATGACAGGAATATTCTGGTGGAGGCGGCAAAAAGGCTGGACATTCCGCCAATCTATATCGGTGACCTCGAGGAGACGGCGCCGGGCAGCATTATCTTTAACCTCTCCAAGACAGCCATCGGCGGCAGCAGGAAAGACAGCAGCAGCCTGCCAATGTCCGAGAAGCTGTTTCTGGAAGAGAAAAAAATCATCGAGGAAAATGTCGAGAAGCATGACTGCGTGATTGTCGGAAGATGCGCTTCCTTCATCCTGTTTGACAGGGCGGACTGCCTGAAGGTATTTGTCTATGCCGACAAGGATTACCGCATCAACCGCGCGATTCAGACAGAGAATATCGCGTCCGCGGAGGCGGAGGACTTCCTGCGCAAGTCGGACAAGAGAAGGAGCAATTTCTACAACACGCACACCGGCTGGAAATGGGGCGACATGTCCAAGTTTGATCTGTGCCTGAACACCAGCAGCCTCGGACTGGATGCCTGCGTGGACATCCTTGCAGGCATGATGCAGAAGTGACAAAATATACTGGAGGTCAAAAAGACTGACCGCTCAGTATAAGGTGATGCACACAGCCGCATAAGGAAATATGCCGCTTCGCGGCTGCGGCTGGCACAATACTCACGGCAGATTTCATCTGGCGTGAGTATAAAATGATAAGGGGCTTTCCGAGAAATTGGGGAGCCTTTTTCAGAAGACGGCGCGAATTTCTCTCTGAAAATATTGTATGGCAGATTATTGTGTTGTATTGAAAACAGCCCTCTTTTTATTGCCATGCCCGATCAAATCAAGTATAATAAAAGCGTATTTTATACTCATGGCAGATTTTATCTGCCGTGAGTATAGATGAAGCAGGATTTGTTATTGAGCAGGCATGTGGCGATTATCAGGGACATAGGATAAGTGAAATAACGAACAGAGCTGTTATTTGGGCAAGAAAAGTAAAGTAATCGAAATCTATGTGCAGCGTGGCAGGCAGTCCTGAAGGATTGCCTGCCATGATCAGTTAAGGCGCTCCATAGAGTTTCCCGGGCTGAATCAGACTCTGCAATTATGGGTGCCAATTTCAGTCTAGTAATTTAGGAGCCACTCGACTGATAACACCGCACCCCGAACTTCCAGAGCAGCAGCGCCGGCACAAAAAACCAGCATGCAGCAAGCGGCAGCAGCATATAAAAGATGGAAGTGCGCCTGTCAAGGATATACAGGAGCGGATAATACTGTGTCAGCGCATAAGGAATGACAAACGTCATAAATTGCAGCATCTTTTTTCCATAGATGCCAAGCGGGTACTTCCCAAATTCCCTTGCGCCGTCTGTAAACACATTCATGAACTCAAGCCCTTCCAGCGTAAAAAAGCACAGTGCCGCATAGATAAAAAACAGCGCCGTAAAGACCACTGTGCCGCCAATCAGCATAAACAAAAGCGTGCAGATTTTTGAAAGGCTCCACACAACATTGCTTTTCACAATGCCGTAGGTGAACATGACAACAGCCTGCAGTATCCGCCCGATTCTTGTCAGCTCGAATTTGGATCCAAGCACCTGGAGGATTTCATTCTGCGGACGCACCAGGATGCGGTCAAACTCGCCGCTTCTGACCATGCCCGAAAACGTGTCAAATCCCCTTGCAACCATTTCTGCCAGCGCAAATTCCAGCAAAACCACGGAAAAACACAACAGCACTTCACTGTACGTAAATCCCTCCACGTTCGAGAAACGCTGAAACATAAAAAAGATGCCGAGAAATACGTTGAACGATACCAGAAACTGCCCGATCGCCGACAGGAGAAAGGAAGTCTTGTACTGCATCATACAGCGGATATTGATGGATACATAGTGCAGATATAATCGGATTGTTTTCATGGACGCTAACCTCCCTGTACAATGATTCTTTTTTCGGCAAGCCTGCAAAGCAGTTTTCCGGCGGCAGTAAGGACGACAAGCCAGAATACCTGTAGCCCAATCGCTCGTCTGATTTCGTCTGTGCCAATGCTGGCGCTGTATATCCGCAGTGCGGCATTCTGCATGGATGCAAAAGGCAGCAGTTCCATGACGGAGCGGATTTTATCCGGAAAAAACGGCAGCGGTATCACGGCTCCGGAAAAAAATTCCACGCAGGAAGTAAACACCATGCGCAGCCCCTGGGGAGAAATCGTAAAAAATGCCAGCACGTAAATCAGCAGGCAGAATGTGACCGTGACAGCAAGTCCAAGGATGAGTGACAGCACAAAAAGAAGAAAGTGTAGCAGGCTTGCAGGCGTGCCGATGCCATACGGCTGCGGGATAAACGCGGCGACAATCAGAATCGGGAAACACCGTAGAACCGCCCGCGCCAGCCGTGACGCAATACTCCTTGCAGCCCACATGTTATAGATGCTGACTGGCCTGCACAATTCATAGGCAATGTTTCCGTTTACAATGGAGTCAAAAATCTCATTTTCCATCATCCAGACGGCAAAAAATGCAAGAAACGCCTGCTGCAGCCAGATATAGGATGCTGTTGCGGAAAGGGTCATCGGGAAGGCCGCAGCGTCTGTATGGTAAAAAGCGCGGGACATCATGACCTGCATGCCGCCCCATGCAAACTGCGTGATAATTCCTGCAAGTGCGGCAGTGCGGTACTGCAGTCCCATCGCGAAACGTAACTGAAAGAAGGACAGATATTTTTTCATGGGTATCCATTCCTCCTTTTTTAAATGTTATAGGTGCGGTAAAGCTCGGCGACCGTCGCATCAATGCTTTTGTTTCCGGTACGGATGTCGTCGAGGGAACCGTCCAGCAGAATCTGTCCTTTGCCAATCAGCAGGATTCTGCTCGTCAGGGATTCAATATCCTGCATGTCGTGTGTTGTCAGTATCACGGTCGTCTTGTGCGTCTGGTTCTGCCTGAGGATAAAATCGCGGACAGCGAGCTTGGACACGGCATCCAAACCGATTGTCGGCTCGTCCAGGAACAGGATGCGCGGACGGTGCAGCAGGGACGCGGCAATCTCGCAGCGCATCCGCTGTCCGAGTGAGAGCTGTCTTGCGGGGGAGCGCAGCAGCTCGGATAAGTTTAGTAATTCCGTGAGTTCTTCCAGACTCTGCCGGTAGCAGATATCAGAAATCGAATAGATATCCTTTAACAAAGCAAAGGAATCAATGACGGGGACATCCCACCAGAGCTGCGAACGCTGGCCAAAGACGACGCCAATCTCACGCACATGGTCGATTCTGTTCTTGTATGGCACGCGTCCGTCCACAAGGACTGTCCCGCTGTCCGGTGTCAGTATTCCGCTTAGTATTTTAATGGTGGAGCTTTTCCCTGCTCCGTTGGGACCGATGTAGCCCACCATCTCGCCATCGTGAATCGTGAAGCTGACATCGTTCAGGGCATGAATGATTTCATGCTCCCGGTGAAAAAGTGCCTTGCAGGCTTCAGTAAAGCCTGCGTTTCGTTTTGCAATCCTGTACGATTTGCATACATGTTCCATCGTAATCATTTTGCTTCCTCCTGATAGTAATACATTTGTATCTTTCCAAGTAGGTTCTCCCTATTTTTTCGGTAGGTTTTCAATTTTATCACACAATCATCACAAAAACAACAGAAATATCATATAAAATCATATGGGGCTATTTGTGAACAGTAACTATGAACAATCACTATAAACTACACATATGATAAAGAAAAAAGTTTAGAGGTTTTATCACTATGGCAGATATTACCCCGGGAATGATATTTACGGACACACTCCGAAACAAAAAACCTGACGCACTAGCATGGATTCGTGGAAATGCACAGAATCCGCAGCTGAGCGGCATCGTCAAATTTTACGAAACACCCTACGCAGGTGTGCTGGTTGAGGGGGAAATCTTCGGGCTTCCCAACATTGCGACACAGTTTTCATCCGATTTTTATGCGATGCACATTCATGAAAAAGGCGACTGTACGATGCCCTTTGACAAGACCGGAGGGCACTATAATCCCACGAATGAGCCTCATCCCGACCATGCAGGGGACATGGTTCCACTCATGGGAAATCAGGGCTATGCGTGGCTTGCGTTTTATGACAAGCGTTTTCGGATTCCCGATATTATCGGGAGGAGCGTCATCATCCACAAAATGCCGGACGATTTCAAGACCCAGCCGTCAGGGGATTCCGGAGAGAAAATCGGGTGCGGTGTCATCCGGTAGAGGAAAAATCGTAACAGTTCAGCCCAGGACTTTGCACTTGTTGCAAAGTCCGTGAAACAGCGTAGTGGCTGAGATGCATCAAGCCACCACGAAGTAGTTTTGCATGGCTTGATGCCTGTAACAGGAAGCCGATGGCTGAACTGTTACAAAAAATCCGTGAAAAATATCTGAATTGCAATTAAAGGCGTTTGGCACTATAATAAAAAAGGGGCGTATGTCCTACCATATATTCGGGAGGAAACATAGATGACAGCAGAACGATATGTAAGGGAAGTAGGAAAACTGCTAAAATGCCGCGCATCAAGAAAAAAGGAAGTCAAAAGACAGCTTCTGTCAGAGATTAATGACGCGACTGCAAGGGGGGAAAGCCTGGAGGATGTGCTGGGGCGGATGGGCATCCCATGGGATTATGCGAATCGGTACAACGACAATTTTGACAAGGCAGAGCGGAAAGCGGCAAAGCGCGAGCGGGCTTTGAAGATATGGGGGATTGTCCTGCTGCTGCTTGCGGTTCTGGCTGCGGTCATTTACTGGAAACTGCCGAAGTGGAGCGACATCAGTGAAAGCACCGTGTTCAGTGAGGAACAGGTCAAGGCACAGGCAGAGGAGATTATAAGGCTTTACAGCGACAATAATTTTGAGGCAGTCACGGCATATATGAATGATGAGATGAAACAAGTGCTGAACGCTGCGACGCTGCAATATACAAAATCCCAGATGAAGGAGGAATTCGGGGAGCTTCTTGCTTTCGGAAATATGTATGCGTCGGAGGCGAAACAGAATGGCATCCGGTATGCAATGGTTCAGGTCAGTGTGTCTTACTCCAATATGAGTGTGACCTATACCATAACATTTGACGAGGAGATGAAGCTTGCAGGATTTTTCGTCAAATAGGGGGAGCAGAGGTGGAAATATGTGGATAACTCTCCTGTTTCGTAGAATAACTGTGTACTATCCACATATTTATGCACAATATCCACAAAAATGGAAACAAGAAATGTATTGTAAATATTGAAAATTGTATAAATTGAAAAAAATTTGTATTTTTACCTGTTACTGGAACGGAAGAGGCAGTAACCGAATATGGTTGTTTATAGGCTAAAAATTAATAAATCTGCTATTGTTTTATCACCGTAAAAGCGATATCATAAAAATAGCAGCAATGCACAAAATAAGACTGTTCCGCAAGGAATGGCAATATAAAAACGGAGGTACACATTATGGCAATTTTGGTTACAGGCGGAGCCGGCTTTATCGGCAGCCATACAGTAGTAGAGCTTCAGAATGCAGGATATGATGTAGTGGTAGTGGATAACTTGTCAAATGCAAGTGTCAAGGCATTACAGCGCGTGGAGAAAATCACAGGAAAGCCAGTGACTTTCTACAAGGAAGACATCCTTGACAGGGATGCGCTCGAGAGGATATTTTCGAGGGAAAACATTGACTCATGTATTCATTTTGCAGGATTAAAAGCGGTTGGCGAGTCTGTCCAGAAACCATGGGAATATTACAATAACAATATTGCGGGCACGCTGACACTTGTGGATGTCATGAGAAAGCATAACTGTAAAAACATCATCTTTTCGTCATCTGCAACCGTGTATGGGGATCCGGCATTTATTCCCATCACCGAGGAATGCCCGAAAGGCCAGTGTACCAACCCATATGGATGGACAAAATCCATGCTGGAGCAGATTCTTACAGACATGCAGAAGGCAGACCCGGAATGGAATGTCATCCTTCTGCGCTACTTTAACCCAATCGGGGCACACAAGAGCGGGACAATGGGAGAGAACCCCAACGGAATTCCAAACAACCTGATGCCGTACATTACACAGGTGGCTGTCGGAAAGCTTGAGAAGCTTGGTGTATTCGGAAACGACTATGATACGCACGACGGAACAGGCGTGAGGGACTATATACATGTAGTAGACCTCGCCCTTGGGCATGTGAAGGCACTGAAAAAGATTGAGGAGAGGGCAGGGCTGTGCATCTATAACCTCGGAACAGGCACGGGATACAGCGTGCTTGATATCGTGAAGAATTTTGAGGAAGCGACAGGCGTGAAGATTCCGTATGAGATAAAGCCAAGGCGTGCAGGCGACATCGCAACCTGTTATGCCGATGCAGCAAAGGCAAAGAAGGAGCTTGGCTGGACAGCACAGTACGGCATTAAAGATATGTGTGCAGACAGCTGGAGATGGCAGTCAAACAACCCGAACGGATATGAAGATTAAAAGAATCCCCCGCAGTGAAAACTGTGGGGGATTTTGTCAAAGCTCGCCATTTTTGTATCTGTTGATAAAGCTGTGAATCCTGTCATTCGGGTTCAGCAGGTCGCTGATGGAGGAATCGTGGTTCAGCGTATCAATAATATAAGCAATATATTTGCTCATGTCACAGCTGATATACCATTCTTTTTCAAGCAAATCCGGACGCTGGTAAATCAGGTTTGTCGTAAGGACTCTCGTGATAAGCCCCTGCTCGTATGCCTCGTCAAAACGCTCAAGGCCGCTTGTGAAAAGACCAAAGGTCGCGGCGGCAAAGATGCGCCTTGCTTTTCTTTTCTTCAGGTCTGCGGCAACTTCAAGCACGCTCTCGCCAGAGGAAATCATGTCATCGATGATAATGACATCCTTCCCCTCGACACTGCTTCCAAGGAATTCATGTGCCACAATCGGGTTGCGCCCGTTCACAATTTTTGTATAGTCACGCCGTTTGTAGAACATACCCATGTCAAGCCCCATGACGTTTGCCGTGTAGATTGCGCGGCTCATGCCGCCTTCGTCGGGACTGATGATCATCATATGATCGGAGTCGATGTCCAGGTCAGGTACATTGCTCAATAGCCCCTTGATAAACTGGTAAGTCGGGGAGACTGTCTCGAAACCGTTGAGCGGAATTGCATTCTGTACACGGGGATCGTGGGCATCAAAGGTGATGATATTGTCGACACCCATGCTCACCATCTCCTGAAGCGCAAGCGCGCAGTCAAGGGATTCGCGGGAATTCCTCTTGTGCTGGCGGCTCTCATACAGGAATGGCATAATGACGGTAATCCGCCTTGACTTTCCGCCGACAGCAGCAATAATCCTCTTCAAATCCTGGTAGTGGTCATCCGGAGACATATGGTTCTCCTGTCCGCACAGGGAATATGTCAGGCTGTAGTTTGTGACGTCGACCAACAGGTAAAGGTCGTCACCGCGCACAGATTCCATAATCATCCCTTTCGCCTCACCCGTGCCGAAACGGGGAACCTTTGTCTGGATGATATAGGAGTCGCGCTGGTATCCGGCAAATGCAAGGGAACCCTTATGCTCGCTTTCACGCTCGCCCCTCCATCTGACAAGATATTTGTCCACTTTGTCACCAAGCTCCTGGCATCCCCGCAGAGGGATGATGCCCAATGATCCTACAGGTATTGAATTAAGATTTCTTTTCTCCTCACGAACTGGCATTGAAAAAATCCTCACTTTCTGTATTATGATGCGCAAGAGGCGCAATTGTTTCAGTTACTTATCTGGCTGTAGACGCCGTTTTTTTCTGCATGCGTATGTCCCGGCCTGTCAGCTTACATACATCATAATTGCTTGTGATACGGGAAAATATCCGGTCGGAATAACGGTCCCGCAATTCTCCCAGGGACAGATTCGTTGTAATAATCGTCGATTTTTTTCTCAGGTGCCTGTTGTTGAGGCATGAAAAAAACTGGGAGGAAACAAAGGAATTGGTAAGCTCAGTTCCCAAATCATCTATAATAAGCAGGTCGCAGTCAAAAATATCATTGGAGATTCCGGACACTGCCTCTTTGCTGTCTTTGTCAAAAGTGCTTCTGGATAGTGTGTCAAAAAGCTGGGAAGCACTAAAATATATGACGAGATTCCCTTTATCAATCAGTTCTTTCGCAATACAGCATGATAAAAAAGATTTTCCCGTTCCTACTGTACCATAAAAAAACAAATTTCGGTAGTCCAAATAAAAGCTTTTCACAAAATTTTGGCATATTTGTACAGCTTTTGTAAATTTTTCGAGGTCTTCTCCCTCATAATAATCATAAGATAAGAAAGAAAAGTTCTCTGTCTCAAGCAGATTTTTAATGTGGGACTGCTCATAAATGAGATTGATTTCCGCAGCGCGAAAACAATTGCATTTTTTGCTGCCGATATAACCGGTGTCCTGGCACTTCTCACATGCATAAACCGGTGTCAGGTAGTCGGCTGGAAATCCATGTTCGCGCAGCAGCGAGGCTTTTTTATCTGACAGCTCCCTTAAAAGCTGCTTTAACTCGGCAAGCGCATTTTTGTCTCCCTCGAGAAGCTTTCGCCCCTGTGCGACGGAGATGGTGGCAGCCTGCTTGTCCAGCTCCTGATAGGCAGGTATTTTTTTGTATACGTTCTGGGTATTCTGCTCGAGCCTGTATCTTGCAGTGCGCTGTTTTTCCTCATAGGCACGCATGACTGTATCGTATTGACTGTTTGTAAGCGGCATTGTATTATCCTCAATTACTCAGTATATTTTGCTCCAGTTCATCAAAATCATATGCATTCTGCGCAAAATGATTAAATTTGTTATTTGTGACAATGTTGTCATTTTTGCGCTGTCTGCCATTCTGCGCGGAGCGTTTATAGGGAGCGTCCGCGGCGGGAATGTCGGCTTTGTGATGCACGCCTGCCTGGTACCATTTTGTGAGGATGCCGTCCGCGTATGCAAAACGGTGGCTGTCCGTTGTCAGCACCGTCTTGTCGCAGGCTTCCTGGATGACATCAAGCAGAAAACCGTATTCCTTTGTCCATTTATTTATGTATTCAAGCTCCTTTGGAGCAGGATTTGCGTTTTTTCCCAGTGATTTCATGATGGTGTATACCACCTTGTCATATTTGCGCGACGCGTTCTGGGCATCGGCTGGCGACAGAATCCCCTGCTCATGCCATGACAGCGCCACCTTTTCCATATAGCGGAAGTCTTTTTTTCCGCGCTCGACACAGTGCTGTACCAGATAGTCAATCAGGTCGGTGGAAAAACCAAGCCTGTCGTAGAAAAACAGGATAGTCTCCATGTCGCTGCGCGTCAGCGGCCGTCCGATATACTGTTCCGTGACCATAAGCAGCTGCTCGATGTCCTCGTTGTTCTTAAAACGTTTCAGCTCGTCGAGTGAGTATTCCGGTCTGTTGATTTTCTCAGCTGCGGGCTGACTGCCTGCGGCTGCGACAGTACGGTTCGCAGCAGTCTGGGTCGTTCCTGTTCTGGCAGTCATGCCCGTCTGCATGGATGCTGGTCTTATAAAGGATAAGACTGGTGTGATACGTGGGGCGGTTTTTGGCGCCTCACATACATTTTCCAAGGACAGCACCCTGATACCTGACAGGTTGTGAGCCGCGTCAAAATCAAGTGCCAGGAGCTGCCTCGATTCCCAGTACATCAGCGACCTGAGAACGTCTTTTTCCGTATAGTTGAACTTGTCCGCAATGTCAGTGACGCTGGTTGGGAGATTTGCGTTCATCATGCGGATCAGAAAAAGATATATTTTAAGCTGGGCATCATTTGCATCCGACATATATTCATCAATGAATAAATTGGAGATGGCTGTCTGCCCGTTAGTGGCAGCCCTGTAAATGTTGACACGATTCATATTTTTTCACCCGTCCTGGTCTAAATTCCTTAAGTCTGAATCCGGAGTGGGAGACACCGGCATCCGTAAGGTAAGTGTATTGTAGCATAACTGCCCGAAAAAGCAAGTCCCGGAGCCTTCCCACGCCTTGTGAATACTGGATTTTTTCCCAATGTGGATGATGTGGATAATGTGGATAGCACAGATGCAGATTCCACAAAAGCCTGTCAAACCACAAATATAACATGTGGATTTTTATTATGGCATTGTGGATGAAAGCAAAAAATATCCACACTTCTTTTTGGCGTTCGGGGCGCCAAAAAATGTGGATAATGTGGATAATTAAATTCCGAGCAGGCTTTCACCGATTTTTACAACATCTCCGGCTCCCATAGTTATCAACAAATCGCCGTTGATACAATTTTTTAATAAAAAATTTTCAATTTCATCAAAACTTTCAAAATAATAGCATTCCGTCCCGGTTTTTTCCAGCTCACGAAGCAGATCCATCGAGCTGATTCCGATCGTATTTTTTTCACGGGCGGCATAAATATCGGTTAAGACAACCTTGTCGGCAAGCGAGAGCGCCTTTGCAAAATCCTGTAGGAACGCTTTGGTGCGTGTGTATGTATGGGGCTGGAAGACACACCACAATGTCTTGTGCGGATAGTTGGCTGCGGCTTTCAGGGTTGCGGTTATCTCCGTGGGATGGTGTGCGTAGTCGTCGAGAATCTGGATGCCGCCAATTTCCCCTTTGTGTTCAAACCGCCTGTCGGTTCCATGGAATGCAGAGAGTGCGTCAAGCACCGTGGCGGAATCAATTCCGAGAATGTCCGTCAGCGCGATGACGGAGAGCGAGTTGAGGATATTGTGCTCACCGACAACGCCAAGCTTCACGGTGCCACAGCGTTTTCCGTTTTTGAGGAGGGTGTAGGAGCCGCGCCCGAGTGTATCGTAGACTGCGTCTGTATAGCTGTAGTCGGCGCCGTTGTCCGAGCCAAAGGTGATGATGTTGCATTGCAGTCCGTCTACAAGCTCCTCAAGCCGGTCAATCCCCTTGTTGATAATCAGGGAGCCGTCTGCCGGAAGGATGTCGGCAAACTTTCGGAAGGAACGCCGGATATCGTCAATATCCTTGAAAAAGTCCATATGGTCTTCTTCTATATTAAGTATGATGCTGATATGCGGAAAAAAGCTCAGGAATGAGTTGGTGTACTCGCAGGCCTCCGTCACAAAGTAATCGGATTTTCCGACACGGATGTTTCCTCCGATGGACTTTAAGATTCCCCCGATGGACAGGGTGGGGTCGGTGTCTGCCGCGAGAAGCACCTCCGACACCATCGAAGTCGTCGTTGTCTTTCCATGGGTGCCGCTGATTGCAATTGGCGTTTTGTAGTTTTTCATAATCTGCCCAAGCAGGCTGGCGCGCGTCATGAGAGGGATATTTTTCTCCGTGGCGGCGACAAATTCAGGGTTGTCACTTGCGATTGCGGCTGTGTAGACAACAAGGTCGATGGAATCGGTTATATTGCTTGCCATCTGCGGATAGCTGATTCTGGCTCCCCTGGCGGCAAGGTGCTGTGTCAGGGGGGATTTCCTGGCGTCCGACCCGCTTACGGGAAATCCTGCATCAATCAGGATCTCGGCGAGCCCGGACATGCTGATTCCGCCGATTCCGATAAAGTGTACGTGGACTGGGTGGTCGAAATTTATCTGGTACATAATGGTAGTTCCTTTCAGGTTTGTTATTTTCTATATAATATACATGATACACCCCATGCGGCAAATTTTCCATAGTTAGCGCACTGATTTCTGAATCGTTATCAAAAACTACTTCGCGGCGGCCGCGAAATGATATATTTTATGCATAAGAGACAGAAAATAGAACAAAATTCGGAAAATATATGAATCTTTTTGCGACACTACCGGGATAAGTTATGTATACGTAAAAAATGTATAAAAATATTCACATTTATCGCGTTAAAGTTGTTCCCTTTACCAAAAATGTATGCTATAATAAATCAGGGTCTGCTTTTATGCAAAAACGATTATATTCCGACAAATTTCGGACTGTAATTGTATACCGTAACTTATGCAAAACCCATTATTAAGCAATTAGGGGTGACGACATGATTAAAAAAGAGATGATTGCCATGCTTTTGGCAGGTGGGCAGGGCTCAAGACTGGGTGTCCTGACATCGAAAATGGCAAAACCGGCGGTTGCTTTCGGAGGAAAATACAGAATCATTGATTTTCCGCTCAGCAACTGTATTAATTCCGGTATTGACACAGTCGGAGTGCTTACACAGTATCAGCCGTTGAAGCTGAACACACATATCGGTATCGGTATCCCATGGGACCTGGACCGCAATGTCGGCGGCGTGACGGTACTGCCGCCATATGAGAAAAGCAGTGAGAGTGAATGGTACACGGGAACTGCAAATGCGATTTTTCAGAATCTTGAGTATATGGAGAACTATAATCCTGACTATGTGCTGATCCTTTCAGGCGACCATATCTACAAGATGGATTACGAAGTGATGCTCGACTTCCACAAGGAAAGCGGTTCGGAAGTGACCATAGCATCCATGCCGGTGCCAATTGATGAAGCAAAGCGTTTTGGCATTGTAATTACGGATGAAAACAAGAAAATTACAGACTTTGAGGAGAAACCGGAGAAACCCAGAAGCAACCTGGCTTCGATGGGAATTTACATATTTAACTGGAAGACGCTGAAGGAGGCGCTTCTGGCGAAAGCAGACCAGCCTGCACTTGATTTTGGAAAGCATGTCATTCCATACTGCCATGAGAAGGGATGCCCGATGTACTGCTATGAGTTCAACGGCTACTGGAAGGATGTTGGGACGCTCAGTTCCTACTGGGAAGCAAACATGGAGCTGATTGACATTGTTCCGGAATTTAACCTCTATGAGGAATATTGGAAGATTTATACAAAGAGCGAGGTGCTTCCTCCCCAGTACATTGCGCCTGACAGTGTGATAGAGCGCTGTATCATCGGTGAGGGTTCGGAAATTTATGGACAGGTTTACAATTCCGTTATCGGATGCGGCGTCACAATCGGAGAGGGTACGGTTGTGCGCAATTCCATTATCATGAACCAGACTCAGATTGGCGATAAGTGCGTGATTGAGAAGGCTATCATAGATGAGTATTCGCAGGTTGGCAGCAATACGCAGATAGGCACGCTCCCTGAAAAGGAAAACGACACAAGACCTGATATCTACAATAGCGGACTGGTTACAATCGGAGAGAAATCAGTCGTTCCCGCCAATGTGAAAGTGGGTAAGAACACCGTGGTCTTTGGTGAGACCGTTGCGGCAGATTATCCGGATGGCATTCTGGACAGCGGCAGGACATTGATAAAGGTGGGAGATTGAAATAGCGAGAATGGAGAGGGAAAATGAGAGCATTAGGTATTGTACTGGCAGGAGGAAATAGCAGGAAGATGGGGGAGCTTTCCCACAAGAGGGCGATTTCAGCCATGCCGATAGCAGGTAGTTATAGAAGTATTGATTTTGTGCTGAGCAACATGTCCAACTCACACATCCAGAAGGTTGCTGTTATCACGCAGTATAATTCAAGAAGCCTTCATGAGCACCTGAGTTCCTCAAAATGGTGGGATTTTGGACGAAAACAGGGAGGTCTGTACACCTTTACACCGACAGTTACCCCGGATAACAGCAACTGGTATCAGGGAACGGCGGATAGTATATACCAGAATCTCCTGTTCTTAAAGAGAAGTCATGAACCATATGTAGTCATCGCGACTGGCGACTGTGTCTACAAGATGGATTTCAATAAAGTTTTGGAGTACCACATTGCAAAAAAGGCAGACGTCACTGTCGTTGTGAAGGAGATGCCCGAGGATGCGGATGTGGACAGGTACGGTGTTGTCAAGATGAATGATGACGGACGTATCGAGGAGTTCGAGGAGAAGCCCATGGTGGCAAAGTCAAAGACGGTGTCATGCGGCATCTATGTCATCAGGCGCAGGCAGCTCATCGAACTGATTGAGAAGAGCGCTGAGGAGGGAAGGCACGACCTGGTGCAGGACATCCTGATACGCTATAAAGATTTAAAGCGAATATATGGTTACAGGATTGAATCATATTGGAGAAATATCGCAACCGTGGAGGATTACTTCGGGACCAATATGGATTTCCTCAAAAAGGACATCCGCGACTATTTCTTCAAGCAGTATCCGGACGTATATTCCAAGGTTGACGACCTGCCGCCGGCAAAATACAACCCGGGATCCCGGGTTCGCAACAGCCTCATTTCAAGCGGCTGCATTGTAAACGGCACGGTAGAGAATTCCATCCTGTTCAAGGAGGTATTTGTCGGCAACAATTGTACCATTAAAAACTCGATCATTTTAAATGACGTGTATCTAGGCGATAACACCCACATTGAAAACTGTATTGTAGAGAGCCGTGATACGATTCGGGCAAATTCTCACCACGTCGGGGAGACCGGTATTAAAGTCGTGGTGGAAAAAAATGAGCGGTATGTTCTATAAGGTACAAGAATAAACAAAGTGAAAGACTTGCAAAAGGGGGACAAAAGAATGAGGATAACAGATGTTCGCGTTCGCAAAATTACAAAAGAGGGCAAAATGAAAGCAGTGGTTTCTATTACACTTGATGATGAATTTGTAGTTCATGACATCAAGGTCATCGAGGGTGAAAAGGGTCTTTTCATCGCGATGCCAAGCAAGAAATCCGCGGATGGAGAGTACAGGGATATTGCTCATCCAATCAATTCCAACACAAGAGATACGATTCAGAAAACGATTCTCGAAAGCTACGAGAAAGCACTCCTGGAGCCGGACGAGGAAGTTTAGGATTATTGATGCTTATAAAATGTGGGTAAAAAGGCCATCCGTTACAGTGGATGGCTTTTGTTTTTCCCATCTGATTGAGGAATTGTTAAGAAATAGGAGGTACCAATGAGAAAAAGGCATTTTCACATGCAGCGTTGCATGGCGGCATGGATGGGCACGGGGCTGTTGTTATGGATTTGTATGGGCATTTTTGAAAGCCATTTGGACAAGGCTGTGGCAAAAGGGCAGGAGGACGCGGCACCGCATGAGGTTTATGACAAGGATGACAGGCTGGAGCTTCTTGCTGCGGATGATGAAAGGCACAGCCCGGTCAACAGTCATCTGGGCAATCAGTACCAATGGGGGATTCTGTACCAGTATCCGGAGGAAGAAATTGCCGAGAGCACGCACGCGGTTTTTGACAGGAAGAATCGTCTCTGCTATGCGCTGGGATATTCTGGCAGCATCCTCAGCGGAAAGCGCAGCTATTGTGAGGAACGGGTTTATGAGTGGGATGACAAGGCACGCACCTGCCGCCAGATTTACTATAAATCGACTGGTGTGCCATATGGCGACGGATATTATGTGGCGCACCGCTATATGTTTGATGTCAGAAATTATCAGTTTTCGGCGGACGGCAAGGTTTTGTCTGAGATTTCCTACAGCCGTGAGGTCGGATCTGACCAGTTTGGCTACTCTGAGGAACTGTTCTTTGACCGCGCATACCAGGCGGAATATGATGGCGAGCAGCTGATGGAGGAGCTGTACTGTGTCGACTACTGGGGGTCGAATGAATCGGGGGCGTGGCAGTATTGTGCATACCAGTATGATGATGCCGGAAACTGCGTACTGAAAGTGATTGCGAGGGAGGACGACATCACGCTCCACTGTTATGAGTATGATGAAAAGGGCAGCCTGTCCGGCGAGTACGGTTACCTTGTCAAGGAGGACTGGGAGCTGGAATGTGCGGACGGGAGTGTGATTTATTTCCGCCCTGAGTGGCAGAAGCCGGCCGTAAAAAAAGTGGCGGCAGACGGGACAGTGGAGAGGGAACTGTATTACTTTAAAGTAACAGATATGGGGCAGCAGCATTACCTGATGCCCGAGGACGTGGAGGACACGGTGGATGACCACAAATATACAGTAAAATCCGGCGACTGTCTCCGCAATATCGCATACAAATACTATGGCGACGCATCCTATTACAGCCTTCTGTACTATTTAAACAGGGATGTTATCGGTCCGGATGAAAACCTGATTCTGACAGGCACGCGCCTTGTGGTGCCGGAGGTAGGCAGCGCCAAGGATACCAGGGCGAATTAAATGAATGGGTGTATGCCGATGTTTATTTGCCTAAAATGCCGATATCGTGTATACTGATATCGGATAATGAATCCATGCATTGCGGCAGTGTGTATATGGATAGGTAGCCTGTGGTAAATATAGGGGTACAGCGGTTTGACAAACTCAGGAAACATAAGGACATGTTTGTCACTATGGAGACAGTTGCGATAATATGTGATGAACTTGAATTTGGGGTTGACATAGATTGGAATTTACAAAGGACTGAGGAGGATATCAGAGTGGCAGTAAAAACAAAGGCGAAAGAAGTTTCTATGGAGGAGGCTTTATGGAAATCTGCGGATAAATTGAGAGGGTCTGTAGAACCGTCAGAATATAAACATGTGGTATTAAGTTTGTTTTTCCTGAAATTTGCAAGTGACAAGTTTGAAGCACAGAGAGCGAGGATTATTGCTGATGGTATGGAAAAATTTGTGGATAATATTGCGTTTTATACAAAAGATAATGTGTTTTATTTGCCATCGCAAAGTAGATGGTCTTACGTTATGGAAAATGCCAAACAGGATGATATTGCATTAAAGATAGACACAGCGCTTTTTACAATTGAAAAAACGAATCCCATTTTGAAAGGTGCATTGCCGGATAACTATTATTCCCGATTGCAGATTGATACAGTCAAACTGGCATCCTTGTTAGATGAAATTAATAGCATTGACACGACAAAGGATAAAGAGAATGATATTATTGGTCGTATGTATGAATATTTCCTTAGTAAGTTTGCGATTGCAGAGGGAAAAGGGAAAGGCGAATTCTATACGCCTAAAACGATTGTAAATTTAATTGCAGAGTTGATAGAGCCTTATGACGGAACTTTATACGACCCATGCTGTGGTTCGGGAGGCATGTTTGTACAGTCCATAAAGTTTATTGAGGCACATCATGGAAACAAAAAGAAAGTTTCTATTTATGGACAGGAGTATACAAATACTACCTACAAGCTGGCGAAGATGAATCTGGCAATCCGGGGAATATCGGCGAATCTTGGAGAAATGGCGGCGAATACGTTTACAAATGATCAGCATAAGGATTTAAAAGCAGATTATATTATGGCGAATCCGCCGTTTAATCAAAAAGAATGGCGGGCGCCTGATGAATTGACGGACGATGCAAGGTGGAATGGATACGAAGTACCACCGACAAGCAATGCCAATTATGGGTGGATATTAAATATTGTGTCAAAAATGTCACAAAATGGAGTGGCAGGTTTTTTGCTTGCCAATGGTGCATTATCGGATGATGGAACAGAGTTGAAAATCAGACAAAGATTGATTGAAAATGATTTGGTGGAAGCAATTCTGATATTGCCGAGGAATCTTTTTTATACGACAGATATCAGTGTAACGCTTTGGATTCTGAATAAGAATAAAAAAGAACGTACAGTAGATATGAATGGGGCGGAGAAACATTATCGCAATCGGGAAAAGGAAATACTCTTTATGGATTTGCGGCAGATAGGAAGTCCGTATGAAAAGAAATACATAGAGCTGACAGAGGCAGATAGGGCGAAAGTGGTTGAAACCTACCATAACTGGCAGCAGGCAGGATATGAAGATACATATGAGAATATACCAGAATTTTGTTATTCTGCGGGATTTGACGAGGTAAAAGAAAAGGGATTTACGCTTGTGCCGAGTAGATATATTGAGTTTGTGAATCGGGATGAAACTATTGATTTTGATACGAAGATGAAAACGCTTCAAAGTGAATTACGAGAATTATTGGTACAGGAGGAAAAGTCTAAAGCAGACCTTTTGGAAGTGTTTAAGGAGTTTGGGTATGAAATCAGGTTATAAGACGATAGAAGAACTGGTTATTAAGGTTGATGAACGAAATTTTAACAATGAAACAGATGTTTTGCTAGGAGTAAGTATTGATAAATGTTTTATTCCTTCTGTTGCCAATACAATAGGAACAGACTTGACAAAATACAAATTGATAAGAAAAAATGATTTTGCGGTTAGTTTGATGCAGGTTAGCAGAGATTCTAGGATACCAATAGCAAGACAGAAGGGGTATGAAGTTGCGATGATGTCACCTGCATATCCAATATTCAGAGTAAAGAATCCTGATGAGATTTTACCAGAATATTTGGAAATGTGGTTTAAAAGAGACGAGTTTGATAGGGAGGCAGCATTTATTGCGGTTGGGGGTGTTAGAGGTAGTATGCCATGGAATGAATTTGCACAGATGCAAGTATATGTCCCCCAAATTGATGAACAGAGAAAAATTGTCGAAGCGTATAAGATTGTGGAGGATAGAATTGAGCTTAAACGGAAGATAAATGATAATTTAGTGGCAACCTTGTCGGCTGTTTACAAGGAGTTATTTGCTGATGCCGATACACATTTTCCGAAAGTTCCGTTGCAAAAGATTTGCAGTAAAATAGGCAGTGGTGCAACTCCGAAAGGTGGAAAAATGGCATATGGCAGCGAAGGCATTTCGCTTATCAGAAGCACGAACGTTTTTGATTTTAACTTTGAATATGACAAGCTTGCTCATATCAATCAGAATCAAGCCGATGCTTTGACTAACGTCATAGTTGAGCTGAACGATGTCCTGTTTAATATTACTGGCGCGTCTGTTGCTCGATGCTGTATGGTTCCTAACGATGTTTTACCGGCAAGAGTAAATCAGCACGTTATGATTGTACGTCCAATTAAGGGTGAAACAATGAGCTATTACATCATGTTTACCCTTTGCTCTGCTGATAACAAAGCAAAGTTGTTAGGCATTGGTCAATCCGGTTCTACAAGAGAGGCAATCAATAAGCAAGAACTTGAATCTTTTGAGATTCCACTACCCGATGACATTACTCTCAATCAGTTTGGTACGGCAGCAAAGAGCGTTTATGAGCGTATTCATGCTAATGTTAAAGAAACTCTTGTTCTTGATGAAATAAAAAAGGTTCTTTTGGCACAGTTGTCAAGCCACTAAATTATCATTTACCGAAAAGGAGTATGAGATTATATGAAACAAGATTTAATGGAACTAATTTCTGCTATGCCTACTATTGAAACTCATTTTAGGAAGTTTGAACCAGTAGAGGGGTTATGTGTTCCATCTGGAGAATTTATATATGATGATTCTGAATTTATTGAGTGGCAGGAAGCTGTTAAATTTGAACTGCAAGAAATTTATGACAGAACTAAAGATAGATATATCTGGAATATAATAAATGTGAACGGCGTTATACATAAGTTCGATGGTAAAAATTATAATGAGAGGGAGAGTTTCAATAAGTTAAAAGGCTCTTTGTCTGTTATTCAAAAAAATATTGACAAATATTATCCAAAAGAAATGGAGAAAAGGGAGGATAAAAAGATGCTTAAATCAAAGATTTTTATAAGTCATTCTTCAGAGGATTTGAAATATGTTGAACCTTTTGTTGAACTTCTTGCAGATATTGGGCTGACGAACGATAATCTATTTTGCTCATCTGTTCCTGATTATGCAATACCCCTAAATCAGAATATATACGACTACTTATCATCATTATTCCACAATTATAAGTTGTATGTTGTTTTTATGCTCTCTAAGAATTATTATAAAAGTCCTGTGTGTTTGAACGAAATGGGGGCGGCATGGGTTTTGAAAAGTGAATATACATCTATACTTCTTCCTGGATTTGAGTATAAAGAAATCAAAGGAGCAGTAAATCCGAATAAAATTGGAATGAAATTAGATGATGAGGAAGAACTACTTAAAAAGAGGCTTGGCGAATTGAAAAATCTCATGTCTAAAGAATTTGGTATTAGTGTTCCCGATATGCGTTGGGAAAAGAAACGAAATGACTTTATTGAAGTGATGAAAAGAATTTCATAATAAGGGAGCAAATACAATGGCGAATTTTAACGAACATGCATTAGAGCTATCTATCATAGAACTTTTACAAAATAAAGGCTATATTCATCAGACAGGCAGTGAACTGTTACGTGAAAAATCAGAAGTTCTGATAGTAGACGATTTAAAAGAATATTTGCACACCCGATATGCTTCGGAGGAACTGACAGAAAGTGAGATTGACAGCATTATCCTCTCTTTGCGCACCGTAGGCGGAACTTTGTATGAATCCAACAAAGTAGTTCTATCCATGATAATAGACGGCTTTGTATTTAATCGTGAGGATAGGAATAAGAAAGATGTATTTATTGAGTTGATAGACTACGGAGAACCCAAAAAGAACATCTTTAAGATTGTAAATCAGTTAGAAATAGAAGGATACAATTATCAGATTCGTATTCCTGATGGTATTATTTATGTGAATGGACTTCCTCTTGTAGTATTAGAGTTTAAGACTGCAATACAAGAAAACACAACCATAATGGATGCATATACGCAGTTGACAGTCAGATATCAGAGAGATATACCAGAAATTTTCAAATACAATGCATTCGTGGTTATCAGTGACGGTGCAAACAGTAAGTATGGTTCCCTGTTTACACCATATGAATTTTTTTACGCTTGGAGAAAAGTTCATGATGATGACAAGGAAATGGATGGTATCAATTCATTGTTTACAATGATAGATGGCTTGTTTGCACAGGACAGGCTTCTTGCGGTAATAAAGAACTTTATCTATTTTCCTGACGCTACAGACAAAAATACAAAAGTTGTGTGCCGATATCCACAGTTTTTTGCCACCAATAACCTGTATGAAAATGTGAAAGCACATATGAAGCCGAATGGCGATGGTAAGGGCGGTACATATTTTGGGACGACCGGATGCGGGAAAAGCTATACTATGCTTTTTCTTACCCGAATGATTATGAAAAGCAGTTATTTTAAAAGTCCCACTATTTTAATCATTACCGATAGAACCGATTTGGACGACCAGCTTTCCAAACAATTTGTTGCATCGAAG
Organism: uncultured Lachnospiraceae bacterium; assembly: GCA_949066965.1. GTDB lineage: Bacteria > Bacillota > Clostridia > Lachnospirales > Lachnospiraceae > COE1. The sequence continues at coordinate 205,509 of CARTDA010000004.1, forward strand.
CAGTTTATTGGAGATAATAATGTAATAAGCATAGAGTCAAGGGATAAGCTGCGAGAAGAATTACAGGGAAAACCAAGTGGCGGGGTATATTTGACTACAATACAGAAGTTTACGGAAGATACACAGCTTTTAACAGACAGGTATAATGTGATTTGCATTTCAGATGAGGCGCACCGTTCGCAAATTAACCTTGATATGAAGGTAAAAGTTACGGAAAAAGGCGTAAATAAAACGTATGGTTTTGCCAAGTATCTGCATGATTCCTTACCAAATGCAACTTATATTGGTTTTACAGGGACGCCGATTGATGCTACAGTTGAAGTATTTGGAGATATTGTCGGGCATCCATATACCATGACAGAGGCAGTGAAAGATGAAATAACGGTAAATCTTGTTTATGACGGGCGGGCGGCAAAGGTAACATTGCGTGAGGACAAACTGCGCGAGATTGAAGAATATTATGATAAATGTGCCAGTCTTGGAACATCTGAAGAACAGATTGAGGAAAGCCAAAAAGCGGTAGCGCACCTGGATGCGATTATTGGCGATCCTGACAGGCTCAAAGCAGTAGCAAAAGACTTTGTATCACATTATGAGAAAAGGGTAGAAGAAGATTCGACAGTAGCGGGCAAGGCAATGTTTGTATGTGCAAACAGACTGATAGCCTATGCGTTTTATCTGAATTTGATGGAGCTTCGTCCTGAATGGAAAGAAAAGAGGAAAGCGCCAGAGGGTGTGGAATTAACGGAGAAAGAGGAAAAGGAATTAAAATCGATAGAGAAAGTGCGCCTTGTCATGACAAGAAATAAAGATGATGAAAAAGAACTTTATGAGATGCTGGGTACAAAAGAGGACAGGAAGGAACTGGACAGGCAGTTTAAGAATGTAAAATCCAATTTTAAAATAGCGATTGTGGTTGATATGTGGCTGACGGGATTTGATGTGCCGTGTCTTGATACCATTTATATTGATAAGCCGATTCAGCAGCATACATTGATACAGACAATTTCCAGAGTGAACCGTGTCTATGAGGGCAAGGACAGAGGCTTGATTGTTGATTATATTGGTATCAAGAAAAATATGAATGCTGCGCTTCGTAAGTATACAAATTTTGAGAAAGAGGAACTGGATGACGTTAGTCAGGCGGTGACAATTGTTTTGGATCAGCTTGAAGTGTTAGATCAGATGTTTCACAATTTTAGTGCAAAGGATTACTATATGGGAAGTCCGGTTGAACAGTTAAATTGCCTGAACAGAGCAGTAGAGTATGTGCAGTTGACACAGGACTTGGAACTCCGGTTCATGGCGGCAGTTAGAAAAATGAAACAGGCATTTAACTTGTGCAGCTCTAGTGAACAGTTTACCAATGCAGATATTGAAAAAGTGCATTTTTATCAGGCGGTGCGTTCGGTACTGTTTAAACTGACAAAAGGAGAAGCGCCGGATGTTTCTCAGATGAATGCCAAAGTTCGTCAATTGCTGGACAGTGCAATACAGTCTGATGGTATTGAGGAACTATTTGATACGGGGAAACATATAGATGTTGATATTTTCAGCGATGCGTATATGGCAAGGATTGAAAAGATTCCTATGCCCAATACGAAGATTAAAGCATTGCAGAGATTGCTGTCTTATGCGATTGAGGAGTTTAAGCGGGTAAATAAAATCAAAAGTATTGAATTTGCTGAGAGAATGAAAGCAGTTGTAGAAACCTATAATAATCGAAGGAAAGACGAAGCATTTGCAAATGAGGTTCTTGATGATGTGGCAAATCAGCTTGCGGATTTAATACAGGAATTGAAAGCGGAAAGAAATTCGTTTCAAAATATAGGTATTGATTATGAGGAAAAAGCCTTTTATGATATTCTGTTTGCAGTATCGAAGAAGTATGAATTTGAATATCCAAATGATAAAATGATTGCATTGTCAAAAGAAATTCGGGCAGTTGTAGATGATAAGGCAAAATATACAGATTGGTCTACCAGAGAAGATATTAAGGCAACTTTGCAGGTGGATTTGATTATTTTGCTTGATAAATATGGTTATCCGCCAGTTACGATTGATGATGTTTATAAAGAAGTGCTGGAACAGGCGGAAAATTTTAAGAAGTATGCAAAATAACGTGGAAATCTTATTGACTTTTTAGGAATGCCATTCATAAAAGAAAGAATAATGTTACATTGACACAAGGGATTTGATGGAAGTAGGTGAAGAGGGTGCCAGAGCATCAGACAATAGAATGGAAGGAATTATGGCGTGATGAGTTTTTAGAATGGATTTGCGGATATGCAAACGCTTATGGCGGAACACTCTATATAGGTAAGAATGACAATGGAGAAGTCGTCGGGCTTGACACAATGGGCATTGTGGCAGATGTCAATCTGTTGTATGAGAATGAATTGCAGTATATTGAAATTGTTGTGGATAAGTATCCTTCTCTTATCAGCTACCACGGTAAATATTATTATCGTTCCGGCAGTACAATGAGAACGATAACCGGAAAAGAACTGGACAAAGCGATTTTGAAATCACAGGGCAGAACATGGGACGGCATGCCGGTTCCGAGGCTGAAAGTGACAGATTTAAGGAGAGAAGCGATTGATTTACTGAAAGAAAAGGCTGTAAGAAGAGGAAGGCTGACGGAGGAGGAAACAAAGGTTGACGATACAATATTGATGGAGAACCTTCACCTAATCGACGAAGAAGGATATCTGATAAGGGCGGCAATGCTGGCATTCTATAAAGATCCGGAGAAATGGGTTACAGGTTCCTATATCAAGATTGGTTATTTTGGAGATTCCGATGCTGACTTGAAGTATCAGGATGAAATACATGGTTCCCTTATTGAACAGGTCGACAAGACGGTTGATTTAGTCTACACGAAATATCTGAAGGCGTTGATTTTTTATGAAGGCATTCAAAGAATTGAACAATTCATGTTTCATCAGGATGCTTTTCGCGAAATATTGCTGAATGCAATTGTGCATAAAGACTATAGCAGCTGCAATCCCATTCAGATTAGCGTGTACGAGGATAAAATGTATGTCTGGAATGATGGCGAAATGCCGTCAGAATTAAATTCGACAGATAAGCTGTTTATGAAGCATTCCTCCAAACCGTATAATCCAAAGCTGGCGGGCATTTTCTTTAAAAGCGGAATGATTGAGGCGTGGGGAAGAGGATTTGACAAGATTAGGGAAGCATGTGCAAAGTACAATGCGGCATTGCCGGAATACACAATAAGCGAATCAGGAATTATGGTGCTTTGTAAGGCGTGCGATAAGTATCTTCAATTACTTACTGGTAATAAAAATAATTCGCTCATTTCAGATAAGCGAACACTACTTTACAACTTTATAAATGATACCCCTGTTTCTTAACTAGCTGTTTTA
>CARTDA010000005.1:0-197263 GCA_949066965.1 uncultured Lachnospiraceae bacterium
GAGGGGTACGTTTTATCAGGGTTCAAAAAAATCCAAAAGTTGTAAACTGGTGTAAGATGTAAGGGTGAGAGCAGTGTTTCATATATTTTGAATATTGATACAAAAACAAGGGAATGGAATATTTTAGATTGTTTTGCGAAAAAGGGCGGATATCAGCGCCCGTCAGTTTGAGATTGCCAGATGGACAGCTCCGCTGGTAACTGCCACAACGATACTATGCGCATTACAAAGCGTATGGGAGACGCTGAAATGCAGGATTGCTTTATTGGGGAAAGTGGATAAGGTTGCAGTGTACTCGGATGAAGAATGTCGTATTTCTTTTGAAAAAGGTGTAAGCGCTGTTTATCCCGGAGAAAAGTTCAAAGGGTATGCCAGCGATCATATCATTATGTTTTCTACGGATAAAAAGAGTCTGCGGTTTTATGAAGAGCACAGGGAAGAGCTGATAGGAAAGAACATTTATATCGGGATAAAAGACTTGGAGATTGGTCTGCAAAAAACAGTTGAGAATGTGACTTTTTTTAATGTCAATATGGCAATTGCACGATTGCTTTGGAAAGAAATTGCTCTATGGAACAGGGATATGGAAACTTGTGATATAGTGGTTTGGGGAGATGGCACTTTGGCAGGCGACATTGTCTGTGTTGGATTGCAGCTTAATCTGTTTTCCCTTGCGCAGAAAGTTACATATCATGTCATCACAGATAATGAATTGTTTCAGCGTAGGCATAGTGAGCTTGTGTTGATGAATAATGATGAGTTGTTTTTTTATGATAAGGGAAATCCGGATATTTGGAATATTGTAACAAAAGCGGATATCATTATTATTGCAGATGATTTGGAAGCCGAACTTTTGCAGACGGTTGTTGTAAAGTCGGGTGAGGCGCCATTGTATTATTATTCGCCTGATGAAGGGGATTTGGCTTCCTATCTTTCCAATGGGAATTTAATACCGTTTGGCAGAAAGATACAAGTGTTCACAGATGATAATATCAGACGAAAAAAATTAATCAGGAAGGCGATAGCCTTAAATGAACATTACGCAAGTCAGTATGGTATAAAAAAAGAGTGGGATTTGCTTTCCGGATTTCTGAAATCATCTAATATTTCTGCGGCTGATTTCGGTGAAGTATTGTCAACTTTAGGTGGTAAAAGAAGCGAAGATGAGTTGATGAGATTAGAGCATATTAGATGGTGCAGATTTTATTATCTGAATTATTATACACCGGGAACGCCTGATAACGGAAAAAGCCGGGACGATAAAAAGAGAATTCATAAAGACTTGGCTGATTACGAAGAGCTTGATCCTGCAGAACAGGAAAAAGATGGGGAAACAATTAGGATTACCATGAATTTACACGAATAGACTGGATTTTTATTTATTGTTTCAAAAGTTTATGCCACGAAGCAGTTTTGCCTGCTTTTGGGTTCTTATTGAATACCATGCATATATTTTCTAAAATAGAGCGTAACAGGCTGATTATTCCTCCACTTCCAATATATTGAAAATAATATATACCAATAAAATGATAAAATAAAAAGTAGACAGCTAACTTTTTTGAGGTTAGTTGTCTATAGTCTGAACAGACGGAATATAATTTCCTTCTGTTTTTTTCGTAATTAACGATAATTAAGTTTTCAATTATATTGTGTTTATCGCCAATGTGACATATACTATAAATTAAAGATTCTAATATGGATAACAGATGAAACGTGGAAGGATGGACAATACAGGTGCTTAAAATATTAAAAAAGATAAATATACTGATGGATCAAAAACAAAAGGGTGCGATGGCGCGGCTGTTTGTGATGATGCTGGTATCGGCGGGACTTGAGACGGGTGCCGTGATGATGGTGATGGCTGTCGTGCAGCTGATTCTCGACCCGGTGGCGCTGGCGCAGGGAGAAACATATCAGAGAATCTGTGAACTGCTCAATCTGCGGGACACCGTGCAGTTTTCCGTGCTGGCGATTTTATTCCTGATTTTTCTGTATGTGGCAAAAAATGTGTTCCAGTTTTTTTTGCAGAGAAGCCTGTACCGGTTTGTGTACAGCAACCAGTTTCGGACGGCATCCAACCTGATGAAGAATTTTGTCAGGCGGGAGTACGAGTATTACTTAAATGCAGAAACCTCCGTGATCCAGCGCAGCATCACGGCTGACGTGAGCAATATGTACGCGCTGATTATGGCAGTATTACAGATTGCATCGGAAGCGACGGTCGCCGTGTTCCTCGTGATTGCGCTCGCGGTGCAGGATCCCGTCATGACCGTTGTCATTGCGGTGCTCCTGGTTGTGACCCTTGTTGTCATCAAGAATATCATCAAGCCGATTATGAACCGCACTGGCAAGGAAAACCAGGATTACGGCGCATCCATGTTTGCGTGGATTTCCCAGACGGTGCAGGGCATCAAGGAAATCAAGGTCGCCGGGCGCGAGCAGTATTTTATCGGTGAGTACTGTAAGGTGGGCGAGGGCTACGTGAAGGCGATGGAGCGGTTCAGCCTTTTTAATAACACACCGAAGCTTTTGATAGAGACTGTCTGCATGGCAGGTCTTCTGGGGTATATACTGGCGCTGATTGTGATGGGGGCGGATGTGTCGGCGATGGTTTCCCTGTTTGCGGCGTTCGGGATTGCGGCGATGCGCCTGCTTCCTGCTGCAAGCCGCATCAACAACCAGCTGACCAGCATGGCGTTCAACGAGCCGTTTTTCTTCAATGTCAGCGACAATCTTGTCGAGGAGACGGACGCGGCGCACACGGACATTTCCTATGCGGTCGTTGCAAAGGAAAAGCTTCCTGTCACAAGGGCGCTTACGCTATCCGACATCACCTATCATTACCCGAATTCGGACAAGCTGATTTTTGACCATGCGACCGTGTCGTTTCCCATCGGAAAGTCCATTGGCATCGTGGGGGCGAGCGGCGCGGGCAAGACGACGATTATCGATGTGCTGCTCGGGCTGCTGAAGCTCCAGGGCGGCAGGGTGCTTGCCGATGATGTTGACATACAGGAGCATTACAGGGAGTGGCTCGCCAATGTGGGGTATATCCCGCAGATGATATTCCTGCTGGATGCGGATATCCGCAAGAATGTCGCGTTTGGGATTCCCGAGGAGGAAATTGACGACCAAAAGCTCTGGTACGCGCTGAAGGAGGCGCAGCTCGATGCATTTGTGCAGACCCTTCCGGAGGGGGTGTACACGGGTATCGGGGAGCGCGGCATCCGGCTTTCCGGGGGACAGCGCCAGAGAATCGGCATTGCGCGGGCGCTCTACCATGACCCCGAGGTGCTGATTCTCGACGAGGCGACTTCGGCGCTTGACAACGACACGGAGGCGGCAATCATGGAGTCCATCAACAGGCTGCATGGTAAGAAAACACTTGTTATCATAGCGCACAGGCTACAGACCATTGAAAAATGCGATATGGTATTCCGGGTGGAAGACGGGGCGATTATAAAAGAGCGGTAAAAAGGATAAAAAAATAAAAGACAGAAGGGAAGTGGCAGCAGATTATGAAGCTTAGTATCGTAGTACCAGTGTACAATATGGCGGCGGACAACAAGCTCAGGTTTTGTCTCGACTCGCTGATTAACCAGTCGATTACGGATTATGAAATCATTGCGGTGGATGACGCTTCGACCGATGAGTCCCTGGAAATTCTGCGGGAGTATGAGTCGAAGTACCCGTGGAAGTTCAAGGCGATACAGCTGTATGACAATATGAAGCAGGGCGGTGCGCGCAACAGGGGCATTGACGTGGCGCGCGGCAGATGGATTGGATTTGTGGATTCGGATGACTGGGTCGCGCCGGACATGTATGAGAAGCTGATCAAAAAGGCAGAGCAGACCGGGGCGGATGTTGTGGGATGCGATTACTGCATGGTCTGCGAGCATACCATGAATGTCGGGAAGGTGATGCCGAACAACACGCCTGACCAGACGGGCGTGCTTGACCATGAGCGCTACAAGAAGCTTGTCATGAATCCGGGCAGCATGGTAATCAAGGTCTACCTGAAGTCCGTGATTGATGACTATCAGCTGCGGTTTCCCGAAAAGACGTTTTACGAGGACAACTGTGCCTCGCCGATATGGATGCTGCACTTCACGCATTTTGAGAAGGTGGAGGAGCCGCTCTACTACTATTACCAGCATGACGCCTCGACTGTCCACGCAGTCAGCATGGAGAAGTGCGAGGCAAGGCTGCTGATGGGGAAACGCCTGATAGAGGAGGCGCGCAGGTATGGCATTTACAAGCCGTACAGGCTGGAGTTTGAGTTTGCATTCTCAAAGCTTTATTATATGAACACACTTTTTACGTACATGCTGGGGATGAAACGCCCCAGGCTTGCCTTCCTGAAGCAGATAGCGGAGGGGATGCGGCATGAATTTCCTGATTTTCAGGAAAATATTTATTACCTGAAGGCTTTTGACGAGGAACAGAAAAAGCTTGCGGCAATGCATATGCAGTCGCCGTTTCGGTTTCTGGTCTATTTCCGGCTGCTCTATTTTTACCGCAATAAAATCCGCCGGAAGAAAGAAAACGACAAAGACTGACACGGTGCCCGCGACCAGGGCAGACAAAAAGGCTGAACAGATTGGCAATACATATTTTTGCCGGGATAAGACAAACTATATAGGAAATGGGAACGGCAACGTCCTGTATGTAGTTTTGACGTATGGATAAAACTGTGGTAAAATCTGGAATAGAAGAGTAACAATTTGGGAGGAAAATGTATGTTGTTGGATGATAAGACGATATTGGTAACGGGCGGCACGGGGTCGTTTGGCAGGTGTTTTACGGAATATGTGCTGACGCACTATAATCCGAAAAAAATCATTATCTATTCGCGCGATGAGTTCAAGCAGTGGATGATGGCAAATGACTTTGTAAAGTACAAGGAGAAGCTGCGCTTTTTCATCGGGGACGTGCGCGATTACGAACGCATGAAGCGTGCCTTCGAGGGCGTTGACTATGTGATTCATGCAGCGGCGATGAAACAGGTGCCGGCGTGTGAGTACAATCCGAACGAGGCAATTAAGACGAACGTCAACGGCGCCCAGAATATCATTGATGCGGCGCTGAATACCGGAATCAAGAAGGTCGTGGCGCTCTCCACGGACAAGGCAGTCAATCCGGTGAACCTCTACGGCGGCACAAAACTGGTGTCGGACAAGCTGTTTATCGCCGCAAACGCGTACTGCGGCACCAAGGACTTGAATTTTTCCATTGTGCGGTATGGGAATGTGGCAGGAAGCCGTGGTTCGGTGATTCCGCTGTTCCAGAAGCTGATTGCCGAGGGGGCGGACGCACTGCCGATTACCGATTACCGCATGACACGTTTCTGGATTAGCCTGACGCAGGGCGTGGAGCTTGTGATTAAGGCGCTTGAGGAGGCAAAGGGCGGTGAGACCTTTATCAGCCGTATTCCTTCGTTTAAGATAACAGACCTTGCGGAGGCGATGGCGCCGGGCATGAAGACGATAGAGACAGGCATCCGTCCGGGGGAGAAGCTGCATGAGGTGATGATAACGGAGGAGGACTCCATGACCACATATGAGTATGAAAAGAACTTCATCATTTACCCGCAGATGTTCTGGCAGGAGTCGAAGCGCCCGAACCCGAGCGGGAAAAAGGTCGCGGAAGGTTTTTACTATTCTTCGGGAAACAACGCGCAGTGGCTCTCCGTGGAGCAGATTCGCGCGCTTTTAAAGACAGATTTGCATGAGTAAGATAGAAAGGGAATGAGTGCAAGGATGGATAAACCAGCAATTGCCGGAGGGACTCCGGTCAGGGAAACGAAACTTTATTACGGACACCAGTATATTGACGATGCGGACGTGAAGGCTGTCTCGGAAGTGCTTGTGAGTGAGGCGCTGACATGCGGGCCGAAGATACCGGAGCTTGAACGGCGGCTCTGTGCCCTGACAGGGGCAAGGCATGCGGTGATGTGCAGCAATGGGACAGCCGCGCTGCACATTGCGATGATGGCGGCAGGCATCGGTGCGGGGGATGAGGTGATTACCTCGCCGATTACGTTTGCCGCGTCTGCAAACTGTGTGCTTTACTGCGGGGGGAAGCCGGTTTTCGCGGATATCAGGCCGGACACCTACAATATTGACCCGGAGAGCGTCCGCGCGCTGATAACGGACCGGACAAAGGCAGTGGTAGCCGTGGATTACACGGGACAGGCTGCCGCGCTTGACGAGCTGCTTGCACTCTGCCAGGAAAAGGGCATTTTGCTGATAGAGGACGGGGCGCATTCAATTGGCACCAAATATAAGGGAAGACCAGTCGGCAGTATCGCGGACATGACGGAATTCAGCTTTCACCCGGTAAAGACCGTCACCGGCGGGGAGGGCGGCGCAGTCCTCACAAACTCTGACGAGCTGTATGAGAGGCTGATGCTTTACCGCTCCCATGGGATTGTAAAGGATGCGGCATTTTTTAAACATGAAAGCCATGGACCGTGGTATCACGAACAGGTTGACTTAGGGTACAACTACCGAATCACGGATATCCAGTGCGCCCTGATTTTAAGCCAGCTGGACAAACTGGAGATGTTTGCGGCAAGGCGCAGGGAGATTGTCAACAAATATAATGAGGCTTTCTCGGAAATACCAGAGCTTTTTGTCCAGCAGGAAATTGCGGAGTCGGACACGACGCGCCATCTCTACATACTGCGGATAAGGCCGGAGATGCTGCGCATTGACCGCAAAGGCTTTTTTGAAGCGATGGCAGCCGAGAATATCTGCTGCAATGTGCACTACATTCCTGTATACTGGCATCCGTATTATGAGAAGCTTGGCTACAAAAAGGGACTTTGCCCCAATGCGGAGAAGCTTTACGAGGAAATGATGAGCCTGCCGCTCTATTATTCGATGACGGACCAGGATGTCGAGGATGTGATTCAGGCGGTGGTGAAGATTGTGGCCTACTATAAAAAATAGAAACGGTTTTTTAGTCTGGTTAGTCCCTAACCAGACTTTTCGCACGATTGGAAGGAATGGGAGTTCATATGAAAAGTGTGGCAATAATCACGGCAAGGGGCGGGAGCAAACGAATCCCGCGCAAGAACATAAAACCTTTTGCGGGGAGACCGATTTTGGAATACAGCATCGAGGCGGCGCTGCATGCCGACATGTTCCATGAAGTCATGGTCTCGACGGACGATGAGGAAATCGCGCAGGTGGCAAAAAAAGCCGGTGCAAGGGTACCTTTTTTCCGGAGTGCGGCGACATCGAATGACTTTGCGACGACAGCGGATGTGATTGCGGAAGTGCTCGATTCGTATGAACGCATCGGAATGCGCTTTGGCACGGCGTGCTGCATTTATCCTACAGCGCCTTTTGTGACGGCAAATGCCATCAAGACGGCAATGATGCTCCTTGAGCAGGAGCAGGCAGACAGCGTGATTCCTGTTGTGAAGTTTTCCTTCCCTCCCCAGCGCTGCGTTGTCATCAGGGATGGCAGGCTCACGCCGAAGTGGCCTGAGAACATGGCGAAACGCTCACAGGATCTGGAACCGCTTTACCATGACTGCGGACAGTTCTACTGCCTCAGGGTGGAAAGCTTCCGCAGGCAGAAAGCAATCTGGATGGAGCATGTCGTACCGTTTATACAGGACGAGATGAATGTGCAGGACATTGATACGCCGGAGGACTGGAAGATTGCGGAGATGAAATATAAGCTGCTGCGGGGAGAAAATGTAAGGACGAATGGAGGATTATTATGAATATAAACGGCAGAGTGGTAGGGGACGGTGCGCCGGCATATATCATTGCAGAGATGTCGGCGAATCACGCCGGAAGCATGGAGCGCGCCCGGGAGCTGATTCATGTGGCAAAGGATGCAGGGGCGGACTGCGTGAAAATACAGACCTACACGGCAGACACGATGACGATTGACTGCCATAACCCATATTTCCAAATTGAAAAGGGCACATGGGAGGGGGAAAACCTTTATGGGCTGTACCAGAAGGCATATACGCCGTGGGAGTGGCAGGATAAGCTTCGCGACGAGGCGGCAAAAGTGGGGATAGACTTCCTCTCGACACCGTTTGACAGGACATCCGTGGACTTTCTGGAAAAACTGGGCGTGCATTTTTATAAGGTGGCTTCCTTTGAGCTGGTGGACATACCGCTTCTCGAGTATATTGCGTCGAAGGACAAGCCGATTATCATGTCGACCGGAATGGGAACCCTGGAGGAAATTGAGGAGGCTGTTGCTGCGATATACGGCACTGGAAACAGGCAGCTTGCGCTGATGAAGTGCTCGAGCGCCTACCCGGCAAAGAGCGAGGAGATGAACCTGCGCACCATCTGCGACATGAAAGCGCGTTTTGACATCCCGGTAGGGCTGTCCGACCACTCGATGGGGGCATTCAGCGCCACGACGGCGGTTGCGATGGGGGCAGATATCATTGAAAAGCATTTCTGCATCAGCCGTGCGATTGAAAATCCGGATGCGTCATTTTCGATGGAACCGGACGAGTTCCACGATATGGTGCAGCAGGTGCGCGAAGTGGAAAAAGCGATGGGAAAAGTAAGCTACGGGGTATCGCGGCAGGAGGAGTCCAATGCCTGCTTCCGGCGTTCCCTTTTTGTCGTAAAGGACATTGCCGCCGGGGAGCAATTAACGCCGGATAATATCAGGAGCATCCGTCCGGCATACGGCTTGAAACCAAAGCATTATAAGGAAGTGCTCGGGAAAACGGCAAAGCGTGATATTGTCCGGGGCACACCGCTGTCATTTGAAGACATTGAGTGACTGGTACGGAGGGGCAGGATGGAAAGGACGGGCTGGAAAGAGACGGATCGTGGAAATGCGCTGCATCTGCGAAGCGTGTGCCAGACAGATATGGATATACTCTTTGCGTGGGCAAATGACGACCTGGTCAGGAAAAACGCATTTCACACGGAAAAGATTCCTTATGAAAATCATGTGAAATGGTTTGCGAAAATGTTGGCGGACGAATCGGTATATCAGTATATCCTGTGCGAGGGGGAATGTCCGGTAGGACAGATTCGTCTGGACACTGAAAATGGGGATGCCGTGATTGATTACAGTATTTGTGCCGCAAAACGCGGGAATGGTTATGGAAGCAGATTGCTTGATTTGATTCAAGAACAAGTGATATTTGATAAAATACCGGGTGTTTCAAAACTGATAGGACAGGTAAAATATGAAAATACGGCTTCTGCCAGGGCATTTGAACGGTGCGGATTTACCAGGACAGAGAAGCCGGACTATATCCAGTTTGAGCTTGCGGTATCGAAAACATAGGAAAGGGAGTGGTGGGATGAGGATTATCATCGCGACAATAAAGTCATGGAATATCGAGCGCGCCCAGGCATTGCAAAAAGAGTGTGCAGGAACGCATGAGATTGTGATTTATACGGACAGGGAGGAATTCAGCGTGGATAACGTGCGTGATTTTCAACCGGATTATATCTTCCTGCCGCATTGGTCGTATATCATTCCGAAGGAAATAACGGATGATTGGGAATGCGTCGTCTTTCATATGACAGACTTGCCCTATGGAAGGGGCGGCAGTCCGCTCCAGAATCTGATTGTGCGTGGACACAGGGAGACAAAGATTTCGGCGATTCGTGTGACCGAGACGCTGGATGGCGGTCCCATATATATGAAACATGCGTTATCCCTCGATGGCAGCGCCAGCGAGATTTTTGTGCGGTGTGCGGATGTTATTTTCAGCGAAATGATTCCGAAGTTTCTGGAAAGGAAAATAACACCCGTGCCCCAGGAAGGCGAACCGGTGTTATTCAAGCGCAGAAAGCCGGAAGACAGCGCGATAACACCTGATATGGAACTGGGTACGATATATGACTACATCCGGATGCTTGACGCGGAGGGATACCCGCGGGCATTTATCCGGTTTGGCGATTACAGAATGGAATTTGCAGATGCCGTGCCCTCCGGTGACGGACAGGAGCTTTCGGCAAGGGTGGTATTTCGGAGAATAGTGTGAAAAATACTTCTAAGGCAGTAAAAAACACTGCCTTAGAAGTATTAGGTTTCACACAGGAAAAACGCAAAAGGAAGCGTTTTTCATCTATATTGAGCCGCTAAAGCGGCATGGGAATTAAAATAGGAAAGGAACGGTGGTGGAATTGAGAACGGTATTGGTTGTGGCAGCGCATCCGGACGACGAGATACTTGGCGTTGGCGGAACCGTTGCAAGACATGCGGCAGAGGGTGACCAGGTATATGCGGTGATTCTGGGTGAGGGGCAGACTTCGCGGGGAGAGCACAGGGAGGATACCAGCCTGGATATCATTGAGGCGCTTCATAAGAATACGCTTGAAAGTGCGAGGAAAATCGGGTATCGGGATGTGTTTTTTGCCTATTTTCCGGACAACCGCTTTGACAGCATCGATTTGCTGGACATTGTCAAGACGGTGGAGCAGATGATTCATAAGCTTAATCCCCAGATTATTTACACGCATTACAGCGGTGACCTGAACGTCGACCACCAGTGCACGGCGCGCGCGGTGCTCACGGCGACAAGACCGATGGCGGACTGCTGTGTGGAGGAGATTCTTGCCTTTGAGACACTGTCCTCGTCGGAGTGGAATTTTGATTACAGCGCCCAGCCGGCTTTTTGTCCCAATGTGTTTGTCGACATTACGGACTATTACCAAAAGAAAGAGCAGGCGATGAGCTGTTATGTGTCCGAGCTTAGTACGTTTCCGCACCCAAGGAGCCTGACTGGCATGGACGTGCTTTCCAGAACGCGCGGCATGGCCGCCGGAATGGAGCGGGCGGAGGCGTTTATGCTGATTCGTAAAATAGTGTGAGAAGAACTTCTAATTGCTTTCAGCAATTTCCACTCACAGCAATGGCTGTTTCGCGGAGAAGTTCTATGTCTCACACAGGGGAAGGTGAGGGGGGGATTAAGGTGCTATACATTCGTGCTGATGGGAATACGGATATCGGGATGGGACATGTCATGCGCTGCCTGTCAGTTGCGGAGGCTGCGGTGGATTTTTCCACTGTTTTTATTACGGCGGACGAGGGCTGTAAGGGCATGATCGAGGAGCGGGGCTTCCGCGTCATCGTGCTGCACACGGATTACAGGGATATGATGGGCGAGTCTGCGCTGCTTGCGGACTTGTTTGACAGGGATGCGGACGTGCTGCTTGTGGACAGCTACCAGGTGAGCAGGGACTATTTCCTTGCGCTGAAAAAGCTCGTGCGGGTGGCATGCTTTGAGGACATGGGACAGCCCTATCCGGTTGACCTGCTGATTAATTACAATATTTACGCGCCAGGGCTGGTACACAGTTATACGCCTCTGCCGACAGACGCCGTGGCGGCGCAGACATATCCGGACAGTGTGCTGCTGGGGGTGGAGTACATGCCGCTTAGAAAGGCGTTTCAGGAACCGTCTTCCTATCAGGTCGCAGACAGTGTGACGGATGTCACGGTGACGACCGGCGGAAGCGACCCCTGTTTTGCTGCAGCTTCGTTTGCCGATGCCCTGATAAGGGACAGCCTGACAGGCGCGCTGCTCGCTGAACGGAAGCTGCGCCTGCATCTGGTCAGCGGGCCGTTCAACCAGTTTGCGGATGCGCTGAAGCATAGATACGAGTCCTGTGCGGGCATAACAGTACATGAAAATGTCAAGGACATGCGCGGCCTGCTGTCTGGCAGCGATGTGGTAATTTCAGCAACGGGCAGCACCATCTATGAGGTTAGCGCATTGGGCGTGCCGATGGTGGTATTTTATTTCGCGGAAAACCAGCGTCAGGGTGCCGAGGCGCTGGAAGCGCTCACGGACATTGCCAATGCGGGGTGCTTTGCGGAGGATGGAACGGCGGTGACAGGACGCGTGGTGCAGGCGCTGACAAGGTGCATCCTGGATAAGGCGTACAGGGAGCGCCTGCACCGGCAGGAAAAAGAACTGATTGACGGAAAAGGGGCGATGCGCATCGCACGGCGTCTGGAAGCGCTGGGAATGCGGGATAACTGAGACAGAAGTGGGGGAAGCTATGGCGGTAAAAAAAGAACGGCAATTAAATTATGAGCTGCTGCGCATCATCGCGATGCTGATGATCGTGAGCCTGCACTATCTGGGCAAGGGCGGGCTGCTGGGGAATCCGGCAAGACAGGATATGACGGCGGCAGGGTACACGGCGTGGCTGGCCGAGGCGTTTTGTCTGGTGGCTGTAAATGTCTATGTGCTGATTAGCGGTTATTTTGGTGTGGACACGCCGGCAGAGATGAAAGGGGGAAATGGACATGCCTTCTGGATTGTGCTGCAAAGACCGCTGAAAATATGGAAGCAGGTGTTTTTTTATTCTGCCGTGATCGGGTTTGGCGCGGTGATCATCGGTGCGCAGGAGTTCGATATTTATCAGGGGCTCACATATTGTTTTCCGATTGTTACGGAGCATTACTGGTTTGCGTCGTCGTACGTGATTCTCTGCCTGATGATGCCCTTTCTCAATGCGGGCTTCTCCTATCTTGGGGAGAAACAGGTACGGTATCTCCTGACGGGATTCCTGATTCTGTTCAGTGTTTCCAAGACGGTGCTCCCGATGCGGCTTCCGTGGGACAAATTCGGTTATGACTGTGTCTGGTTTCTGGTTTTGTACCTGACAGGGGCGTACCTGAGACGTTATGGCATACGGCTGCTGCGGGCAAGGTGGAGGGCGGCGGCGCTGTATTTTGGAAGTGTGGCTGTGATTTTTGCCTCTTTTTTTGTGATCCGCATGGTGTACCTGAAGACGGGCAGACTAGAGGATATGATCAATTATGGGTACACTTACAATTTCCTGTTCTGCTACACGGGGGCAGTGGGTCTGTTCCTTGCGTTTGCCCCGGGACAGGCACAGCACAGGGCGGCGCGGATTCTGGAGCGGTTCCGGAAACCGGTTGAATGGTTTTCCGGCGCGACGTTTGGCGTCTATCTGATTCACGAGCACATCAACATCCGGCAGGAATGGACAAAGTGGTTCCACTGTGAAGCGCAGGCGGACAGCTCCGTCCTGGGGCTGCTGGGACATATGGCGGTCGTTGTGGCGGCTGTCTACCTGGTTTGCACGCTGATCGAGCTGGTTCGGCAGAAAAGCGCGTTCACGGCGCTTCCGGCTTTGGCGCTTCTGCTGTATCCGCTGCGCCACGCGGCAGTCGGGCTTGACTTGATGGACGCGGGATATGCGCTCGGCAATTACCGTTTCCTGGATACCGTATATGAGATGTGGCGGCTGGCAACGTACCTGGCAAACATAACGGGTATGGCGCTTTCAGGGCTTCCGTTCGGGGACAGCTGGGTGGGCATGAATGTTTACTGCGGGCTGCTGACCGGGGCGGCGGCGGCAGGCGTCTATCTGTACCTGTGGAAACGGTATGGGCAGAACCGCCAGGGCATGTTCTTTTTACTGCTTGCCGCGGAGATGACTGCGCTGTCCCTCTGCTGGGCGCCGACTGTTATTTTATATCATTATCTTGGCTATCTGCTGATGACAGCCGCCGCAGTCCTGCTGTTTGAGGCAATTACAAAAAATAAAAAAACATACTATGTTATATCAGGTGTTATCCTTGGACTCTGCGTCGGGGTGCGGATGCCGAATGTTACATATATGGCATTCATCCTGCCGGTATGGTGCGACTGCTTCTGGAAGCGGCAGTCCTACGCGGACAAGTCCGGAAATAAAATAACATGGATAAAGGAACTGCTGAGGCGCACATTGCTCTGCATTGGCGGATATATAGCAGGAGTTATTGTTCCGCTTCTGGCAATCAGCGCACGCTATGGAATGTCCGCTTACCCGCGGATGGTTGCATCCTTGTTTGGTATGACAGACCATGCTGCGGATTATAAGCCGACATCAATGGTCATGGCGATGTTCGGAGACTACCTGAATTACAGCGTGTGGCTGCTGCTGTTCGTGGCGTACATGGCGGCGGGCATTCTGTGCTTCCGCATGGTGGGGCGCCTGGTGCAGCACGCGTGGAAGAAGAAGGTGACGACTGTATTAAAAGGATGCTATGCGCTGGGACTGCTGGTACTGCTCCGCTTCTGTTATGGAAGGGGGATGTTTGGCTTTGACTACACGGACAATTTCAGTATGTATAAATGGGTCACGGTCTATCTGCTGGCAGTCATTGCCGTATGTGTGTGGTGCCTGGCAGGCAGACGGGTCAGAAAGGATTACAGGCTCTGGGCAGTGTTCCTGCTTGTCATTATTTTCGTGACGCCGCTTGGGAGCAACAATGGGCTGTACCCGATTATCAACAACCTGTTTCTGGTAATGCCGGTCTCTGTCCTGATTATCGCGGAGATGTTCCGGCAGAGCAAAAAGTCGGTGAACGGGTTTGCATTTCGCATGGTGTTTGGCTTTGTGCTTGCGTGTGTGTCAGTGCAGTCTGCCCTGTACGGAATCGGCTTTGTGTTTCACGATGCGGGTGCGCAAGGCGGCAGGGAGCGCCTGCAGCTTCAGTGCGGCAGCGCTGGGACAGGGCTTGTGACAACGGCAGACAAAAAAGCGGCGCTGACGGGGCTGGACGCATACCTGTACCAGAATGCCCTGCATGAAAAACGGGTGATATTATATGGAAACATCCCTGCGCTGGCATATCTGTTTGACATGGAGCCTGCAATCTCCTCGACATGGGCAGATCTGGATTCGTATGGGATGGATATGTTTCAGGAGGAGCTTGACCGCCTGACAGGGCAGGATGGGGCTGCGGACAGGGAGGAAGCGCTTCCGGTTGTCATCCTTGGACGTCCCGGAACGGAGCATCTGACCGAGGCAGATGGGTTTGCATACCAGAAGCTTATGGCCGTCAGGGAATTTATGGAGGCGAACCGCTATACAGAGTGTTTCAAAAATGATGGGTATATTCTTTATATACCCAATACGGACAGGAAATAATTGCCAGCAAAACCTTGCAAAACGCATGGTGAGTGTGTAATATATAGTAAACGACAAAAGTGCGTGTCGTTTACTATAATTGATGCACACGGGCGTCCAGATGAAATATGTCAGCAAGCTGACGGACGCCCGGCGCGGCGAGTAGGGGAAGATGAATCTTCTCTACTCGATTACTGGCAGTCAGGAGAACGGACTGCCCGGTATAATGAATGATGGAGGAGGCGTGGAATGATTAACTTTAACGTACCGCCGTATACGGGCAGGGAGATAGAATATATCAGACAGGCAGTGGAAAATCAGAAAATATGCGGAGACGGGCCGTTCACAAAAAAATGCAGTGAGTGGATTGAGGAAAAAACCGGCGTGGCAAAATGTCTTCTGACCCCTTCCTGCACACAGGCGACGGAGCTTGCGGCGCTGCTGATTGACATCAAGGAGGGCGATGAGGTCATTATGCCGTCATATACATTTGTGTCGACGGCGGATGCCTTTGTGCTGCGCGGTGCCAGGGCGGTCTTTGTCGATATCCGGCCGGACACCATGAACATTGACGAAAACCTGATTGAGCAGGCGGTGACGGACAGGACGCGCGCGATTGTGCCGGTTCACTATGCGGGGGTCGCGTGTGAGATGGACAAAATCATGGAGATTGCAAAAAAGCACAGCCTTTTCGTTGTGGAGGACGCGGCACAGGGAATCAATGCCGCTTACAAGGGAAGACCGCTCGGCGCGATAGGGGATTTCGGGTGTTATTCGTTCCATGAGACCAAGAACCTCAGCATGGGTGAGGGCGGCGCGCTGCTGATTCAGGACGAGAAGTACATTGAGGATGCCGAGATTATCCGGGAGAAGGGGACGAACCGTTCCCAGTATTACCGTGGGCAGATTGACAAGTACCGGTGGATGAACTACGGCTCGTCCTATCTTCCAAGCGACATGAACGCGGCGTACCTGTGGGCGCAGCTTGAGCTGGCGGATGCGATAACGGACAAGCGTGTTGCCCTGTGGCAGCAGTATGATGCGCTGCTGCAGCCACTCCGGGAAAAAGGGATTCTGGAGCTTCCCCATGTGCCGGAAGGATGCGTGCATAACGGGCATATGTACTATATCAAGGCAAAAGACCTTGAGGAGCGCACGCGGCTGATTGATTTTTTGAAGGAAAACGGCATCTGGGCAGTGTTCCATTACGTTCCGCTGCACACGGCGCCTGCCGGAACCAGGTTTGGCAGGTTTGCGGGCGAGGATGTGTACACGACA
This sequence comes from uncultured Lachnospiraceae bacterium, assembly GCA_949066965.1. Taxonomy (GTDB): domain Bacteria; phylum Bacillota; class Clostridia; order Lachnospirales; family Lachnospiraceae; genus COE1. The sequence goes on from CARTDA010000005.1 coordinate 16,164, forward strand.
AGGGAAAGTGACAGGCTGGTGCGTCTGCCGATGTTTTATACACTGACACCGGCGGAGGTTGATTATATTGTAGGTAAGGTGAAGGAGTTCTATCACGTATGATGGATGACCGCACAGGAAGAAAGGCAGTAAGGGTGTGTGGTGCAATATTTTTTACACTGCTGCTTGTGCTGTTTTTATCTGTTCAATTTGAATTTTATTACGACTTGAATGACGATACCATGATAAAGGATATTTTGTCAGGGGCATATACAGGGAGCCCGAGCGGCTTCTGCATCCAGATGCTGTATCCTTTGGGGTGGTGTATTGCGCTCTTTTACAAGGCCATTCCGACAATTCCGTGGTATGGCTTGTTTTTGTGTCTGTGCCAGTTTGGCGTGTTTTTTCTTGTCGCGGTCAGGCTTCTTGGCATCATGCACAGCTTCCGCACTAGGCTGATGGCGCTTACAGCAGAGGCTGCCCTGATGCTGGGACTATTCCTGCGGGAGCTTGTGATTATCCAGTACAGCGTGACAGCCGGAATCTGTATGACGGGAGCTGTATTTCTGTTTGTCACGGCGCCGAAAACGGACAAGCCGTCTGTGTTTTTCAAAAGAAACCTGATACCGCTGCTTCTGGTCGTGCTTGCCTTTCTGATTCGCAACGAGGTCTGTGTCATGCTGCTGCCGTTTCTGCTGCTTGCAGGCCTGGCAAAATGGTCTGGCGAGGAAAAAATATTTACCAGCGCGAATTTCAAGAAATACATGATGCTGATTGTCACTGCGCTCCTGTGCATGGCGGCGGTCTACTCGCTCGACATGCTTGCCTACAGGGGAACGGAGTGGAGCAGCTTCCGGGGCTTTTTTGACGCAAGGACAAAGCTGTATGACTTTTATGGTCTTCCGCCATACGAGGACAACCGGGAATTTTACGAGTCAATAGGGCTGTCGCAGGAGTCCTACACGCTTCTGGAAAATTACAACTTTGCGCTTGACGATTCCATTGACACATGGAGGCTTGAGGCGATTGTCGCGTATCAGGAGGAGATGGCACGGCAGCATGTGGATGTGGGGACTGGGCTGGAGGATACCTTTGGCTTTGTCAGCAAGAACAGTGTCGGGGAAGCGGTGTGGCTGTACAAGAACCAGTTATTCCGGGATTTACAGGTGATCGCGCTGCTTGTCTCAGGGAGGACGGCACATCTTCCGGATGACTTTTCATCGCGGTCTGTCATCAGCATCGCGGTCATCGCGGCATATGTGATTTATTTCTGCGTATGCTTCCTCCCGGCTGAGGGGAAAATGCGCCTTGCTGCCGGGCTGAAAATAACAGGGATATTGATTGTGCGGTGCGTAATCTGGTTATATTTATATATGGTGGACAGACTGCCTGACAGGATAACCATTCCGCTTCTTTTGATGGAGCTTGTCCTTATCGCCGGGTTTGGCATCTGCGACATGGTGCCAAGGCACAAGGACCGGACTGCGTTTCGGGCGGCGCGTGTTCTGTTTTATATCCTGTGCGTCGTGACTGCGCTGATAGCGTTTGACGGAAACCGGCAGGATGTCGCGTCGGAATACCAAAGCCGTGCCGAAGCCGACGAGCGGTGGAACGCCATGATGGATTATTGCCGGAAAAATGGAAATAATTATTATATCATCGATGTGTACTCGTCAACCTCCTACCACGGAGCGCCTTACTCGGAAAAAATATTTTCGGGGAAAAGCCTTTTTGTGGATAACACATACAAGAATTTCGACGTCTGTGGAGGGTGGGCAGTAAAAAGTCCGCTGACAAGGCAGAAGCTGGCGAGAAAGGGACTTAAGGACATCCAGGGCGCCCTCTGCGGCGCAAGGCAGGATAGCCGCACAAAAACATATTTTATCGCGGGTCTGGACAAGGATCTCGGGTGGCTGGTACAGTACTATGATAAACGAAGGATAACAGTAGAGGTGAAACGTGTGGACCAGATACGCACACCGTCATCTGCGGCTGCGTTTGATGTGTATGAATTAAAACGAAAAGGAGCGGGGATATGAAACCAGTGGACAGCAGCTTTCGCATACGGGGAGAAAAAATATATTTGCGTCCCATCACGGCAGAGGATACGGAACGCGTGCTTGCATGGCGCAATGCGCCCGATGTCGTGAAGAATTTTATATACAGGGAAAAGATAAGCAGGGAGGAACATATGGACTGGCTGGAAAATAAAGTGTTCAGGGGCGCCGTCCACCAGTTTGTCATCTGTGCGGCAGCCGATGACACGCCGCTTGGCTCGGTGTATATCCAGAATTTTGACGAGGTGCACAGGAGGGCGGAGTGGGGTCTGTTTTTAAGCTCGGAGGGGGCGCGCAGCAGGGGCATCGGGACGGAGACCGGAAACCTGATTCTGGATTACGCGTTCGGACAGCTGGGACTGCACAAGCTGACATCGCGGGTGCTTGCCTACAATAAGCCCTGTGTGCGCATGAATGAAAAGCTTGGATACCGTCAGGAGGCATATCTGCGGGACGAGCTTTTTATCGACGGAAAATTTGAGGATTTGATATTATATGGGGCTTTGGAAGGAGACGTGCGATAATGGGTAAAATAAGCTTTGTCATACCCTGTTACCGGAGCGAGCATACCATAGAGGCAGTGGTGGCTGAAATCACGGAAACGATGCGGACGTCGGAGGTGCTTGCGGCATATGAGTATGACATATTTCTCGTAAACGACTGCTCCCCCGACAATACCTATGAAGTGATTAAAAAAATCTGTAAAAACAACAGCAATGTCAGGGGCATCAGCCTCTCCAGAAATTTCGGGCAGCATGCGGCGCTGATGGCAGGGCTGCGCAAGTCGGACGGCGATATTGTCGTCTGCCTTGACGACGACGGGCAGACGCCGGCGGACGAGGCGGGAAAACTGATTGCGGGCATAGAGGGCGGGAGCGACGTGGTCTATGCAAGCTATGAGAACAAAAGGCATAACGCGTTCCGGAATTTCGGGACGTGGATGAATGACATCATGACAAGGGTGATGCTCGGGAAGCCGCGGGAGCTTCACCTGACAAGCTACTTTGCCGCGAAACGGTTTGTCGTGGACAGTATGCTGGAATATGAAAACAGCTATCCGTATATTATTGGTCTTGTGCTGCGCGCGACCAGAAATATAACGAATGTTCCTGTCAGCCACAGGAGCAGGGAGATAGGTACATCGGGATATACCATGAAAAAACTGCTGGGACTGTGGTTTAACGGTTTCACGGCATTCTCCATACTGCCGCTGCGCATTGCCACCGTAACAGGTGTTACCTTTGCGGGCGCAGGGTTTCTCTACGGAATTTATACCATTGTGAAAAAACTGGTCAATCCCGGCGTGCCGCTGGGATTCAGCTCGCTGATGGCGGCTGTCGTCTTTATCGGCGGCATGCTGATGATTATGCTGGGACTGATTGGGGAATATATAGGTAGAATCTACATCAGCATCAACAATTCCCCGCAGTACGTGATACGCGAGGAGACGGATGGGGATTCGCATTGGTTGTAATGGGGTTTACATTGTGATATTATACTCTATAGAAATTATGGAAAGGTCAGGTCAGGAGATTGGATATTATCAGACAAATTAACCCTTTTTCCAACAGCGCATATGCCAGGACACACGCCTTGAGAAATGCCGTGATACAGATTGCCGTGGTGACAGCCGCCTTTATCCTCATGGTGCGGATTTTCCCGATGGGGACTGTGCAGAACCATGCGGTGTCAGGGCAGAAGGCGGTTGATGCGCCGGCAGAGGCGGCGCTTATGGGCGATATTTTTACAAGCAGTGACAAGAAGCTTCAGACCGTTTATTTTACAGACCGCCACCTCAGCCGGATTACGCTTTATATGCGCAGCACTGTGCCAAAAGACACACATGCCGCGGAGGATGTGCTGTTCCGCCTGTATGACGATACCTTTTCCTGCATTTACGAGACTGCGGTGGACAGTAAGAAAATAGAAAAGGACGGATGCCTGACAGCAGTGCCGGATATGGATGTCGAGCAGGGAAAGCCCTATTATTATGAGATACTTGTCGGGGAGGGGAGCGAGGCGGTATATGTCCTTCCTGTCGCTGGCAGGACAGCGCTGGCACAGGAAGAGAACAGCACGCTGTTTATTGACGGCATCCTGAATGACGAGGTGTGCCTGATTGCGGATTTTGAGTATACAAGCCCGCTCTCCGCACTGGGGATTATCGGGTATGACATCCTGATTGTAATTGCGGCGGCAGGCACATATCTGCTGCTGCTGATACTGGTTCATGTCTATGATGAATGTTGGTCACGGGATTCGGAGCGAATCGGGAAGTATGCCAGGATGGGCGCCGCGGCGCTGAGTGTACTGGCTTCCATGGCATTGTTTGTCTATGCGGTGGTACTGAACAGGTTTGGCGGGGAACTGTGGGACAGGCTCTTTTTTTCCGCGGGAATTGTCGCCGCAGAGGCATGGCTGCTTGGCGCCCTCTGGCGCATGACCCGTGTGATTCGTCCGAAAAAGCGCACAAAAGCGTCTGCCGGTAGTAAAATATGCCTTGTCTGGAGAAACTATATCCAGACGGTAAGCTTCGGGCTGCTGTTTTATGCCCTGTGCCAGTATGTCAATGCCGACAGGAATTATTATCATTATACGAACACAAGGTGGATGCTGATTTTTCTGGCAGCCGCATTTTTGATGAACTATAACCAGAGACTGTTCCTGAACTGGGTCAGTGCGGCATGGTTCGGGCTGTCAGTCGTGGGGAGTGTGCTTTACTGTAACGGCTTCCGGGCAGATGAGAAGGAGCTGGTTCTCGCACGTCTGACCTGTGGTGTCGTCATTGCGTGGGGGCTTCTGGTGATATGCATCATACGCAGTGTTGTGCGCGCCGAAAAAATCAGGTTCTGGGATTTCATCCAGAGATTCCATGAGGACATACCGTATATGACGCATCTGGCGCTGTGGGTTCTGTTTGCGCTGCTGATGTTTATGTACCGCTTTGAGAAGGTGTGGGTAATCACCGCGACCCTGCCGTTTGCAGCATATTTTTTCTCGAAAGGGACGCCGCCGGCAAAGGCGAGGTTTCTCCGCAATTTCTGCAACGGCATCCTGCTCAGCTTTGTGCTGGTGATGGTCTTCTGCCTGCACCACAGACCGCACCATTACTGGATGCTTTACCGGTATGGCGGCATGTTCCATACCGTGGCGTGCACGGGGATGTACCTCGCGGTGGTGTTTGGGGCGGCAGTCGCAAAGCTGTACGGCAAACTCAAAACGCGCACGAACATGGTAAAAATCTGCTACAAGGAATATTTTATGACGGCGTGCGTGACAGGCTTTATACTGCTCACAATGTCGAGGACGGCATTTCTTACGACCATCGTGACAGTGCTTTCGGTAGTGGCGCTGACCGCGGTTACATACCGAAAGAAGGCAAGGCGGATTGTGCTGGAGCTGGGTGTGCTGGCTGTGGTGTGTCTTGGCAGCTTTCCGATGGTATTTACGGCAGTGCGGATGGTTCCGGCTGTCATAAACGACCCGGTGCGCTATGAGATTGAGTTTCAGGACAAGTCCTTTATGATTTATGAGGGTGACCCGATAGACTCGGACAAATATATGACCGTGAGGCGTTTTTTTGCCACATTGTTTGGCAGGTTCCAGACGGATAATGCGCAGGCACAGACTGACCTGACGCTTCAGGAGACAGGGGTGTTCGCCTACACAGGGGATGACCTTGCAGGTCTGGACATGCGCGCGGCAGGCGGCGGGGACAGCGGTGCAGGCGGAGAACACGCGGAAGAAAAAAAGGACATTTCAAACGGACGGTTTGACATCTTCCGGGCGTATCTCGAGGCGCTGGGAATACATGGGCATCCGAAGATGGGGCCTGAGAATGAAAACGGGGAGGAATATGCGCATGCACACAATTCCTATTTGCAGGTGGCTTACAATTTTGGTATGATAGCAGGAGTGATATTTCTTGTGCTGTGTGCAACGACTTTGTGGAGGGCAGTCAGACTGTTTATGGAGTATGGAAAAAAATACAATATTTTTCTCGTGCCGTTTGCGCAGGTGATTGTATTTGGCTTTGTGAGTCTCACGGAGTGGGCGTTCCATCCATGTATTCCGGCAGGCTTCAGTTTTTTGATGATGCTGGTGGTTCTGATTCACAAGGACGCATCGGAAAATATGAGCCCGGGAGGCGAGGATAGTTATTATGAATTTTTTTAGGCGTGTGAATGTACAGCTTTTGCAGAGGCGGGCTGCGCTTGTCATACTGGACATTATGACGGTATGCATCGCAAGCATCGCGCCCCTGTGGATTCGTTTTGAGCTGAATTATAAGGATATACCGGACGTGTACCTGACTTCCGCGTGGAACTTTATGGCGGTCAATGTGGTAATGACACTTGTTATTTTTTATCTGTTCCGGCTGTATCATAGTCTGTGGGCGTTTGCAGGCACGGCGGAGGTGCAGAATATTCTTGCCGCCTGTGTACTGAGTGCGATTGTGGACTTTGTCGGGATGAAGGTGATGGATTATCCGATTCCGCGCAGCTACTATTTTACCTATGCGCTGGTGCTCACGGGAATCACGACGCTTGTGCGGTTTTCCTACCGTATTATGCGCGGGATGCGCCACAAGGCACAGAACCGCAAAAACGGCACGCGGGTCATGATTATCGGTGCCGGGGATGCCGGAAACACGGTTATCAAGGAGATTACAAACAGCAGCTACAGCACGATGGTCATCAAGTGCATCATTGATGACGACGAGGGCAAGTGGGGAAGGTTTATACAGGGCATCAAGATTGTCGGCGGCCGTGACAAGATTGTGGAGTATGCGGCGCTCTACGGCATTGATGAGATTTTTATCGCGATTCCCTCGGCGAACCGCGCGACGATGAAGGCGCTTGTCGAGATTTGCAAGGAGACGAGCTGCAAGCTGCGCACGCTGCCGGGCATTTACCAGCTGGTAAACGGGGAAGTGAACGTCAGCAAGCTGCGCGACGTCGATGTGGAGGATTTGCTCGGGCGCGACCCGATTAAGGTCGACATGGAGTCCATCTTAAATTACGTAAAGGGCAAGGTCATCATGGTGACGGGGGGAGGCGGCTCCATCGGAAGCGAGCTCTGCCGTCAGATAGCAGGCCACCAGCCGAAACGGATTGTGATTGTCGACATCTATGAGAACAATGCCTACGACATACAGCAGGAGCTGAAGCAGAAATACCCGCAGCTGGATCTGGTCGTCCTGATTGCCTCGGTGCGCAACACGAACCGTATCAACAGCATTATGAAGGAATACCATCCTGACATTATCTACCACGCGGCGGCGCACAAGCATGTCCCGCTGATGGAGGTCAGTCCGAACGAGGCGATTAAGAACAACGTGTTTGGAACCTGGAAGACGGCACAGGCAGCAGTCCAGAACGGTGTGAAGAAGTTTGTGCTCATTTCCACCGACAAGGCGGTAAATCCTACCAATATCATGGGGGCGAGCAAGCGGATCTGTGAGATGATTATACAGACCTACAATCGCCACTACGACACGGAGTTTGTTGCCGTCCGCTTTGGAAACGTACTCGGAAGCAACGGAAGCGTCATCCCGCTTTTTAAGAACCAGATTGCTGCAGGCGGTCCCGTGACAGTCACGCACCCCGACATTATCCGCTATTTCATGACCATTCCGGAGGCGGTTTCCCTTGTGCTCCAGGCAGGTGTGTATGCCAGGGGCGGGGAGATTTTTGTCCTGGACATGGGGGAGCCGGTGAAGATACTCGACCTGGCAAAGAACCTGATAAAGCTGTCGGGCTATAAGGTTGACGAGGATATCCGGATTGAGTTTACCGGGCTGCGGCCGGGCGAAAAGCTATACGAGGAACTTCTGATGAGCGAGGAGGGACTCATTGACACGGAGAACAAGCTGATTCATATCGGAAGACCGATAGAGTTTGACGAAATGCAGTTCTATGTGCAGCTGAACAACTTAAAACATGCGGTCGAGAACGAGTGCGAGGATGTGCGGCCGCTGATTCAGGAAATTGTGCCGACATATGTCCCCAGGACAGGAGCCGGTGAGAAGGATGATTCGCAGTAGCGCACAAATTCGCAGACTTTGGCAAGAACGGAGGGGTATCATGGCAGATACAATGAATGACAAAAAAAGAATTTATTTATCAAGTCCCACAATGCATGGGGACGAACAGCGCTTTGTGGCGGAAGCGTTTGACACCAACTGGGTTGCGCCGTTAGGACCCAATGTGAATCACTTTGAGACAGAGCTTGCAGCATATACAGGCTGTGGGCATGCGGCGGCGCTAAGCTCGGGAACGGCAGCAATTCATCTCGGGCTGAAGCTCCTGGGTGTCGGGCAGGGGGATGCCGTATTTGTCTCATCGCTGACATTTTCTGCCAGCTGCAACCCGATTTGCTACGAGAAGGCGACACCCGTGCTGATTGACTCTGAGCCGGATACATGGAACATGTCGCCCGAGGCGCTTGAGAGGGCGTTTGAACAATATCCGAACCCGAAGGCAGTTGTCGTGGTGCATCTCTACGGCACGCCGGCAAAGATGGATGCGATTATGCGGATTTGTGAAAAACATCATGTGCCGATACTGGAAGACGCGGCAGAGTCGCTTGGCGCTACATACAGGGGCAGGCAGACAGGGACGTTTGGGCGCATCGGCATCTATTCCTTCAACGGTAACAAGATTATCACGACTTCCGGCGGCGGCATGATGGTGTCTGCCGAGGAGGCGCTTGTGAAGGAGGCGCGCGTGCTCTCCACACAGGCGCGGGATGCCGCAAGGCATTACCAGCATTCGAAAATTGGCTATAATTACAGAATGAGCAATATTGACGCCGGTATCGGGCGGGGGCAGCTGCTGCACCTGGATGAGCACATCAGGCGGAAGAAGGAAATTTATGCCAGGTACAAGGAGGCCTTTGCCGACATTGGGGAAATTGCCATGAATCCGCTGAATCCGGACGGGGAGGCAAACAACTGGCTTTCCTGCATGACGATAAAAGAAGGAAGCAGTGTCACGCCGGATATGGTGATGGACGCGCTGGAGGCAGAAAATGCCGAGTCGCGTCCCATCTGGAAACCGATGCATATGCAGCCGGTTTTCGCAGCGTATCCGTTTTTCCGGCACGGTGACAGCGGCAGCAGTGTGAGTGAGGATATCTTCCGCCGCGGAGTCTGCCTGCCGAGTGACATCAAAAATACCGATGCGGATATGGAGAAAATAACCGGCATCATAAGAAAATTATTCATTTGAGTGGAAAATAACGAAAAACGAAAGCAGGGTACGTTGGAATGTATCAGAAATATATCAAGAGACTGTTGGACATTATCATATCATTTACCGCGCTTGTGATACTCAGCCCGGTGCTGCTTGTGACGGCAGTCATGGTGCGCGTGAAGCTGGGTTCCCCCGTTATTTTCCACCAGGACAGGCCCGGCTGCCATGAAAAGGTGTTCCGCCTCTGTAAATTCCGCTCCATGACGGACGAGCGCGGGGCGGACGGTGAGCTGCTGCCGGATGAGGTGCGGCTTACAAAATTCGGAAAGACGCTGCGGGCGACAAGCCTGGACGAGCTTCCGGAGCTGTGGAATATTTTAAAGGGGGACATGAGCCTGATTGGACCAAGGCCCCTTCTGGTAAAATACCTGCCCCTGTACAATGAATTGCAGCGGCACAGGCATGACGTGCGGCCGGGGCTGACAGGCTGGGCGCAGGTAAATGGCAGAAATGCGATTACATGGGAGCAGCGGTTTGAATATGATGTGGATTATGTAGAACATATTTCTTTTTGGATGGACTTGAAAATTTTGTTCCGAACCGTTGCGGTGGTGTTTGGGCACCGTGGAATCAGCAGCGCGACGGATGCCACGATGAAGGCGTTCACAGGGACAAAGGACAGTGCGGAAGCAGACGATGAATAAAATACGGACGCGGTGTTTTCTGTCGGAGAGGGGGGCGTATGAATATATTATTTTGCAGCGTGGGAAGGCGCTGCGAACTGTTAAAGGATTTTCGAAGGACGTTGGGCGATAAGGTGCGTCTGGTGGTGACGGACAACAGCCCGTATGCACCGGCGCTGGAATTTGCCGATGCCGGGTATCAGGTACCGCTGATTCGCGACCCGGGGTATATCCCGATGATTCTTGAAATATGCAAAAAGGAGCACATTGATGCCGTGACGACCCTGATTGATCCTGAAATTTCGATTCTTGCGGAGAACAGGGAGGCATTTGAGTCGCTTGGCATTACCGTGCTTGCGCCCGGAAAGAAGACTGCCAGGCTGTGTTTTGACAAGTATGAGATGGCAAAATACCTTGCGGAAAAGGGAATTGACACGATACGGACATACGGCTCCTTTGCAGCGTTTAAGGAAGCCTACGACATGGGGGAGATAGAGCTTCCGGTGTTTGTGAAGCCGCGCACGGGAAGCGGCAGTGTCGGCGCAAGGCGCGTGGACACCTACGAGATGCTTGAGGAGATTACGGCTTCGGACAACACCCTGATTATACAGGAGCTTATGACCGGCACGGACATGGATGCGGACATCTATGTCGATACAATAAGCCACGAACCGGTCGCAATTTTTTCCAAAAAGAAGATATCAACCACCATAGGGGGGGCAAACAAGACGATTTCTTTTAAGGACGAAAAATTGTTTGCGTTCGTGAAGGAAGCGCTGAAGGTATTTGACTTTAATGGTCCGCTTGACATGGATTTGTTTTATCAGGATGGGAAATACTATCTCTCGGAGATTAATCCGCGCTTTGGCGGCGCTTATCTGCATGCGTACGGAGCGGGGGTTGACTTTCCGGCATTTATTTATCATAATGTAAAGGAAAAAGTTTCCAATAAGAACTGTGTGGGAATGTACGATGAGGATATAGTCATGATGATGTACGACAGCGTAGTCGTAAAAAAAATAGAGGATATAAAAACAGTGAGTATATGAAGATATTGATTTTAACCAATTACGCAAATGGGCTATGGCTTTTCAGAAAGGAACTTCTGATGGCTTTCATGGAGGACGGGCACGAGGTGCTTGTGTCAGTGCCTCCCGATGAAAATGTAGACAAGCTCAGGTCGCTGCAATGCAGGGGCAGGACTGTCAGGATAATAGAGACGCCGTTTGAGCGCAGGGGAAACAATCCGGTGAAGGATTTCGGGCTTTTCCTGACATACACCGGGATGCTGAAGCGGGACAAGCCGGACGTCGTGCTGACATACACGATAAAGCCAAATCTATATGGCGGGCTTGCATGCCGTATGAAAAAAATTCCGTATCTGTGCAATGTCACGGGACTTGGCACAGCCATCGAAAACGGAGGGGTACTTAGCAAAATTCTCCTGAAATTCTATGGGGTGTCCATGCGCAGGGCACGGCGTGTATTTTTCCAGAACACGAAAAACAGGGACTTTATGAAACGCCACGGTGTGGCTGTGGACAACAGCATGATGCTGCCGGGCTCCGGTGTCAACCTGAAGGAGCATCCGTTCCGGAAATATCCCTCGGAGCGGGAGGGCATCAACTTTCTGGCTGTTATCCGCATCATGAAGGACAAGGGCATCGAGGAGTACCTGGAAGCAGCCATCATCATGAGGCACAGGGACAGCCGGCTGCGGTTCTGGCTTGCGGGAGAGTATGAGGAGGAGACACGCAGCCAGTATGAGCCTGTGATACAGGAACTCGAACAATGCGGGGCAGTCAGGTACCTGGGACATGTCGACAATGTGGGGGAAGTGATGGCACAGAGCCATGTCATCGTGCACCCGTCCTACCATGAGGGGCTTTCCAATGTGCTGCTCGAGGCGGCAGCATGCGGCAGGCCGGTACTCGCCAGCAGCATCAACGGATGCATTGAGACCTTCCGCGAGGGGAAAAGCGGTTATTCCTTTGAGAAGGAGAGCGTGGATTCCCTGCTTGATGCCATTGAACGGATAGCGCAGCTGCCGGAGGCACAGCGCAGGCATATGGGAGAAAAAGGACGTGCATGGGTAGAAAAGCATTTTGACAGGAATCTTGTGATAGAGGCATACCGGAACGAGCTTGCCGGATTACGGAATCAATAAAACAGATAGGAGATAAAAAGATGAGTTTATATGAAGACATAGTAAGCGGAAAAGAGAAGCTGTCGCTTGTCGGGCTGGGGTATGTGGGAATGCCGATAGCTGTCGCTTTTGCAAGGAAAATCAAGGTGGTGGGTTTTGACCTCAATGCAGCCAAGATTGACCTGTACAAGTCCGGCATTGACCCCACGAACGAAGTCGGGGACGAGGTCATCAAAAACACTTCGGTTGCGTTTACTGCTGACCCTGCAAGGCTTAAGGAGGCAAAGTTCCATATTGTGGCGGTTCCGACTCCGGTCAATGACGACCATACGCCGGACCTCTCGCCAGTGGAGGGCGCAAGCCGCATTCTGGGGCAGAATCTCACGAAGGGTTCCATTGTCGTGTTTGAGTCGACGGTATATCCCGGCGTAACGGAGGACATCTGTGTGCCCATCCTTGAGCAGGAGTCCGGCTTAAAGTGCGGCGTGGATTTCAAAATCGGGTACTCTCCGGAGCGCATCAATCCGGGCGACAAGGTGCACCGTTTAGAGACCATCACAAAGATTGTGTCCGGTATGGACGACGAGACGCTTGATGAGATTGCGCACGTGTATGAGCTTGTCGTTGAGGCGGGCGTGTACCGCGCGGAGTCCATCAAGGTTGCCGAGGCGGCAAAGGTCATCGAGAACAGCCAGCGGGACATCAACATCGCGTTTATGAACGAGCTTTCCATCATCTTTAACAAGATGGGCATTGACACGAAATCCGTGCTTGCGGCAGCCGGGACGAAATGGAATTTCCTGAATTTTCAGCCCGGGCTTGTCGGCGGCCACTGTATCGGCGTCGACCCCTATTATCTGACCTACAAGGCGGAACAGCTCGGGTATCATTCCCAGATTATCCTTTCCGGCCGCCGCATCAATGACGACATGGGCAAGTATGTCGCGGAAAACCTTGTCAAGAACTTAATCAGGGCGGACATTCCGGTTAAGAGTGCAAAGGTCGCGATTCTTGGATTTACATTCAAGGAAAACTGTCCCGATACCAGAAATACAAAGATAATCGATATCTATAATGAATTGGAGGAGTACGGAATCACGGCTGTCGTGACGGATGACAATGCGGATGCTGACGAGGCAAAACGTCTTTACGGCATTACGTTTACGCCGATGAAGGATATCAGGGACTGCGACGCTGTCATCCTTGCAGTTGCGCACGAGTCATACAAGGCATTTGGGATGGCGGATCTGGATGCCCTTTACGCGGATAACAAAAAGGCGAAGGTTCTGACCGACCTGAAGGGAATATTGGATAAAAAGGCTTATATTGACGCAGGATATATTTATTGGAGACTCTGATGGGAAAAGACAAACGCAATCTGATTTTTTTGGGGATATTTGCAGTGTTTTTTGGCGCTCTTTTCCTAATGGGTGAACCAGTGTACACGGGAGACACGTTTCAGTATGAAAACCAGATGGTGATGCGGGAGCCGGGCTATGCACTGTTAATCCAGCTGCTGCGGCTGTTTTCGCCGGAAGGGCATTACCGCCTGCTGACTGCACTGCAGTGCGTGACTGCCATTGCTGCAAATACCGTGGTCATCGCATTTTTCCGCAGGCGGTTTGACTTGAACCTGCCGTTTTCCTTTCTGTTTGCTGCCGTCCTTCTGGCACCGCATATTATGACGCCGGTATTTGCCAGCACGCATCTGGTTCTGACAAATGCCCTGATGACGGAGGGAATTCTGTTTTCGCTTTATCCGCTGGCTGTTGTGAGTCTGTTGGATATGATGTGGTCCGGGAAACCTGTCGGAAAGGAAAGCATGCGAACAATCGGATTGTTTTTCCTGCTGTCGCTGATACGCGGGCAGATGATGGTGCTTTTTGTTGTGTGGTTTCTGGTAGGCTATGTCATGGCAGTAAAAAATGCGACAGAAAAGACGGACAGGACAAGGAGCGGGCTGGACACGTTTCAGCTCGCGGAGAATATTGCAAGGCAGGGACTGATGGCGGCAGTGGCAGTTGTCGTCATTGCATTTGTGGCAAGGGCGCTTGTGATTCGCACGTACAATTACTGTGAACAGGGACTGTTTGTGGATACCGCGTCAGGGAAGGCGATGTCGTTTGCCAATGTACTCTATGTGGCAGAGCGGGAGGATGGCGCGGCGATAGCGGACGACGGGCTGCGCGAGCTGTTTTACGAGATGTATGACAGCGCGGATGCGGAGCAGATGAATTACAAGTACGCGCCTGCGGGAATCCTGAACAAGGCGGCATACCATGAAAGGTGCCATGATGAACTGAACTTTACGTATTTTGCGGAACCGGCAAAGCGGTATGTCGGTGAACGGCAGGGAATATACACAGACCGCTATCAGGAACTGATGATAGCGATTGACGAGATTGCAAAACAGCTGAGTGAACAGCTGATGCCGGAAGTGGCTGTCAGGTATTTTTTGAACTATATCAATGTGGCAGCGCTTGGCTTTGTCAGGACGGTGGCATATGAAAATCCGTTATTGTCATGGTATGCGCTGTTTGTTTACATGGCAGCCGCGGCATTGACGGTATGGCTGTGGAGAAAGGGAAGGGGCGGGATGGCGGCTTCCTTTATGGCAGTCGTTCTGCTTACCATTGTGGGAAATGTCTGTGCCACGGCATTGATGATACAGTGCATTTCCAGATATATGATATACAACCTGCCGCTGTTTTATATGGCAGGCATGTTGGAGCTTAGAGAATTATTGCGGATCAGGCAGAGAAAGGCAGAGTGAATGATATGGGATATAAATCGTTGGAATTTCCGGAGAAAAGCGTGTTTCTTGTGACAGGTGGGGCTGGTTTTATCGGTTCGAATCTGTGCGAGGCGATTACGGATATGGGCTGTCAGGTCAGGTGTCTTGACGACCTGTCCACAGGCAGGGAAGAAAACGTCAAAATGTTCATGGACAGACCGGAGTATACGTTTATCAAGGGTGACATCAAGGATCTGGACACTTGCATGAAAGCGTGCGAAGGGGTTGATTTCGTGCTGCATCAGGCAGCGTGGGGATCCGTCCCGAGAAGTATCGAGATGCCACTGTTTTATGAACAGAATAATATTATGGGTACGCTCAACATGATGGAGGCGGCAAGACAGAGCGGGGTGAAGAAATTTGTGTACGCGTCAAGTTCATCCGTCTATGGCGACCATCCTGTGCTGCCCAAGAAGGAGGGGCAGGAGGGAAATCTTTTGTCTCCTTACGCGCTGACAAAACGCACGAATGAGGAATACGGAAAGCTGTACAAAAAGCTGTACAACCTTGACACATATGGGATGCGCTACTTCAATGTATTTGGGCGCAGGCAGGATCCGAACGGCGCCTACGCTGCGGTGATTCCGAAGTTTATTAAGCAGCTGCTTGACGGGGAGGTTCCGACAATCAACGGGGACGGCAGGCAGTCGAGGGACTTCACCTATATCGATAACGTGATTGAGGCGAACCTCAAGGCGTGCCTGGCATCAAGTGACGTGGCGGGGCAGGCGTTTAACATTGCGTATGGCGGCAGGGAATACCTGATTGATATTTACTACGACCTGTGCAGGGCGCTTGGCAAGAATGTGGAGCCACATTTTGGACCGGACCGCGCAGGGGATATCAAGCATTCCAACGCGGACATTTCCAAGGCAAAGGAGCTGCTCGGATACGACCCGGCGTTCAACTTTGAGAAGGGCATCGCGCTTGCCATTGACTGGTACAAGGAAAACTTATGAAAATTTGTATAAGAATGGATGATATCACACCTGATATGGACTGGGCAAGGTTTATGCGGTTTAAGGCGCTTTGCGATCTGTATCAGGTTAAGCCGCTTATAGGGGTAGTGCCCTCGAACATGGATGAAAACCTCCATGTCTGTGCGCCGGAGGATGCGCCTGTAAAAGACTTCTGGGCATATGTCAGGGAGCTGGTAAACGCAGGCTGGTGTGTCGCACAGCACGGCGTGACGCATATTTATACGACAAAGAAAATGGGCTGTTTTCCGCTGAACAGGCTTTCGGAATTTGCCGGGACGGGTTATGACAGGCAGTATGAGGCGCTCAGGACGGGCAGCAGGATTTTGACGGAGCATGGCATCCGGACGGACATCTTTATGGCGCCGGCACATTCGTTTGACCGGGATACCATAAAGGCACTGAAAAAACTGGGATTTCGCAGGATGACGGACGGATTTGGCGACTGTCCGTACCGGCGGTGGGGCATGATTTTCTATCCCATTTCCTATAAACAGGGGAGTGCCCTGAAAAGGAAGTCAAAAAAGGGGTGCACGACATTTGTGGTGCATACGAACACCATGAATGACAAGGACTTTGAGCGGTATGGGCAGCTTTTTGCCACGCACAGGGACAGGCTGGTTTCCTATGCGGAATTTTTGGAAATGGATCCGCAAAAACGCGGCATTTTCGGCAATATAAAAGAGTATATCATGGCATTCACGAAATATGTCCTTGTCAGTGCCGCTTCACATTATCATAGATGATAAGGAATTGTAGAAAAATAAGTGACACATATTTTCCTACAATTCCTAAGGGGTATTTGCGTATGGAAGAACCAATCAGGGTACTGAATGTGCTGGGGACAACGAATCTCGGCGGTGCGGAGAGCAGGGTGATGGAGCTGTACCGGGCGCTGGACAGGGACAAGGTGCAGTTTGACTTTATGGTGCACACGGACCAGGAAGGACAGTACAGTGCGGAAATCCGGAGGCTTGGCGGCAGAATATACCACGTCCCGCGATTCCGTGTTTTTAACATCATGGCATACAAAAAGGCATGGAAAGTTTTTTTTGCGGAACATGGCGGCTATGCGGCAGTGCATGGACATATGACCAGCACGGCGGCAATGTATCTTCCGATTGCAAAAAGGGCGGGCGTTCCGCTGACGATTGCCCACGCGCGGAGCGCGGGAGTGGACAGGGGAATCAAGGGGCTGGTGACCAGGATAATCCGCCGTCCGCTCAAATACAGGGCAGATTACTGTTTTACCTGTTCCTCCGAGGCTGCCGATGCAGTTTATGGCAGAAGGTGGGTGGAAAAGGGGCGCGTGTGGACGATACCAAACGCGATTGACGCAGGGCGGTTTGGGTTTCACCCGGCAGTCCGCTTGGAGGTAAGGGAGGCGCTTGGCATTGCGGATAAATTTGTCGTCGGGCATATTGGCCGGTTTGGGTTTATGAAAAACCACCAGTACCTTGTAGCGGTCTTTGCAGAGCTTTGCAAAATGCGTGACGACGCAGTGCTTGTCCTGATTGGGAAAGGCGAGCTGGAAGAACGTGTCAGGGCACAGGTGAATGGGCTGGGGCTTGCGGATAAGGTGCTGTTCCTTGGCAGTCGCCTGGACGTGGAGCGGTATTATCAGGCATTTGATTATTTTGTTTTTCCGTCGACCTTCGAGGGACTGCCCGGGAGTGTCGTGGAAGCGCAGGCAGCAGGGCTTTGCTGCCTTGTCTCTGACAGGGTGACACGGGAGGTGGCGCTCACGGAGCTTGTCACATATAAAAGCATCGAGGAGCCTGCCGTCAGCTGGGCGGCGGAAATCATGCGCAGTGCAAAGAAGGCGCTGGAGCGGCAGGACATGTGTGCGGCGATTGCAGGGAAACATTTTGACGTGCGGCAGCAGGCGGCGGAAATGGAAGCATTCTATGCCACCGGAAAGAATCCGCCGGGAGCGGTGACGCGATAGCGGCACAATCATATAGGGAGAGGTACAAGGGCACATGATTGATATTTCATACCGGAAAAAGTTTTTAACAGTGAACCAGATATGGTATCCGAATACGGTTACGGTATCTGCATTACTGGGACAGAAAAGAAAGGCGGACATCCTGTTTGTACACGGTGCGCCCGCCGGGGAGACAAAGGGCAGCTTTCGCGGATGGCAGGAGTACCATACCTGCATGAATGATATTACGCGCAAGGAGGAGGATATGCTGGCGGCAGTGAACAAGGCAGTCCGCTACCAGATTCGCAGAAGTGAAAAGGACAATATCGAGATTCGCTTTTACACAAAGGACGACATCCAAAAATCACCGGAGCTGATATCCACCTTTGCGGATATCTATGCGCGCATGTATCAGTCAAAGGGATCGGACACGAGGCTCAACATCACGGCAGTCAAAAAATACCTTGAGGCGGACGCAATCCTGTTTTCGGCTGTGTGGCATGAGGGCGAGGTGCTGGTGTTCCACTCCTATATCTGTGATGCGGCGGATGCCAGGCTTCTGCACTCGGCTTCCTGCTTCCGGGAGGAGAGCGCAGACCAGTCGATGATCGGAAGGGCAAACAAGCGGCTTCACTGGGAGGACATCCTGTATTTCAAGAAAAAGGGTTTTTTGCGCTATGACTGGGGCGGTATTTCCGACTTCGAGAATCCCAACGGAATTGACGAGTTCAAGCTAAAGTTCGGCGGGGAAAAGATAACGTATTACAATATACTGGCAGGAAATACGCTGCTTGGAAAGCTTGCTGTCACGGCGATGAACGGCATGAAACGGCTTTCCATGCCTGCAAAAGGACATGGCGCGGGAGACACAAAAGCTTCAGGCGGAAAAGAGTGAACGGATTTGGAAAAAAAACGAATTATGCTCATTGTCCCCATGCTGGACCAGGGAGGGCTTGAGCGTGTGTGCGCGGCAACGGCGCGGCTTTTAAAGGAAGAATATGCGGTGCACCTGGTCGTATTTAATACGGCTGGAATGATTTATGACGTGTCGGGTGTGGAGATGACCGACCTGAACCTGGGCGCCGTGGACGGCAGATTTGGAAAAGTGCGGAATGTGTTCCGGAGAGTCCGGCGGGTAAGGGCGCTGAAAAAAAGACTGGATATCCAGCTAAGCTACAGCTTTGGACCGACTGCGAACCTGGTAAATGTGATCTCAAAGCATAAGGATGTGACATGGATAGGGGTCAGGGGTTATGGCGCCTTAAACAGCAAGGCTTCCATGCGGCTGACCTGCGGTCTGGCGGACAGGGTTGTCAGCTGTACAAGGGTGATGGAGCAGGAGATTGTCAGGCAGTTCCACCCGAAGAAATCGGCGGCGGTCTATAACCCATGTGACATTGCGGAGATAACAAGACAGTCACAGTGTGACACGGCGGCTGCGTTTGACCGCTTTTTTGCGCGGAAGGGAAAAACGGTTGTCTCGATGGGGCGCGAACATGATGTCAAAGGATTCTGGCATCTGGTGAAGGCAGTTTCGCTGGTCAGGCAGCAGATGCCGGATGTGAAGCTCATGATTATCGGCGCGGGGGACTACAGTGCCTACAAAACGCTCGCGGAGCAGCTGGGGATGGGGGACGACGTCCTGTTTACCGGGGTACAGTCCAATCCGTTTGCACTGCTGAAAAAGGCGGATGTGTATGCGCTGACTTCCGAGAGCGAGGGATTTCCCAATGCCCTGATTGAAGCCATGGCAGTCGGGCTTCCCTGCGTCAGCGTCAACTGTCTCACCGGACCGGCTGAAATCCTGCACGAGGATTATGGGCAGTGCCGGGACGAGAACCGTGTATTCCATGCAGATTATGGTATCCTTACAGGTGTGTTCCATGGGGACAGGGATATGGACGCGCGCCATATTACGGAGGAGGAGAGAATGTTTGCACAGGAGCTGGAAGGGCTGCTTGCAGATGAAGGCATGTACCGGCGCTATCAGGATGCCGCAAGGAAACGTGCGGAAGCATTTGGCATGGAAACCTATCGTTGCCGTATCCGGGACTTGGTTGAGGAGGATGTGAAAGACAGCGCATTGCATGGACGAGGGAGGAATTAAGTTGGAGGAGAGGCAGAAAAAACGGAGGCGGGCGGTTGTTTATCTGATGCTGTTTGTGGTGAGTCTGGCGTTTTACCTTGTCTGGTATCTGCTTGACGGCATTATTTTAACGGAGGATGCACCCTCGTACATCAATATGCAGAGTGACAGGGAGCCGGGGTACTGCCTGTATTTATGGATGTTTCGCGGGATGTTTGGCGAGGCATGGTATCTTCATGCGGCAGTGGTCGTCCAGTGCATTGTGGCGGCACTGGCGGCATGTGCCATCACGGTAAGGCTCACGGAACTGTTTTCCTTAGAACTTGTGGGCAGTATGGGCGTACTGGCGGTGCAGTACGGAATTACGCTGCTCAACCGGTTTGTGGCACAGAGGAGATACAGTTATTTTAACAGCATTGAGACGGAAGGACTTGCCTATTCGCTGTGGGTGTTTTATTTTCTCTGCATTCTCGGAATATTATATAAGAAAGACAAGAAAAGTGCTGCCGGCGCTGTGTTCTGGTCGGTCATACTGATCAGCATCCGCAAGCATATGCTGATTACGCTTGTGATTTTGCTGATTGTGATGGTCTGGGCGTACATCGGGGAAAAGGGCTGGAAAAAGGCAGGCATTTATGCGCTGCTTGCGTGTATGCTGGGCTTTGCGGGGACAAAGCTTGTCGACTGCAGCTACAATCTGATGACGCGCGGGGTGTTTGCCCCGCACACGGGCGATTCCAGTTTTATTCTCGGGACGGAGCTTTATCTTGCCGACGAGGGCATGGCGGAGCGTATCCATGATCCCGGACACAGGGAGCTGTTCCTGGAAATCATGAGAAGGGCGGACGAGAAGGAGTACAATATCGCCTATGCCGGCAAGGGGTGGCAGGCAGTCGAGGATCACTACAGCAGCGCCTATGACCGGATTAAGTTTGACATTGTGATGGTGGTCATCCGGGAACACCAGGAGGCAGGGAAAATTCCTGAGGCGGACAGGGAGGCGGACTACAACCGGATTGCGGGGACTTTGATGCGGGAACTGCTGCCTGCTTGCGTTCCAAGGCTGATCAAGTTATATGTGTGCAATGTAATACATGGATTTGTCACGAGTATCCTGAAAGTCCACCGCCTGCTCAACTGGGCAGCGCTGGCGCTGTATCTGCTGTATGCTGCGACAATCGCAGGGCTGTGTGTGTGCAGGCACAGGCGCATGCGTACCAGAATAGCGGATGATTCCTGCAATCCGGTGTGCTTTGCGGTTTTGGTGCTGGTGTCGATTGTTGTGAATGTATGCTTTACGTCACTGACCATCTATCCCCAGATGCGTTATATGTTGTATAATACGGGATTGTTTTATCAGGCGTGGGGGATTATGCTTTTGGAGCTTTTAGGAGGATTTGGTTTCAGGACACGGAAATCATAGTGGAGGAGCGGATATGAAAAGGATTGTTTTTCATTTAAACTGTCTGGAGCGTGGCGGCGCGGAGCATGTGGTGGCAACCCTTTCCGGACAGTTTGCGGCACACGGCTATGAGGTGTACATTGCAACGGAATGGCAGGGCGAGGACGAATACCAGATAGATGCGCGCGTAAAACGTGTCCATATCGGCCCTGACAGCAGGCAGGAAAAACACGGCCGCGCAAGGACGTTTGCAGACCGGATTTTCAATCTGCGCCGCTTCCTGAAACGTGTCAGGCCGGACATTGTCATCGCGTTTGCAAGAAAGGCAAATTACAGGGCGCTCACCGCGACAATCGGCATGAAGCTTCCGGTGCTGATATCTGTCCGAATCAACCCGATCGGATATTATGATTTCCTGTCGGATAAGATACAGATACCGCTTCTGTTCCGGCGGGCTGCGGGATGTGTGTTCCAGACACCCGGGCAGAGGGATTTTTTTCCGCCATATGTGCGCAGGAATGCAAGGATTATCCTGAATCCGATTGATGAGCATTTTATCGGAAAAACAGTGCCGGATATTGCCGGGAAACGGGAGAAATTTGTGGTGCACTCCGGCAGGCTGGTCGATTTTAAGAACCAGTGCATGCTGATACGCGCATTTGAGGCAGTCCACCGGAAGCATCCGGATTATGTCCTCAAAATATATGGTCCGGATTCGCTTGACGGGACAAAGCAGAAGCTTGAGGCGCTGATCGGACAGCTTGGGGCGCAGGATTATGTCCGCCTGATGGGCAGCAGCGGCACGCTCGAGCAGGAAATGCTTTACGCGTCGGTGGCGGCATTCTCGTCTGACTATGAGGGGATGCCCAATGTGATTCTTGAGGCGATGGCGCTCGGGCTTCCGGTCGTGGCGACGGACTGCCCGCCGGGGGGGCCCCGCATGGTAATCACGCCGGAGGAGAACGGACTTCTGGTGCCGGTCGGGGATGAACACGCGCTGGCAGCGGGGATCAACAGACTGATTGAGGACAGGGATTTTGCGGAAAAGCTTGGGGCGAACGCGGTGCGGATTGGGGAAAAGGCATCTGCGGAGCTGATTTTTCGGGCGTGGGAAGACTATATCACAGAGATACTGGAGGCCAGATAAAGATGTGCGGAATATGTGGGTTTATATCGAGAAAGAGCATCACGCTGGGGCAGCTAAGGACCATGAATGATACCATGTATCACAGGGGACCAGACGACAGCGGGGAGGAGATTTTTGACGGTGTGGACGGATACTGTGTCGGAATGGCGCAGCGGCGGCTTTCCATTCTGGACTTGTCCGCACTGGGGCATCAGCCCATGCATTCCTGTGACAACAGGCTTGTGATATCGTACAATGGGGAGATTTACAATTTTCTGGAGCTGCGCAGGGAGCTGCAGGATTATCCGTTCCGGTCGCACTGCGATACGGAAGTGATTCTGGCGGCGTATCTCAAGTGGGGAATTGGGTGCGTTGACCGCTTTCAGGGAATGTTCGCCATTTCCCTGTATGACAGGGAGACAGGGGAGCTTTACCTTGTGCGGGACAGGATTGGAAAAAAGCCGCTTTATTATTGGAAGGATGGCGAAAACCTTGTCTTTGCGTCGGAATTAAAGCCGATTATGGAATACCCCGGATTTCCGAGAACCATCCGCAGGGATGTGATAAAAAGATACCTGTACCAGCAATGTGTCAATGAGCCGGATGCAATTTTTGAGCATGTGTACAAGGTGGAGCCGGGACAGATTGTCCGGTTTTGCAACGGAAAGACCGACATGTGGAAATACTGGGACATCGCCGAGGTATATCGCCGGAAAAAACAGGAAAACCCGGGTACCTATGAGGAGGCGAAAGCCCGGCTGAAGGACATCTTGCGGGATGCCGTCAGAAAAAGGATGATAGCGGATGTTCCGGTGGGGGCGTTTTTAAGCGGCGGTTATGACTCGTCGCTTGTCACCGCCATCGCGCAGGAGGTCAGCAGTGAGCCGGTAAAGACGTATTCCATCGGCTTTCACGAGGAGCGGTACAATGAGGCAAAGTATGCGAGGGAGGTGGCAAGACACCTGGGCACGCAGCACACAGAGCTTTATGTCGACGAGAAGTCGATGTTTGACATGGTGGCGAGCATTCCGAAGTATTATGACGAGCCTTTTGCGGACAGCTCGCAGATACCGTCCATGCTGGTTGCGGGGCTTGCGGCAAAAGAGGTCACGGTTGTGCTTTCGGGTGACGGGGGCGACGAATTTTTCTGCGGCTACAACATTTATGACAATGTGGCGCAGGCGCAGAAGCTGGATTTGCTCGGGCGCATGACGTACGGCGTCTGCCAGCTTCCGCCGTTCAGGAAACTGGGGCTGTTTGACCGGCTGCCGTTCCGTGTCCAGGTGGTTGCGGGAAACCATGACAGGGAGACCAAGACACAGCTGGGCGGAAGGACATACATCCGCGTGATTGACAGGATGCTTCCGGACAGCGGGGTGCCGTTTAAGTTTCCGGTTGAGTCAAAATACAAGGAGCGCAACTGGCAGGAGCGCAGGATGCTGCTTGACGAGGAGACGTACCTGCCAGGCGATATTTTGTGCAAGGTGGACAGGGCGTCCATGAAATATTCCATCGAGTCGAGATGCCCGATACTGGACGTCAACGTGATGGAATACTCATACCGCCTGCCGCACGCATACAAGTATGCAGGCGGAGTCAAAAAGAGGATTTT
Organism: uncultured Lachnospiraceae bacterium; assembly: GCA_949066965.1. GTDB lineage: Bacteria > Bacillota > Clostridia > Lachnospirales > Lachnospiraceae > COE1. Next base: position 40,149 of record CARTDA010000005.1, read on the forward strand.
AAAGGATATTGCTTATGACTATATTCCAAGGGAACTGCTCGACAGACCAAAAGTTGGCTTTGGCGTCCCGCTTGACAAGTGGATGCGCGGACCGCTGCGGGAGGCGCTCGAGGATATGTGCAGCGTGGAGTACTTAAAGAGGCAGGGAATCTTTGATGCGCAGTATGTGCATCAGTTTATAAGCACGTACCTGAAAACCGGAGACCGGGGGCCGGCATCCGGGGCAAACTACTCAAAGGTTGCCTGGTCATTTTTTGTGTTCCAGCAGTGGTACAGGACGTATATGCAGACGACATAGACAACCCAGGGAGGAACGGTTACGAACGGAGGGCTTTTATGAAAAGAATCATATTGTTTATCAGTTCCCTCCAGAAGGGTGGGTCTGAGCGGGTCATGGTGAATCTCGCCGAGTATTTCCATGAAAAGAGATATGACGTGATTCTGGTGACCCAGTACCAAAGGGAAAATGAATATAAGATATTGCCGGAGATACGGCGCGTGTACTCAGAGCCGGAGGAAACCATGCTCACGGGGGGGAGAATCCGGAATTTCTGCGTCCGGTACCAGACGCTTCGGAGTATCTGGAAGGCGTACAAACCGGATGTAGTCTTGTCATTTCTCGGAAAAAATAACCTGATGGCGGTCGCCGCCGCGGCGTTTCTTCCGACAAAGGTTGCCGTGTCCGTCAGGGGTGAGCCGACCATGGAATACGAGGGAAGGCTGATGCAGCTCCTGGCGCGGCTGGTGTTTCGCTTTGCGGACGGCGTGGTGCTTCAGACGGAGCGCGCGCGCGCGTTTTTTCCAAGGGCAGTGCGCAGGAAAAGCGCCATTCTGCCCAATCCGCTGAATCCGCAGTTTATAGGCAGGGAACCCTGTGCGGACAGGGAGAACCTGATTGTGGCGGCCGGAAGGCTTGACGAGAACAAGAACCATGCCATGCTGATTCATGCGTTTGCCAAGATTGCGGACGAATACCCGCTGATGCGGCTCGTGATTTACGGCGAGGGGGCGCTTCGGGCAAAGCTTGAGGCGCTCGTGGCGGAAAAAGGGCTGTCAGACCGGATTGAAATGCCCGGGAGCGTGAGCGACGTGGCGGACAGAATCTGTAAGGCACGGATTTTTACACTGACCTCCAACACGGAGGGAATGCCGAATTCCATCATGGAGGCAATGGCGCTGGGAATTCCCGTGATTGCCACGGACTGTCCGTGCGGGGGACCGGCAGAGCTGATACAGGATGGCGAAAACGGGCTGCTGGTACCGGTAGGGGATGCCTTTGCGCTTGCGGACGCGTTCCGCAGGATTCTCCAGGACGCGGAGTTTGAGCGGAAGCTGGGCGAGTCGGCACGCGAAATTGTGGAGCGGCTGGCACCCGACAAAGTGAACAAAAGGTGGGAATCCTACTTGAATCAGCTATAAAAATTTGCTATAATTTAAGCAACGGTTTAGAAAATTTTAAGAATTTTCTGAATCGTTGCTTTTTTGCATATGGGGAGGAGAAGCGGTCAGGCCATTTGTAACCTTTTTATAAAGAAAACATTAAAAAACTAAAATGACCATAGGTCATTATTGAATAAATAAAAATCATATACTATAATATACCAGACAGATTTTTCATGTAAAGGAGAGGAAGGAACATGGACGAAAAACAAAAGAAGGGCAGCGAGGACGGCGGATTTATGATTAAGGTCGCTACCTTTATCGTTGACAGGCGCAACTTGTTTTTTCTGCTGTTTGGCATCGCACTGATTTTCTCGGTGGTTTCCATGAACTGGGTATCGGTGGAAAATGCACTTTCGGCGTATCTGCCGGACACGACGGAGACGAGTCAGGGGCTTGACCGCATGGAGGAGCAGTTTATCACCTACGGCACGGCAAGGGTGATGGTGACAAACATTCCATACGAGGAGGCTGACAAAATCTACGAGGAGCTGTCGGCGTTTGACAGCATCATTATGCTGGATTTTGACAATACCAAGGATCATTACAACAATTTCTCGGCGCTGTACAGTATTACTTTTGGATATGAGGAGACGGATGACAGGGCGCTTGCGGCGCTCGACGAGGTCAGGGCGGTGCTGGACGGATATGACATCTACGTATCGACCTCGATGGGCGATGCGTCGGCAGAGCAGCTGGCAAAGGAGATGTCCGTGATTAGCGTGCTTGTCGCAATCGTGGTGGTTTCCGTGCTGCTGTTCACCTCGCAGACATGGGCGGAGGTGCCGGTGCTGCTGCTGACATTCTGCTCGGCGGCGCTGATTACCAAGGGAACGAACTTTATGATGGGAACCATCTCGTTTGTGTCCGATTCGGTTACGATTGTCTTACAGCTGGCACTGTCAGTTGACTATGCGGTTATCTTCTGCAACCGCTATAAGGAGGAGCACCAGGCACTGGACATCAGGGAGGCGGACATCGTGGCGCTCAGCAAGGCAATTCCGGAGATTTCGTCAAGCTCGCTCACGACGGTAGGCGGTCTGATTGCGATGATGTTCATGCAGTTTGGCATCGGAAGCGATATGGCGCTTTGTCTCATCCGGGCGATTGTGCTGAGTCTGCTTGCCGTATTCCTGCTGATGCCGGGACTGATTATGCTCTTTGGCAAGGCGATGGATAAGACGCGTCATAAGAGCTTTATCCCGGACATTCCGTTTGTCGGAAGGTTCGCTTATAAGACGCGGTATATCGTACCACCTCTGTTCCTTGTCGTGCTGGTGGGCGCGTATATCATCCAGTCGCACTGTCCTTATGTGTATGGCTACACACAGCTCGAGACACCGGTGCAGAGTGATGCGATGGTCGTGGACGAGATGATTGAGGAGAGCTTCGGCGCGGAAAATTTCGTGGCGCTTGTCGTCCCGGCAGGAAATTACGAGAAGGAGAAAAAGCTGTTAAAGGAGCTGGATGCAAGGCCGGAGGTTGACCACTCGCAGGGGCTTGCCAACACGGAGGCGATGGACGGCTACATGCTGACCGACAAGCTGACGGCAAGGGATTTTTCGGAGCTTCTGGAGCTGGACTATGAGATTGCGGAGCTGTTGTATATGGCGTATGCGGTCAATGATGAGAACTATGCAAAGATAGTAAACGGCTTTTCCAATTACAGTGTCCCGCTGATTGATATTTTTATGTTCCTTTACGACGAGGTGGACGAGGGCTATGTCACGCTTGACGATGAACTGATGGACACCCTCGAGGAGGCGCACACCAAGATGCAGATTGCACTTGACCAGCTGCAGGGTGAGGCGTACAGCCGTATGCTGGTATACCTGACGCTTCCGGAGGAGGGGGATGAGACGTTTGCGTTCCTGGATGAGATGCACGAGATAGCCGGACAGTATTACGACAAGGCAGAAGTGCTGGTTCCGGGCGAGTCGACCAGCCAGTATGACTTGTTCAAGACATTCCAGAGGGACAACACGGTTGTCAATGTCGTCTCGATTCTTGCCGTGCTGGTGGTACTGCTGTTCACGTTCATGTCAGCAGGCATGCCGGTGCTCCTCATTGCGGTGATTCAGGGCGTTATCTGGGTCAATTTCTCGTTTCCGTCGGTGGAGCAGAAAAATGTATTTTTCCTGAGTGCCATGATTGTGTCTTCCATTCAGATGGGTGCGAATATCGACTATGCGATTGTTATTTCGGGCAGGTTCCTGGAGATTAAAGACAAGATGTCCAAGAAGGATGCCATTATCGAGACGATGAACTTTGCGTTCCCGACGATTGTCACGTCAGGCACCATGCTGGCGCTCGCGGGCATCTTCATCGGGCAGATGTCATCGGACGGCGCGGTGTGCGGCATTGGGCAGTGTCTGGGCAGGGGAACGATTCTCTCGATTTTCACGGTTATGTTTGTCCTTCCGCAGATTCTCCTGCTGGGTGAAAAGATTATTGACCGGACGTCCTTTGCGGTATCCATCCCGCTCAAGCTGGAACGCGCCAGCGGTCTGATGCGCGTTGACGGCATTGTGCAGGGACAGGTGAACGGAACGATTATCGGCGAGGTACACGGGCTGATCCGCGGTGATGCAAGCCTGTTTGTCAATATGGGAAAAATGGAACAGAGAGAGGATGACGGAAGCAGCCTCGAGACACTGATACAGAAGAAAGAGGGTGGGAAGGATGCATAAATTACCGAAACGGCTGTTGGCGCTGACGCTGGCGCTTGCCATGACGTTTGGCATGATGCCGGTACATAGCGTAAGGGCGGCGGAGCAGACAAAACAGGAAGCAGCCACGGACAAGGAAGACGAGGAAAAGGGCGAGTCGGAGGAGACCGCGGAGGAGGAAATCCGGTATGAGCGCATTGACATCAGCACTGCGGAGGAATTTGCCGACTTCGCCGCAAAATGCTATATCGACTCGTGGTCGCGAAATAAATACGTAAGCCTGAAGGCGGATATCGACCTGACCGGGGTGGATTTTCAGGTGATTCCCGTATTTAACGGAATCTTTGACGGTGTGGGACATACGATTTCCGGATTTGACTATCTGGGAGACGGATATGTCGTAGGGCTGTTCCGCTATGTGGAAAGCCAGGGTGTGATACAGAATCTGACTTTGAAGGGAGCGGTCGCGTCTGAGAATGAGAAGGAATGTATTGGCAGCATCTGTGGTGTCAATTATGGAACCATCCGCAACTGTACCTTTCAGGGCACGGTGAGCGGACGTGACACGGTTGGCGGCATTGCAGGAATCAACGAAGGAACCGGCACGATAACCGGATGTGCCGTAAAGGGACGGATAACCGGCTATTATTCGACCGGGGGAATCGCAGGCATCAACCACGGTGCGCTGAATTACTGTTCGAACCGCGCGGGAATCAACGATGACAGCGCGTGGGTCGAGGAGGATGACGAGATGGGCGGTCTTGGCATTCTCGAGAGCCTGGCGAACAATGATGACAACGAGCTGTACAGCGGTGTTGACACAGGCGGCATTGCGGGATTTTCCGACGGTGTGATATCAAGGTGCACGAACACGGGCACAGTGGGGTATGAACATACCGGCTACAATATTGGCGGCATTGCGGGTCGCCAGTCAGGCATCGTGTCGCTGAGCACAAACAACGGCACGGTCTATGGGCGCAAGGATGTCGGCGGTATTGTAGGGCAGATGGAGCCGTTCATTGAGATTGACGAGGCGGAATCACTCAGAAATGCCATCGACAAGCTGCATGATATTATTGAAAAGACGATAGACGACATGGATTCTGCCAAGGATGTCGTCAGGCGGGATGTGGATGCCATGCAGTCCTATGCGGACAGCGCGATTGACACAGGGGATGTACTCGTCACACAGCTTACGGATTTTGTGGATGAGAATGTGGATGAGGTGAACAGCCTGTCCGGACGTATGGAGCATATCATTGACATGCTGCCCGATATCTTGAACAATGTGTCCGCCGCGGGGGATGCCATGTCCGATTTAAATGATGTGGCAAAACAGCTGTCCAGGGATTTGGATGTCATCGGAAAGCTTGGCGATTCCCAGTACTCGGAGACACAGCACAGCAGGATTTCCCTGCTGTCCACGGTAGGCGGCGAGATTTCCACGGACAGCGCGGAGCCGGAAGTCAATGACACGGTGACCATCACCGTAAAGCCAAACGACGGCTATCAGCTCAAGGACGGTTCCCTGAAGGTAACGGATGCGAAAGGGAAAAAGATTGCCATAACACCGGTGGGCGGCAGGAATGACCAGTATACGTTTGTCATGACGAAGAGTAACGTCAAAATAACGGCAGAGTTTGTGTACAAGGGAACGTTTCTTGTAAAGTCGACTGTAGGCGGCAAGGTCACGACGACGGAAGACGGTGATAAGGTCACCTTTCAGGCGGCAGCTTCAGCCGGATATACATTTAACTGTTTCCGTGTAAATGGAAGTGCGTTTCAGGAGAGTGAAATCACGCTTGACAAGGCTTCCTATATAAAAGAAGGCACTTCGGTGGCAGTGGAGGCAGTGTTTGACAAAAAAAGCGACGCGGTGCACAAGGTTACCGTGGCGTCAGGAATCGGCGGGACGGCGTATGCCTCGGACAGAAAGAACACTGCCGCGGCAGGGGAGACGGTCACGGTACATGTTGTGGCAGGCTCCGGTTATGAGTACAGTGAGATGAAAATTTCCGGCGGAATTTCCTCTGCGCCGAGCAGTACAAATGTTGATGAAAGAACGTTCCAGATGCCGGACAGGGATGTCGAGGTGGAGGTACTGTTCCGCAGCAAGTGCGAGAGTAGCTCGGGCAGGCGTATTTTTGAGGAGTCCAATGCCGGGGGAACTGTGACGGTGCGGCAGGGAGCCGACAGCGCACAGTACCAGATTACTATAAAGCCGGATAAGGAGCATGATGTATCGGAACCGGACGCGCTGAAATTTACAAAGGTGACACTTTCCGGCACGGCAGGAGACTCTGCGGCGGACGCGGAAAGTCCGGCGGAAACGCAGGCGGAGAATCTGGAGCTGCCATCTGATGCACCGGCGGAGGAGGCGGAGAAGGGCAGTGGTGCACAGCAGGGAGAACAACCGTCAGAGAGTATTTCTACAGATGAAACGGACATCGCTGCGCCATCATCGGAGGAAACGGACACCATTCCGGCAGAAAGCAATCCGGAAGAAAGCAATCCGGCAGAGAATAATCCGACAGAGGTTCCGGAAGAGGAGGAAATTGAAGGCGGCGGTGAGGATGTGCAGTTAAGTCCGGGTGCGGCAGAAGGCAGCAGCGAGGAGCAGACGACTGTGGAGCAGGAGGAAGGCGCAAGGGCAGACGCAGTTCCTGCGGAGGCTGTCAGAAAAGACCAGCTGACCTATGACGCGGATGCAGGCACGTACACATATATTGTGGATTTGGGCGGCACGCCGGACAGCTACAGGGCATTTGTCACTTTTGTTAAAAAGGCAGGTGCGTCAGATGACAGCGGTACATCATACAACGTCACGACTGCGTCAAGCACCGGCGGTATTGTGACGGTCGACAGGACCAGCGCAAAGCCAGGGGAGAAGGTGTACGCCACACCGGCGTCAAACAGCGGTTACGTGCTGACAAAAATACTGGTCAATGGGGAGAGCCTGACGCCTGAGGGCGACAAAAAACGGTATTCGTTTACCATGCCGGATGGGGATGCGGAGGTTACGGCGGCGTTTGAGCCAGTCGACGTTATCCTGAAATCCAATCTGAGCGGCAACGCGACATGCTCCGGCAATGCAGAGGGAATGGTGACCGTGAATGTAAAGCCGGATACTGCGTACACAGTCAGCAGTATTACGGTTACAGACGCAGGCGGCAAAAAGCTGTCAGTTTCCAGGCGGCAGAGCGGCTCCTACATCTATGAGTTTGACATTGCCAAGATGACAAAGGCACCATGTACGGTCAATGTATCGTTCAAAAGGCAGAATGAAAAACAGGCTGTGGACACTTCAAAGGCGAACATTGACGAGGCAGTCGAGGAGCTTGCAAAAGCGTCTGACAATGTGCAGAGGTCGATTGACAGGATAAAGGATATTGTGAAAAAGCCGGACGGATCCTACAAGGGGTGGGATGAACTGACATCCGCAGAGCAGGATGCGGTGGTGGCCGAAGTGCTGAACCTGGTGGAATATCTCGGGGATATGTCGTCGGCGGCTTCCTCGATTCTCAGCAGCCTGACGACACTCTACAACATCCTTTCACCCTATATGACGGACGCGGCAAATGCGGCGAAAAAGGATATCGAGAAGGCAACGGACCATATCCACAGCATGTTTGATTCGCTCAAGGCGGCAAACAATGGCGTCAAGGGCATTGTCAATTACATGAATGCGCAGCCGGATATCCAGTTTGCCAAGCTTGGCGACGGGTTTGACGTGTCGAAGGAAAATTTCCACAACCAGCTCAAGGGGCTGTCGGACAGTATTAAGGTACTGAGTGACAACGCGTCAGGCTACTCCGACGTCATCAATGATGACCTCCGGGCAGTCAACGACCAGCTCAATGTTGTCTTTAATCTGCTTGCAGACCGCATGGTGGACATTGAGAGCCTCAGCATTGAGGAGCTTTACGAGGATGTTGACGACACGAACATCGCATCCATAACGACAGGCAGGGCAGATGCGTGTGCCAACAAGGGCATTGTAAAGGGGGACATCAACGTGGGCGGCATCGCCGGTTCCATGGCGATTGACGACGAGGATCCGGAGGACAGCGCGGCAGGCAGCATCGAGTACCAGATTGGCAGGCGGTTTATCACCAAGTGCCTTGTGACGGACAGCGTGAATGAGGGCTATATCACTGCCAAAAAGAACGGTGCGGGCGGCATCTGCGGCTACATGAACCATGGGATTATCATCGACTCGGAGAGCTACGGCAGCGTGGAGAGCACCGAGGGCGACTATGTGGGCGGCATCTGCGGGGAATCCCTGACGATTATCAAGAGATGCTATGCGCTCTGCTCCGTTGCCGGAAACAAGAATGTCGGCGGTATTGCCGGCTATGGCGAGACGCTCAAAGACTGCTATTCCATGGCGGATGTCCGTGCGGAGAACGGGCGTGCGGGCGCGATAGCAGGACAGATTGCGGGATACGACGAAGTGGACGCGGACGCCGAGGAGGAACCGAAGGTTACCGGCAATTTCTACGTGGGCGAGAATATTCACGGCATCGACAACATCAGTTATATCGGGGTCGCCGAACCGATTGCGTACAGTGACCTTCTGACCGTGGAGCAGCTCCCGACACAGTTCTGGCACCTCAAGGTCATCTATAAGGTGGATGACACGTACCTCGGCTCCGAGGAAGTCAAATACGGCACAAAGCTCGACCATCTCAACTATCCGCAGATTCCCGGGAAAGAAGGATTTTACGGAGTCTGGCCGGACGTGTCCGACAAGACGATGGGCGGAACCTTTGTCGTCGAGGGGACATACAAGGACAATGTGACAGTCGTACAAAGCGGCGGTGATGCCGACACCCTACAGGAGGGACAGAGGCAGAAACCGTATGCACTGGTTGAGGATATCTTCACGGAGGACACGATACTGCATGCGAAGCGAAGCGATATGGCACCGCCGGAAAAAGCCGGTGCAAAACAGTGCATCGTATACGAGGTAAGCCTTGAAAACAGCGGTATCCGGGAGACGGATACATTTGCGCTGCGGATACTGAACCCGTATGGGGATGCAGTGGTTTACGGATATAAGGACGGTACATGGACAGAGCAGGAGAGCAAGCCGAGGGGGCAGTACCTGCAAGTGACCATGACAGGCACGCAGGAATATTTCTGTGTCGTGGAAAATACGTCCGGCATTGTGGTCATCATTGTCTGCGCGGCGGCAGCGGCAGTCATTGTTGCAGTGCTGGTTATCGTGAAAAAGAAACGAAATGCGCGCAAAAAACGCAGACAGGTAAAGGACGAGGCATAGGCAGAACGGAGTGAGTAATTATGCGGATTGCATACTGTGAGGATGAGGCGGCGCAGGCAGGGCTTGTCCGTTCCATGATGGAACGCTGGGCAGACAGCAGGAAAGAGCCTGTGGAGGTGATCCTGTTTGAGAGCGCCGAGGAATTTTTGTTTCAGAACGAGGACTATCCCTATGATGCGGTTTTTCTTGACATCGCGATGCGGCAGATGAACGGCGTGGAGCTTGCGCATGCCATCCGCAAAAAGGATAAAAAGCTGCCGATTGCGTTCCTGACGGCGGACAAATCGTTTGCCATTGAGGGATATGAGGTGCGTGCCTTGCGGTACCTGCTCAAGCCAGTCACGGCAGATAAGCTTGACAGCCTGCTCGATGCGCTGCTGGCAGAGCAGGAACGCAGCGCGGTGGAAAATATATGTATTACAATCAGTGAGAACGGTGCGGTGAAAAGGATAGCGGAGGACAGCATCTGCTATGTGGAGGTGCTGGGGCATTACACCTGGCTTCATCTGGCAGATGCGCCGGCAATCCGAATCAAGGAAAGCCTGGCGGCAGTTGTTGAGCGCTTACACAGAAAAGAACTGTTTGTGAAATGTCACAGAAGCTATGTAGTAAATCTCGCATATGTCGAGAGAATCAGCCGTACCGATTGTATGCTGGCAGACCGTACGGTTCTGCCAGTCAGCCGCAGCGCATACCGGCAGTTAAATGAGCGGTTTATACAATATTACAGGGGTGGATGTCCGTGAAAATAGTTTCCCATAAACCTATTCCTGCTCTGTCAAAACCATCCATTCCCGGCTGCAATACCCTGTTATCCCTTTGTACTCAACCAATGCCCATTCACCATCGGCAAGCTCCAGCACCCTTCCGCCTTCATCAGGCGGAATTTTGCCGATGACTGCGTCATTGATGGAGGGGCCTTTCCTGATATTGAGGTTATGCCTTCCACCCGAATACTGAAACGTATAGGAAATAACGGTCGTTTCTTCCGGTTCTGTTATGCTTTCTTCTGATGATGCAGATTCCGTTTCATATATTTCCACACTGGACTCCGGAACGCATTCCGTCTCAGCTGTGCTTTCCACCTCGGTATCGACGGCAAGTACGACCTCCTCTGCCGTGTCAGGTGCAGTAAAAATGAAAATACCGATGCAGAGCACGCAGACATGCAAGACGGATAATAAAGCACATATCGTTTTTCGTTTCACATTTTTCAATTGCATAGAAATACCTCCAGTCTATAGGAATAATACAAATTCTAAGATGGCTGCTGCCTGGGCAGATAGATGTACAGCGCAAATCCGGCGCCTTTCGTACCCTTTGCACGGAGCTGACCGCCAAAATCTTCAATGACTGCCTTTACCTGCGCAAGTCCGAGGCCGGTTCCGGCTTTTCGGTTGCTTCCCTGATAATTCAAGTCGAATAATCTGTTCATTTCCTGTTCTTCCGGTGCCGTGCCTTCATTCTTAAAAATAATCAGGCTGTCATCCCCGTCCGCCGTAATCCGGATATATACCGTTGCGGGACATGGGCTGAATTTTACGATGTTGTCAAAGACATTGCTGCATATGAGCGTGAGGGCGGCTGACGACAGGTAGGTATCGGCATCAGGCACGGAACAGTCATAATCAGGGTGAATCTTATGGAGCGTGAAAAGCTCCGGGTGGTTATTCAGGTAGTCGGTAAAAAAGGCATTCAGGTTGATCGGCAGCGAGGAGGTAAGGGGGCAGGGGTAAAAAGGATGGGTCTGCTTTTGGAGTTCCTTTATGTACTTTTCCCGCTCGTCAATAAGCTGTTTGTTCTCGTCGGACAGCAGTTTAACGGAGTCGGTAAGCTCCTGTACCTTAAGTGACAGCTCGATGTGCAGGCTGTCTGTCTCATCAAGCAGCATGTCGTCAGGGGAAACAGCGGGCTGCTCCGGATTTGCGTGCCATATCAGTAAGAGGGAAGTGAATAGAAAGCATACTGCACACACCAATGGATGGTTAGCGGCAAGAAATCCTATGCCGATGATAAACAGCGTACTGTTAAGCGTTAAGAAAAAGGGATTGTCGATTGGCTTATTCATAGATATCCTCCATTTTGCAAAGTCTGTAAATTGTTTCATGTCTCTAGAGCGTGTTTTCCGAATGCAATTCTATCGTATCAAAAAAAATAAAAAAAGTATAGTGAAATTTAATAAAAACACTTGCTTTTTTTTTTTTTTTTTGTGTAAAATAGACAAAAGAAAAGTATTATGTGAAAGTAACGAATTCATATTTGGTGTATGGGGAGGATGTACGTGAAAAATAACCAATTGCTTCCTTTTGAGAGGAACCGCTATTATGCCGGAAAGCTTCTGACTTCGGCAGATTTCGAGGCGGAACAGTTATATATGAACAATAAACGGCGATTCCTGAACCGCGTGCTGTTTGGAAGCGGAATTGTCTGCGGACTGAATGTGGTCAATCTCGATGACTTGTCCATACTGGTGGAAAGCGGCGTTGCCATTGACGGGGCGGGGCGGGAAATTGTCGTGGAGTCGACCGTCATCAAAAAGCTCTCGGGCATGGAGGGCTTTGACACGCTAAGCAGTGACGTGGCCGGGCTGTACATCCGCTACCGGGAAGAACATGTCCATGATGTGTACTGCGGGGATATCGGAACGGACGGCAGGGAGTATGAGAGCAACCGCATTGATGAGGGGTATGAGCTTTATCTGAAAGACGCGGAAAAACACATTGCGGAAAACAATGCGTTTTTGCTGCGGGAAACACTGATGGACAATGCGGACTATAGGGTATCCATCAGTATTCCGTATACAATTCCCAAAGGGCATGCGGTAAAGCTTGAACTGACAATATATAAAATATCGGACGCGGCGAAGGAGCTGTCACTGCATCTCACATTGCAGATGCCTGCGTTCACGGATGCAGCAGGAAACCATGAACTGAAGATTCACATTGACAGGCTGTCGCTTTCCATGGGACAGACGCAGGGCAGGGAATACTGGATTTTTGCGGAACATTCAGCGGCGGAGGAAACGACCATCCTTTGCAGGAAGGAGGACATCCGTTTTCAGGTCGGCGCCTGTGAAATAGAGGCGGGAAAAGGGCTGAACATGAAACTGCTTTTGTCAAAACAGCAGCCTTATGACCTGGCTGCAAGCGAAGTGGGAAAGGCAAGCCTTGACACGGACATGCAGGAGGAAACGGCAGATGTGTGCATTGCCACGTTAAAACTGCTGCGGACGGATATCAGCTGCCTTATAAACGGCGCGGCGCGGCAGGAAGTAAAGCGCTATATCATTACGCCAAAAAAGACAGACCAGCGGCAGCTTCTGCTGTCATATTTTATGCACATGGGTGACCAGATGAAATATGTCAGAAATGAAGGACATTCTCCTGCCCGCTTGGATGACGGCGGGGTGGAGCCGCAGAATGGGACGGCTGCTAATAATATGCCGCTGCAAATGGCGGGCGGGCGTATTGAGATTCCGCTGGATGTGAATATGAAAAAGGGGGATGTGTGTGTTTCGGATGAAATGATGCACGGGCTTGGCAGGGGGAATGTGTACGTGGAGGTCGGCATGGAGTACCTGGACGATACGCCCCATGGAACAAATAACCGGAGAAATACCATTTACGGAAATCCGGAGCTGTTCCACATTCATGACTGCATGCAGGTTGAGACTGCGGTGCGGGTATTCAATGACAGGGGAAGCTTTCAGGTGGCGGCAAGGCTTCTCGGTGAGCAGAAAAGCATTGTCCTGCAGTTAAACTGGATGGCAGTCCGGTTTGACGCGTCAAAGGATTCGGACGAAATCCAGGAGGAGGAAAACGGTTCCATCACGCCGGATATGCCTACTGTACACCTGAATCCGAAGGAGAGCTTTTATTTCGGAATCAGCTTTCACAACCTGGCGCCATGCCGGCTGAGCTATGAGCTCACGGAACCATGCAGCGGGGAGATTAGCGCCGACGGGACATATACGGCGCCTGCAAAAGAGGGCGTCTATGAAATTTATATTTATTGTACGGATATGCCGAAAATATCCACTTATGCGTATGCGGTTGTCAGCAGAAAGTAAAGCAAGGAAAGGCAGATAATATGACAGGACACTTTAGCACGGGAAAAAATGATTATGAGGTAGTGCGGGAAGTCCTTACAGGAAAGGCAAATGATGTGTATGTGTGCCGCAGCTGCAAGGAGCCGGCGGCATCGCGCAGGACTGTGTGGCTGGTAAAGGACCGCAGGATTGCCAAATCCCTGGCGGGGAATATGGGGGATTTATGCGAGGAAATCTTTATGCAGGGGGAAAAAGCAGGCTTTGTGTTTCCTTATGTGCAGGAAAGACCGCTGCTGCGGCATTATCTGGGCACGATTCAGGGCGCGGGATGTATCCGCCGAAGGATCTGGCTCGGGCTTGCCGCGCAGTGCATCACTTCAGGAATTCCGGACGCTGTGCTGAATCTGATGCTGAATCAGGGACAGGTGAATATACAGGCTGATGGGACCGTATGGTTTGGATTTTTTGTGGACTTGTCAGAATACAATCATTCTGCCTGCGGGCAGGACAATGTGACGGACTGTGCCAGACTGTTTATGGAATTAATCCGTCTTGAGTATGGGGCAGGACAGGTTTCGGCGTTTTCCGCCCAGGCAGCAGTCCTTCTCGAAAAAAAGCTGGTCAGAAAGGAATATCACGACGGCATACAGCTGTACAGGGATATAAAGCTGATAAGCAGACTTGACGAGGCACGCGAGAAGAAAGTCTCGGTGCTGGGAAAAATAGCCGCACTGAAAAAATTTCTGGCGTCGAAACAGGACAGGATATACAGCATGCTCTCCTGCGGGTGCATTGTGCTGGTGTGCATCGTCATCGCTCTGGCTGTCGGGCGCCTGCTTTTTGGAACGTTTTCGTTCTGGAAGCTGTTTGGAAGCCCGCTGGAGCGGATTGGTACAGAGTCGTTGTTGCAATGAAAAGGAGAAAAGTCAGTGAAACTTAGGATTCTTTTGGCAGTCATCATTTACATAGCTGCAATTGCGGGCGGGATATGGACATATGTTCATGGCATTTGTCCGGCAGCTACGCCGCCCGTCTTTACGCTGGTGTATATTGCGGCCTGGACATTGCTGGAGCTCTGGGTACAGCTGGCATGGAAAAAAAACAAACTGTTATACCAGACCATGGCAATCCTGGCAGGCATCAGCGGCGCGTGGCTCATAGCAATGATGACAATTGTCTGCGGGCAGATGCAGACGCAGCTTCATCTGCTAATACCGGGCGTGTTTGCGGGATGGCTGCTGACCATGTACACCATCCGGGTTTTTTTGTCCTGCCAATGGAAGAGCATGGGGAAGCTGGTGTCTGATATGGACAAGGTATCAAGAGGGGAGTATGCCATTACGCCGTACCATTCCGGCGCGCATAAAAAGATACCGGACAATGAGTTCGGCGCATTGTGGACGGCATTGGACCGGATGTGTACAAGCCTGCGCATCCAGAAATACAGGCGCGACAGGGAGACCGCGTATCTGTACCAGTATGTGCCGAGAAATTTTGAACAGCTTTTTGAAAAGGAAAGGATGCAGGATATCGAGGTCGGGGAAACCGTGCAGATAACTGCCACGCTTGGGATTCTTGCAGTGATAGACAGAAATGTATTACTGACCGGGGAGCTGCAAAAAAAGTACGTGCGGTACGCGAACCAGCTTATGGAGGTGCTGTTTTCCCAGAGGGAATCCGACCGGGCAATCTTCCTGCAAAACGGCAGTAATCTGGAGAATGTAAAGGTGGTTTTTCAGGGGCAGTGCGCGCTGGCAGCAGTGCGGTACGGCATTGGCTGCATGGAGGCGCTCGCGGCACAGACAGGGGATGAATATGATACAACGCCTTTTATCCTGCTGCACACTGCGCAGTTCAGCTGCGGGCTGGCTGGCGGGAGCAGGCAGGTATATCCCTATGTGACGTCGCTTGAGATGGAGACGCTCAACCAGTATATTGATAAACTGAAGGCAGGCGGCGCGCGGATTGTTGTGACGGAGAGCACATGGCAGCAGGCAGGGGAGCAGCTGCAGGGGCGCTTTATCGGCTACGTGCCGTCTGGTGACGGACAGACGGATTTTCGCCTGTATGAGATTCTGGATGCCTGCCCGCAGTCCCAGAAGGCTGCAAAATTAAGGAATAAAGAGAAGTTTGCGCGCGCGCTGCAGTTATATTATGATAACGATTTATACCTTGCAAGAAGTACATTTGCGGATATTCTGGAGGAATGCCCGGCGGACGGAATTGCAAGATGGTATGTGTTTGCGTGCGAGGAGCGGTTTAACAGGGAAGACAGCTGGCAGGAGGGGCATGCATTGTTTGGATAGGAAATCGGAGGAGGGAGTTTCTTGGGAATAATAGCGCGTATCAAAAAACAATTTGTCCGGTTCCTGGATTTCAGGCCGCGGGACGAAACGGATTATTATGTTTTTCTCTGGTGGTCTGTCAGCAGAAGGCTTGCCATGGCTGCCGTTGTGGTGACTGGGGTGTTTTGCCTTTTCCTGATATGGAGCTCGAAGCCGGCAGGGCTTTTGGTGCAACATGCCGAGAAGGCTTACCGGTATAATTCCCTGTTTCTGAAATTTGCAACAGGAAAGGTACGGATTCTTGGAAAGTCCGGCTACACGGCGTACGTGGGCGATGTGGAGGGCGGAACCGTCAAGGGAAAAGGTACGCTGTACGGGATTCAGGGAAATGTGGTTTACGAGGGGGAATTTGATGACAATGCGTACAACGGAGAGGGGAAATATTATTCTGAGGGTGCGCAGCTTCTGTATGAGGGTGCGTTTCGCGACAATTGCTACTGCGGTGCGGGAAAGCTGTACCGGGAAAACGGAATGCTCTGGTACGAGGGAAATTTCGACCACGGCTTTATGGAGGGGGAAGGTGCGCTCTACGATACGGCGCAGCAGGAAATTTACAGCGGCAGCTTCCGGCACGGACGGATCTTGTACCAGGAGCTTATCGGCAGAAGCACGTCGGAGCTTGCAGGCAGATACAGGGGCGCGCGGGAAATCTATATGGGTGACGGGATTTACTGTGTGTACATGAAGGACATTGATGCAATCTATTTTGGCGCTGATAAAAGCAACACGCTCGAGGAGGAATTTCTGGTATCAGGACTATATGTGCTTGAGTCCGATATCTGTCTGGGCGGGGAGCCGTCTGGCGACATCGCACAGCTCCACGGTTTTTTTGGAACCCCTGTGTATGAGGGGAATACGGTTCTGGACGCGGAGGACGAGATAGCGCTCAACACCATGTGCGGGCTGACCGGAAGGGATGTCCTCTATGGGAAGGCGGGATACCGGGAGAATCCGGTCTATGATGATGTAAAGGAAGTCAGCGGCTTTGACAGAGACTATCAGGCATATATCTATGTCTATGAAAATGAGGGAGTGCTGTACACCTTTTTTTGCAGGGACAAGGAGAGCGGCTTTGATTTTTACCGGATAGAATGAGTGGAAACGGAGGGAAAACAGGATGCGCAAAAACAGAATAAAAACCATGTGCCTGCTGTATGCGGCAATGCTTGCCGTGTTCGCTGCCGTTTCCGGCGTGACGAGCATTCCGGTGCAGGCTGCGCAGAAAACGATATCGCTCAAAAAGGCACAGGATATGGCAATTTCCAACTCGGCAAAGTACAGGAAGATATTAAACAAGATAGAGATACAGGAAATAAAATATGCAACCGCGGTCAAATCCATAAAAATGAAGCAGAAGAACATGGCGACATTCCGCTGGACACCGCTGCTTTCCTTTAAATTCCCGGAAAAACCGACACTGGCTGACGAGTATGAATGGCAGTATAAGCCCTTGCAGATAACGTGCACAATCAATGCGCTCAGGCACCAGCTCAACGACGAAAGGCTTGCAGGCAGGGAGACCGTCTCGCTTGTCTATGTGGAGACATATATCTGCCAGGAAAAGATAGCGTTTTATGAAGAGAGCCTGGAAAAGGCAGAAAAGACATTACAGAAAAATATGGTTCGGCTGGCGCTGGGGGAGGCGAGCCAGGCTGACATTGACAAGATGCAGCAGAAAATAAACAGGCTGACGACGGACATTTCATTACAGATGCGGACGTTTGAGGCAAAAAAGAGCCAGCTGTCAAAGCTGATTTGCCTGGATGTCACGTCGGGGTACCTGTTCCAGAATCCGTTTGTCGGGGCGGACATTCCGCGAAGCATCCTGGAACAGCTTGTCCAGTATACGCTTGACAATGACCAGGCGTTTTACGAGACAAAGCTTGAGACATCGCTTTCCCTCGAGAGCCTGAAGATGATGAAAAGCATGATGAGGAGCCAGTATGGGAACAAGATGAACGGTATCGAACCATATATCCAGCAGGCGCTGCAAGGCGACACGGTTGACAGTTCTGCGTTTAAAAAGGATTACAACCAGATGCTGAAGGATATTGATGCGCCGTGGGACGGGCACATACGGATACTGTTTATCAAAATCAACAAAGAGTGGTTCAAGGGGGCGGTTGCAGGCTCCCGCTATGTGGAGGACGACCCGTACGCGCTGTATTCCGGCGCTTTGGAGTATGCGGATGCCGTCCGCGAAAAAAAGTCGGCGCAGGAACAGCTCACACAGCGCGTAAAAGACAGTTTTGAGACGGTGAAGACAACGCAGATTGCGTATGCGGATGCTGTCCGGGAATGCGACGCGCTGGCAAAGGAACTGGATAAGGGACTGCAGCGTAACAGGCTGGGAACGCTCTCCTATGAGGAGCTGTCCGATATGCAGGAGGAGTATGAACAGCAGCAGATTGCACGGCTGGAACTTCTGGGCGAGTACAGCAGCCTGCTGTACGCCTATGACAGGCTGACCTGTGGCGGCATTACGGCTTATCTTGAGGGGACAGACATCAATATGACGGCATCACAGGGAGGAAACAGTTTTCTCGCGGACGAGGTAAAAGGTGAGGCATATTACTATATTACATATGCGGTGGAGGACAACCTGTTCCGGCTGGGAGTGAGCATTCCCGAGGACTACTCTATTGACCTGACGCATTTTGAGCTGTATGTAAATGGGGAACAGGTCGGAGGGCGGACGGAAACGACAGCCTGTCTGGAACATCTGGCGCTGGATCTTGACAGGACGGAGCGTGTGGCGCTTTACTTTTACAACGACAGCAGGCTGGTGGACATATGCGAAATAGATGCCTCTGTTTATCAGGACAGGCTCGATATCAGGGGCGGATATACGGTTGTGCAGGAAAATGCGGTAAAGACCGTCGCGGCGTATCGCTGTACCACGGACAGCAGCACCGGAATGGTGACACTTTCCATAACGCCAAAGGATACGGAGCCGGTCGCGTACTATTGCCTGGAAGACGAAGACGGAAATGCGATAGCCGGAGACAGCAGGGGAAATGCGCTGACGGAAATCGACAGGGAAATCCGGTACCTGTCCCTGCTTGCGGGGGACTTGTCGGGGGTGCGGGCGGCGTTTTATGACAAGTCGGAAACGCTTATGTACAAAGGAGACTTTCACCCCACGGCGGGCACAATCGTGGTGTATACACAGTAAAAGGAGAGGGCATGACGAAAAGACATAGAATGTTTAGAACAGCGGCGGCGCTGTCCATACTGGTGTGCCTGACTGCCGCACGGCATCTGGGGACGGCTGTCGCGGCGCTGTTCAACGAAAACAACGCAGTCCATGTGGATCCGGACACGATAGAAAGCACGACGCTGATTATCGGAACCCACCTGATTTACCTGCACGCGCTGAATGAGGAAATTTATGCCGCTGCAATGGACTCCGCTTCTTTGTCCGGGCAGGACAGGCGGTTTTACAAGTCGGAGCTTGCCGGGGGAATGTGGGTTGAAATCACGGATGCGGGGTCTGTGCGGGATATCACGGCGGCGGGAAATATTGTGGACAAGAGTGAAATTCAGGCGCTTTTCCTGACACACCATACGAAATCCGACAGGGTCACCTATGATTTGCGGACAAGCGCAAAAGTGTGTATTTTCGACATCTATAACGTATATGACTTGGAGAGCATGCCGGAGCTTGAACCGCTAAAGCTGCAGTATGACATGATGAAGGAGTCAGGGAGCAGGACAAAAACGATAAAGCGCAATAAAAGCCTTGTACAACAGTTTTTTGCAATGCCGGTCAAGTCGGAAACAACGGCATTATATGACAGGCAGATTCAGGCGCTGCAGGGGTATTATGATGAGCTTGCGGCAAATGGGGCAGAGAGCAGGGACTGTGAGATGGTGTTGTACGTGATGGCTAAAGTTGACAATTCGAGAAAGGCGGCTGTGTACACGCTGATAGAAAGCGGCCTGGCATCGTTGCAGGGTAAAGTGACAGACGTGTCAGGTAATGCGGATCTGGAGCTTGACGATGTGCTCCTTACGGCAATCGGAAACAGCCAGAATGCTCTTGCCGAAAGTATGAGCGAGGCGCAGGGGAATATGCTTGCCAGGGGAGATACCGTTCTCTCGGAAACAGAGTACACGCTGTCGGAGGAGATGATAACAAATGCCATAAGTGACAATTATTTTGCATGTGACGGGCAGAACCGGAAATTGCAGCATCTCCAAAATATCAGTGCGGGAGTCATTGCTGACAGGATGGGTGAAACAGAGCTGTTAAATGCGATGATAGACAGGGCGGATGTCGTGTATGGTCAGATGCTGTCCCGCGGCGCCACAAACGAATATATGACACTTGCGTCACAAAATGTGTCGCACGCGGCGCTGCAAAGCAGAATGAAGGCGGACATGGCGGATGCAAACGCCGCGCGTGGGGAACTTGAATTTTTCATACAGGGAAAAGCGGACAGGATGGAACGGGAGGAGGCACAGGGCTATATTCTGACGCGAATACAGGATGCGGCGAAATTTAAGGCGGCTGTCAGGACGGATGCCTACCGGACAGAATACCGGAATTCTGTGACGGCATACGTGGACTGGCTGAATGCGCTGCTTGACAGCAGCCGGAAAAGTGGCAGCAGCCAGACCGAGGAGGAGGGCATGTACGAGCAGAAGGCCGACCTGCAGCAGCAGAAGCTTCAGGCACTGGACGGGCTGGATCTGGACACGGCAAAAAAAATTGATGCGCAGATAGCGGAAATCGACAAAAAAATTGATTCCACGCAAGGGGACGCTTCCGACAAATTAAGTGCGTTGATACAGCAGAAGACAGAGCTGGAAAAGGAACTGCAAAAAGAGCTGGGAGGACAGGCAGAGGATTCCGGTGAGCCGGACAGTGCTGACGACTCGGCGGCTGTGGCACTGCAGGTCGAGATAAGCAGGCTGGAAGTGGAGATTGCCGAGAACAAAATGGCGCTTCCCGAGGATAGCCAGGCGGCAAATATCGTAAATAGTAAAAATGAGATACTGAGCCTGCTGGCAGAGGGGGATGACGGCGATGCGGCATTGGTGTCGCTGGAAAGCAATGTCAGCGTGCTTGCCACGATGCTTGCGGAAGGTTCCCCGCTTGCGCGGGAGGCATTGAAGGAGGTATACCAGAAGCTGCTGGCGAAATCGGAGCTGGAAGGCGTCGGGGCGTACCAGGGTCTGCAGGAGCAGATTGAAACGGCAATTTCTGACAGTGTTGTCAACACCAGCCTGTCCGGTGAAATGACAGCACAGGACGCACAGCGTGTCATTGCGGACGTCCTGGGTATCGAAAGCCTGACGGACGCGCAGGGCAGCGTTTTGTCAGGAATACCGAAAGACGATATGGCTGCCGCGCTCATTGCCCTGGGGGAGTTTGACAAGAAAACAGGACACATCGCGCAGACAATGGGTGAGGCGGGTGAAAGCGGTGCGAAGCCCTCGGAGATACATACAATGACAGAGGGACTTGCCGCCATGTTAAGCCAGGATGATGACGGCGTTGTATTTCAGACAAAAAAGCAGGGAGGCGAGTGCTATGTTCCGGCAGAGACGCTTGCGGGCTATCTGGGATATCGCTATATATGGAATGACACCAAAAAGAGCGCCATCCTGTCAAGGGGAAGATATTTCTACCGTTTTACGGCATTTCGGGAAACCGTGGAGAATGAGGCGGGAGAAACTGTTTATATGGAGAGTCTGGCAGGTTTTTCCGGCGGAATCTATATTCCGGCGTCTTTTGTGGAAACTTGTTTTGCCTGCCGGCTCTATGAGATTTCCGGCACCAGTTATTCAGTACTTGTGAATGATAAGGCAGAAGAGAAGTCGCAGGAAATACTTTCCGCGTTAATGGAGAAAGGAGGATTCTGATGGGAGCGGTTGTAGTTGCGGGAGCAAGCCTGCAGTGTCCGTTTGGCACAGTGCCGGCGACACTCTCGGTCACATCACAGGGCAGTGTGCTGGCAGAGGGAAAGCCTGTTGCGACAATACAGGATTTTGCGCCCGCCGTCAATATTTCGGGCTGCGGCATGTGTTCATCCATGGCAAACCCGCTGGTGGCATCCGCAACAGCGGCGGCGCTGGGTGTGCTGACACCGCAGCCGTGCATTCCGGCGGTGGCAGGCACATGGATACCCGCGCAGACGAAATGCATAGTGGATGGAAAACCCTGTCTGACTGGCGAGGCGACTGCCATATGCAGCTATGGCGGTACAATTGGCATCATAGATACCGGTCAGAAAACGGTAATTATTGCATAGAGGATACTAGAGCGTGTATGAAACAAATTGTGACGCACATCTGACAGAAAGCATTTTTCAAACACGTTCTAGAACAAAAGGGAAAAGCTGAATCAAAAGGAGAGAAAAAAATGGCTGAATATTTATCACCAGGAGTATATGTGGAGGAATATGACAATTCCCCGCGCGCCATCGAGGGCGTGGGCACAGGCACGGCAGGATTTGTGGGCATGGCAGTAAAAGGTGCGGCAAAAGGCGCGCCGTCACTCATCACAAGCTTTGCGGAATTCCTGCGGGAGTTCGGCGGGTATCTGAGTGAGTTTACACATGGCGGATACCGGTTTTTAGCTGGTTCCGTGGAGCAGTTTTTTGCAAATGGCGGCACGCGCTGTTATATTGCAAGGGTGGTGGCGCCAGGGGCTTGTGCGGCGTCAGCCAGCAAAGGGATTGTGCATATCCGTGCGGCAAATGAGGGCATATGGGGAAACCGCATCCGGATTCACATTGCCTCCAGTGCAAAAAAGAAGATACAGCTTCTTGAGAAGGCCGGGGAGAATGCATACAGGGCAAAGAATGCGGATGGCTTTATGGAAGGGGATACGGTGGTCTTTGGGACAGAATACAATAGGATTGCGTCCATATTTGACGATGTCATTACATTTGCGGTTCCGTTTACGGATGACCCGGTGGATGCAGGGCTTGTGCCAAAAAAGCTTCTGTATCTTGTCGAGACGGACATCCAGGTGCGGTATGGGGACGAGGTGGAGGAATATGCCGGGGTCAGCTTCAACGTGGCATCGCCCGATTATATCATGCACAGACTCAAAAAAAGTGAACTGGTCAGTATCAGCGTGGAAGCGGCAGACAAGTATGATAATTCTGTCAACCAGATATTTGAGGATGGCAGGATGAGCGGAGATATTGTGCTTGCGGGTGGAAATGACGGAAGCATCGGCGCTGTCACGGCGGGAACCTTTATCGGCACGGACAATGGTCCGGGCAGCCGCAGCGGTATACAGGCATTTATTGAGAATGACCAGGTTAGCATGCTTGCGGTTCCGGGAATCACAATTCCTGATGTTATCGTCTCGCTGGTCTCACACTGCGAGAACCTCAAAAACCGTTTTGCTGTCCTTGACATGCCGGAGGATTACGTCAAGACAAAGGAGCTGCTGGAGTACCGCGGAATGATTGACAGTACCTATGCTGCCATGTATCATCCGTGGATTCAGGTGTATGACCGCTCCACGCAGAAACCGGGATATTTCCCGCCGTCAGGCGCCGTTATGGGGGTCTATGCAAGGACGGATGTGACCAGGGGCGTGCATAAGGCGCCAGCAAACGAGACGGTAATGTGCGCGGGACTTAGTGTGTACTATAACAAAGGGGAGCAGGACATTTTAAATCCGGCAGGAGTCAACCTGATTCGCAGGCTTCCCGGGCAGGGAATCCGCGTGTGGGGGGCACGGACGGCGAGCAGCAACAATGTGTTCCAGTACGTCAATGTCAGAAGACTCTTCATCTATGTGGAGGAGAGCATTAAGGCAAACACAAACTGGGTGGTGTTTGAGCCCAATGACGTGACATTGTGGTCGCGGGTCAGCATCACGATATCCTCTTTTCTCGATACATTGTGGAGAAGCGGGATGCTTGCCGGTACAAGCCCGGAGGAGAGCTATTTTGTTGAAATCGGGCCGTCTACCATGACACAGGATGACATCCGGAGCGGAAGGCTTATCTGCAATATCGGCATATCACCCTCACGCCCTGCCGAGTTTGTGATATTCCGGGTTACACAGTACACGGCGGAATCCGGTTCGGGGAATTAAGGATGAATTATAGACAAGCAAAGGAGAAAAATGAATATGGCAACTTATGATAATGGTTCAGGTCTTGCGTACCCATTGACAAAAATGAACTTCCTTGTGACGGTGGACTCCGTGGGCGGGACTGCGGCGTTTACCGAAGTCAGCGGCGTGGAGGCATCCGTGGATGTAATCGAGTTCAGACAGGGCAATGCCCACAGCATGGCACCGGTCAAAATCCCGGGTCTTGTGAAGCATGGAAATGTCACATTGAAGATGGGGTATACCCTGGACAGCGCATTTAAGACATGGATACAGGAATGCGTCAGTGAGACAAGGGGGGAGATGCCCCGCTCCAAGGTTTCCATTGAACTGATAGACACGAATCCGGGCACACCGTCCACGGCAGTGACGAGCATTCAGGGGACAAGGGTATGGGTGCTCACCAACGCGTGGGTGGCAAAATACAGCGCGCCCGACTTAAACGCCACTGCAAACGAGGTGGCAATCGAGTCGGTGGAACTTGCCTATGAGGAGCTGATAATACCCAATTAAGTCGGGACAAAAGGTAAGAAGGGAGAATTTACGTGCAGACAGTATATGATTTTGAACTGCCAAAAGGGTATATGGACAACAGCGGGGAAATTCACAAAAAGGGAAAAATGCGTCTTGCGACGGCAGGTGATGAAATCAGTGCGACAAGGGATCCAAGGGTGCTGGCTAATCCCTCTTATCTGAGCATTGTGGTTCTGTCAAAGGTCATTACGCAGATGGAGGGTGTCGAGATGGTCACCACGACATTGATTGAAAAACTCTTTACCGCGGACATGGCTTTTTTGCAGGATATGTATCAGAAAATAAACAACACCGAGGCAGTTACGATGAAAGTAGTCTGTCCGGAATGCGGACACGCGCATGAGGTGCCGCTAAATTTTACGCGGGAGGGATAAGGCTGTACCCGGCAGAGGAGCTTTATAAGGAAATGTCATTTATTGCGTACTATTTTCATTGGAGCGAGGCATCTGTGCTGCAGATGGAACACGCGGCAAGGAGGAAATGGTGCAGGGAGATATCTGACATCAACAAAAGCCTTGCGCCCTCGGACAAAGAGAGAGAAAAGAATAAAAGGAGATCCATTTTCACATGGGAAAAATCAGGAGTGACTCGCTGACCAATCCGGTTGCAAACAGTATTTTTCTGCTGCGCGTCGATGCGCTGTATGATTTGGCATGTACCAGGGTGAGCGGCATCACGCAGGAAAAGGAGTACGAAAATATCATGGAGGGCGGGGTGAACGGTTATGTCCATCTGCGGGAAAAGCCTGTCTCAAAACCCAATACCCTGCAGATAGAACGGTATGTGGGTGAAAAATATTTTGACCCGCTTCCTGTAGGCTACCAAAGCACTGTTCCGCTGGTGCTCTATGTCGGGCGTTATCTGAACAATTTTAATCATCCGACAATGACCTTCTCCTTTTCGGGGATAACGGTAATCAGCAAAAAGTATGGGGAACTGGATGCCGAGAAAGGCGGGCTTATGACGGTGACGACGGAGATTGCATATCAGGAGGTTGTTGTCACAAAGTCCGGGAAGGATGTGCCAAGAAAGCCGTGGGCATTTGGCAGGACGGCAAAAAAGTACACAGGCTCCGGAAAGCGCCGTGCGGTATATAACAAGGACGAGCTGCGGAAAAAGGACATGGAGGCGCTTAGCAGAAGATGGCCGGAAAAGCGGAGCGCGAGAACGGTCAAAAAATTTTAATGGGACAAAAAGGAGAGCGGTATGCTGGTTATAAAAAGTCCGCTTGCCATTCAGGCCATCTGTCCGTTTGGCAGCTATACAGACATCCTCGGGGAGAAAATCAGGACAGGATACCGGCTTGCTGCCGCAGATATTACCGGGGAAGACCTTTTTCACATGATTATGCAGCGGCCGGACATCTATATCGGGATGGAGGGCAATGGAATATATCACAGCATCCTGATGGTGCGAAACCAGGTGCAGGCAGCTGCGGCACTGAAGCTGGAACTGGTAAACCAGCTTATCAACAGAATCATGCTGTACCAGACGCCCCATTTTACATACCAGGATGAAGTCTTTGTCGCATCCATGCTGCAAAAGCTGGGGATAACGGACACTGCCGGATTTATGCGGGAGGTCGTGCGGCATATGGACAGGAACCGGCTGCTCACCACGCTGACCGACAAGTATTTTGCGCATGGCAGGGAGCTTGCCTGCATGGTCGGCAATACCATCACGGACCATGAACTGGCAGAAAACAGGTTTCGGTCGGACCGCTATCTGCACAATGGGATTTTTAAAAGGCTGCTGACAGCGGAATGCAATAATATCCTGTACAGCTACAGGAATCAGGTACAGGCGGCAAGTGCGGCGCCAGTCAGCGTTCACGACGTGACATGGATAGAGCAGGCGGATGCCATACAGCTTTCACAGCTGCGGGAAAATATGTTTGGTCAGACAAACGCCGCTTTCTGGCAGGCGTTTTATGCCTGTGAGGCAGTGCCGCTCGCACAGGATGAGTGGACAGAGAAAAAAATAATGCAGCGCATGGCAGTGGCAGTTTTTGAAAACATATTGCAGAAGATACACTATGAACGGCAGTACAGTTACCGTGACGGCGAGGCAGCATGGCAGGACTATACCAGTATTTTGTATCAGGGCGCCGCGGATTCCGCGGACGTGATAGAAAGACTCCGCTATTATCAGGATGGGAAAATGGTGCATGTCAGGGAAATTGAGGCATATGGACAGGGAATGCGGGACTTGCTTCGGGACGAGCTTCAGCTGACGGAGCTGCTGGTGCATCTGGATGCGGGCACGCGTCTGGATGATGAAAGTGACGGGTTGTATGCGGACATGAGAAACAGTGTTGTGGTCTGCATACTGGAAAACCAGAATTTTCAGAAGCAGCTGTCGGAGAAAATGAGAATCAGGGAGCGCGGGCAATACCGCGTGGAACAGGAAAAACGGTATGCAGAAGATGAGACGGACTATCTCAGTGAGCTGCGCGCGTTTCAAAAGCTGTATCAGGAACTGCGGGGGACGAGCGCGCAGCAGCGTTCTGGCATAGAGGAAAAAACAGACATAGATATATGGGCGGTGACAGATACCACAGAGGAAGCCGCAAAAAAAATATGCGTACAGCTCCAAACTTTTCAGGATGCGCAAGCCTTGTATTTCATGGGCATGGAGGATACAGGCGGGCAGGAGACAATCATCCGGAGTGTCAGAACGCAGCATGCAGACATGCCTGACGGAATGGATGAACAAGAAAACTTTAGTCAGCTCATGCATGCTGAATTGGGCGAACCGCGTACAGCAATTCAGCAAAGCACAAATGAGAGCATCGTCACGCATCGCGCAGATATGCCTGATGAAGTGGACGGACAGGAAATCCTGAGTCAGGGCGTCATCCCTTGGCATGTCAATATGCCCGGAGAAACAGCCAGACAGGAGAACAGAATCCAGCTGTATCAGGACAGCTATATCGAACAGTTTCTAAACCGCTATGCGGAAGTCCTGGATGACGGGGACATTCCGCTGATGGAGAATGAAAGACTGCTTGAGCGGATAAACGCTCATAATCTTTCCATGAAACAGCTTCTGGATAAAACACTGGAAAAAAGTGACACGAGTGTCATTGATGGACAGACAGACAGCGCCCTCCGCGATGCAGGCGAAGTCTGGAACGGGTCCAAACGTGTGTCGGTGGACATTGTTCAGGCAAGGCGCAATGCACTGCGCGTACTGGAAAATCCATATGCCGTGCTGGAGGAGATTTATGAGCACGCGCCTGCTGTCAAGAAAAATATTCCCCGGGAGGTGGAACGAATCCTAAGCATTGTGGATGGGCAGACCAGGATTTTTTATGAACAGCTTTTCGGTTATCGCGAAGGCGCTGAAGTCAGCCAGCCTGCCCGGGAGGACAGCCAGGGCAGTCAGGGCAGCCAGGGCAGCCATCATCTGGTCACGGTAGAATATAGGGACGACATCATGGGAACGGAACCGGGCAATGACCGGGAGCCGCCTGTAGAACAAAAATTGCGCATGGAATCGGACAGTAAGGAAACAAAGACACAGATGGTAAAAAGGCATCAGGAGCTTCTGCGCATTCAGGATAATATATACGCGCTGCTGCGCCAGATAGAGCAGAAGGAAACGCGGATATCACGGACAGCGGCTGACATGGCAGTCATCGCGGGGGCAGCAGGATTACCGGATGTGCGGACTGGGGAGGACAGCGATGTGCCAGACAGCACAGGAACGGACAGGCTGGAAATCTGGAAAGTAAGGGAAGCCGTCCGCGACGGGACTCGGCATGACACAAATTCGCCCGATATCTTGCAGCTTCATCTCACACATAAAGCAGGCAGCGGTTTGGGCGAGGAAGCGCTGGACGAGATAAGGGAAGCGATACGCAATATAAAGCTGCCGGTAAAGGAACCGGGCCATGGCGGAAAAACCAGCGGCAGCCATGTTGTGGATACCGCAGACACGCAGGCATGGCAGAATAAATTTGAGGACATGAGGCGGGAACTGACTGCGCAGAGCGAGGAACAGCTTACGCACCTTGTGGAGCGCAGTCTGAAAACGCAGGTACGCACCATTTCGGACAAAGTATATTTGGAGCTTGAGAGGAGACTGAGAAATGAACAGCGCAGAAGGGGCTGCTGACGCAGCCCGCGGCACGGACAGCGGAAGACTTGAGAATGCATACATCGCGGTGATTGAAAGTGAAGACTTGGGCGCAGGCGCACTGCCGCATGGGATAACAAAGGGGATACTGCAGGGCAAAGCGGCAGAACCCCGCAAGGACAATGACCATATTATCAAAATCCAGTTCAATCCGTCCACGCTGTCCTTTTCCTCGCGCGACATCAGCAGGCGCAAAAAGAAAGCGGACATCTCAAAAAAGGAGGAGGGGGAGGTGGAGATGGCATTGTCTGACTGCCCGGATGCTGCCATCAACGTAAGCTTCAAGCTTGTGTATGACCGGACAATCTACGAGGATTCCAATGTACAGCCCGACGTGGAACGGTTTATCGCGCTGGCAACCAACCCCTTTGTGCGCCAGGTAATTTTCTGCTGGGGAAAAATGGTATACAAAGGAATTGTCAAGAATGTGAATGCCGAGTATGTGCTTTTCAATGCGCTCGGAAAACCGACAAGGGCATATGTGAATCTGACGATACAGGGGAATTAAGCAGGGAGGGATATGGTGGCAGGCACAAGGGAAAAGCTGGTCAAGGCAGTCCTGCGGGTGGACTGCAGGAGTGGGACAGGAAAGGACAGCGCGCAGAATACACAGGGGCAGGCAGGCGGCAGGCGGGACATTTCCAGGGATGCTTTTGACCAGCTGCACCAAAATGAGGCAGGCATTCAGGGACAGTGCAGAAGGCAGGATGCGGATGCAGGCAGGGAGGACGAGGATATTAAGAATGGAATCATAACCGTGCAGTACAACCCCGCAAGCATTCAGTATAGTGCAGGCATCTCGGAACACACGGATGTGAAAAGCGATATCGAGGAGGGCAGAACGGTACAGATTACAACCATAACGAGCGAGAGCACGATAGACATGTCCTTTACGCTGGTGTTCCACCAGAAGACGCCAAAGGATTCGTCCGTCCGGGAACAGATGGAACTGGTAATGGACATGGTCTGCAACAGTCCGACAAAGTGGGTGGATTTTTCGTGGGCAGACATTCACATGGAGGGAAAGCTCGTGTCGTTTTCGGGTGCGTATGATATGTTTGACCGTGCAGGCAATCCCTTAAGCGGACATATGGACCTTACAATTGAGGCATCAACCAAGGCGGAATCGACAAGCAGGATACTCGGACGTCTTGAGGACAGACGCAGGGACAAACGAAAGAAACAGGGCGAGGAAGCATGTGGTACATAAGGGCAGGAGATGACATTGGTGTCAGAAATAGATTACAGGGATATCAGAAAAAAATATGGGATGTTCACTTACCCGATGGCTGTGGTGGAGGTTGGCGGCAAGCTGTTTTCGGATAACAGGCACAAGCTGGTACTCAGCGAGGTACAGGTGGAACTAAGCTGTGGGATGGAAGCGTCGGCGGCAGTCTTTTCCATATATAATGTCTATGATCTGGATAAGCGGGCGTATCAGTTCAGACAGTTTAAGGACTATGTACAGCTAGGCAGTCCGATAACCGTTTCTGCAGGGTACAGCGGCGTCGTGGAGGAGCTGTTTGTCGGGTTTATCGCACAGACGCGGTTTGTGTGTGGTGATGGCGACATCCATCATGTGGAGGTCACCGCGATGGATGCAAAGGGGCTGATGATGTCAGGCAGCTATGCAAGGCAGATGACGGCGGACAATTACGGCGACGCAGTGTCAGAAATTTTTAACAAGCCGCTCTATCAGAAAATGAGCGCGGAGGGAATCTGCAAATCCTTCCAGGTGGACGGGACACCGGACAAAAACAGTACAGAAAACGATAAGGCGACATCCTACTCGGTGGAAATGGTCTCGGAGAGTGACTATGAATTTATCATGAAAGCGGCAAAACGGTTTCACTATGAGTTTTATGTGGACACAGGCGTTGTTTATTTCAGAAAGGCAAAGCAGGCGCCGGAGGAATGCCTTATGGAAATCGGCATGGACAAGGGCGTCATCAGCTACGACATTACATATGACATCACAGGTCTGGTAAAAAGCGTGGAAGTCAGGGGGATGGACACGGCAAGGGCCAAGATGGTGTCGGCAGTAAAAAAAGTGTCCAACAGGATATCCACCGGAAACAAGGCAAAGGCGCTTATCGGGCAGACACAGCGGATTGTCATTGACGCGGCGGCAGTATCCAGGGAACAGGCACAGTGGCGGGCAGAATCCCTGATGGAGGACATCTCGTACCGCTTTGGGACGCTCGAATGTGACTGCGTTGGCATCCCGGAGATCAGGCCGGGGCATTTTATCAGGATCACGGGGCTGGAATGCCCGGGGGACAACCGCTTTTATATCACGCATGTGCGCCATGCGGTATCGGATGAAAATGGGTACGGCACGCACATCACGGCAATTGCGGCTTCCTTACAAAAATAATTGATGAAAATTGGAGATTGCGGCATGGCGCTATTTGATGTACTGGATACGGTTTCCGGAAAGCAGATGACGAAAACGGAATATGGGGATGAGCGGATATATGGGATTGCAGTCGGCATCGTGGCAGAAAATTATACACAGGAAATGCCAGGACGGCTCTGCGTCACCGTTCCGGTGCGAGATACGGACGCCAACAGGCTCAAGTGGGCAAAGGTGGCGATGCCCTATATCGGGGCAGGCTGGGGGATGTATTTCCTTCCGGAAAAGGGGGATCAGGTGCTGCTTGTGTTTGAGGACGGAAATATTGAAAAGCCCTACGTGATTGGATGTATACCGAGGGACAAGGACAAATTCCTGAAAAAGTCGGCGAATGAGAAAAACCAGACAAAACAGATTCAGACCAGGAACGGCAGCAGGATTTCTTTCTGGGATGATGAGAGTGAAGAGGGCGCAAAGGACAAAATCACGGTTGCCACGGCACAGGACGAGCACCATATAGACATTGATAATGAGACAGATAAAATTGCGATATATGACAAGGAGAAACATTGTCTTGTGGAGATGGAAACCCAGAGGGGAAGCATCACAATCCATGCGGAGCAGCGGCTTGAGATAACTGTTGGCGACAGCATCAAACTGGTTCTGAACGGCGAGAGCGGAAAAATGAGCATTGAGGCATCCAGGATTTCCGTACAGGCGTCTTCCAGCGTAAAGACCGAGG
The DNA here is from genome assembly GCA_949066965.1 of uncultured Lachnospiraceae bacterium. Classification (GTDB taxonomy): domain Bacteria; phylum Bacillota; class Clostridia; order Lachnospirales; family Lachnospiraceae; genus COE1. The sequence goes on from CARTDA010000005.1 coordinate 71,793, forward strand.
CGGACGGAGCGGTGAAGATTTCAGGGAGGCAGGTCAGTGTGGAGGCGACATCGCTCTTAAAGAATGAGAGCAGCGGGATGCTGTCGCTCGCGGGAAAGCCGATAAAGATGGGATAACGTGCCGGGGGTGCAAGGAATAAAAATGGAAAACAGGGATTATCTGGGAAGCGGCATGAAGTTTCCGCTTCAGGTCAACAGGGCGACAGGAAGAATTGTGATGTCGGACGGCGAGCAGAGCGTAAAGGAGTCGGTGTATATCATCCTGATGACACAGAAAGGCGAGCGGTTTACCCGCAGAAGCTTTGGGAGCAGGCTGTTGTCCTATACATTTATGGACACGTCCGTCACAAGGATGAATATGATGGCGCGTGAAATCGAACAGACAATATCGGAGCAGGAGCCACGCATCATGGACGTGGATGTGCATGTTGAGCCAAAACTGGACAAAGGGTGCCTGATTGTGAATGTCAGCTATACGGTTGCGCAGAGCCATACAAAGGACAGCATCGTATTTCCGTTTTATTTAAACACAGGATAAGGAGCTGATAGGGATGAAAATTGACAACAGAAAGCGGGAGGATATTGTCGGCGAAATAAGGGCACTGTCCGATTCCTACACGCCGGAGTGGAAGTTTGATGACGCACAGCCGGACGCGGCGGCGGTAATCGGCATCATCTTTGCCGAACAGCTTGCGGAAAATATCCGGAAGCTCAACCAGGTTCTGGACAAATATCATGCCGCGTTTACAGATATGTATGGGCTGTCCCTGCGGCCGGCGATTCCGGCGAGGACGGTCTGTACCATAAAAGTCGGGGAGGGCATACAGGGCGGCATCCGCCTGGCAAAGGGGACACAGGTTGTTGGCATGACGGATGCCGGCGGGGAAGTGCTCTTTGCGTTTACGCATGCCGTCAATGCCGTCAATACGGAGCTGACGGATATCATACAGGCATCTGTGACGGAAAAAAAGGTGACCTCCTGTAGCCCGGATGGGTTTTCCCTGTTTGGCTTCCGGGGAGAGGCGCTTCACAGGCAGGCGGTCACGATGCAGTTTGGAAGTTTTCCGGACATCCGCAGGCAGGACGTGCGGCTCCGGTTCCGGGGAAATTTAAGCAGCCCATACATGGCGGAGCTGTTTGCCGACAGGGAGCATTTTACCCTTTCGTACTGCGTTTCTGCCGAGGGTGAATACCGTCCGTTTGACAATGTAAAAAAGAATGGGGATTTTGTCGAAATTGGCAGTCTCGAGGAGATTCCGTCCATTGAGAAAAACGAAAAGCAGATGACCGTCCTGAAGCTTGAGCTGACAAGACCCGTGCAGCAGGATATCATGCTTCGGGGCATTGAACTCTTTGGCGGGGACTGTGCACTCCGTCCGGATTTTATCTGGAACGGAAGGAATGAGGCGAGGACGGACAGTGAAGCCTTCTGCCCATTCACAAAACAGCCGGCGCTCTATGACGAATGCCTGATTGGGCAGGATTTTCTGTTTGGACAGCCGGGGGTGGAGGCGGTTCTGGATTTTAGGCTGGATTTTGGCAGATATACGCCAAAGCGGGATATGGCGCCGGGACAGGAGCTGCCGATTATCAAGAAAAGAACGCAGGAAAATGCAGTGCGGCGCTACTACGAGTGCCACATTCAGGAAATCACCTTAGAATACTTTAACGGCAGGGGATGGCGGCGTCTGGATGCCAGTATGGATTTGTGCACGCTGTTTTCAAAGGAGGAAAATGCGGGGAACTACCATGTGGCATTTTGCGTGCCGGATGACTGGGAGCGCATTGTTCAGGGCGGCTACCAGGGGCGGTGCGTCCGGATGCAGGCGGTCAGGGTCGAAAATTGTTATCTGCCGGAGGTTACATATGTGTATCCGGTCTTGTCCCATGTCAGGCTGTGCATGGCAGGGCAGGAGCATGGCATGATGCCGGATGCCGTGACCGCGGTTTGTCATGCCGGAACAGCTTCCGCAGTGGAGCACAGGCAGAATTGCGACGGCATAGTGAAGGTATTTACCGCGTTTCCGTATCAGGGTGACTATGTGTACTGGGGATTTCGCCGTTTTTTGGGCAGGGAGATGGTATCGCTGTTTGTGGAGCTGGACAGTGGCGCGGATGTTCCCAGTTACAGTGACCTGAAGCTTTCCTTTGCATACTTTTCCGCGCACGCAGGGCGCTTTAAGCCGCTCAAGGTAATTGACGGCACAAACGCCTTCCGGAATTCCGGGATTCTGATGTTTGTCCCGCCCCCCGACATGGCGGCGTGTGAGGTGGAGGGGGTGGAGCGGTACTGGATTCGCATAGAAGACTGTGACAGGAAATTTGCCGGAAACAGGGACAACGTCCCGGTTGTCAGGCGCGTCCATGTGAATGCCGTGGCGGTGGAAAACGTTGTGATAAATGAGGAGCAGGATTACTATATGGAGTCCGTGTCGCCGGACATGCGCTTTCCGCTGTACGCGGACAATATCCTGTCGGCGGAGGTCTGGGTCAATGAGCGGAACCGGCTGTCGCAGGAGGAGATGGAGGGGCTGATGCTGGATGCATCCATGGAGACCAGGGCAGAATACAATTCCCTGGGAGAAATAGAGGATTTTTATGTGCGGTGGCATGAGACGGACAGCTTTGAAAAGGCAGCGCCCATGGAACGGTGTTACTGCATAGACAGGGGGAAAAACGAGCTGGTATTCGGGGACGGCGCCTGTGTGCGGATACCGCAGAATACGGAGGGCGCCGCATTCCGGGTAAGGGTCCTTTGCTGTGACGGCGAGCGCGCAAATGTCAGGTCAGGCGCAGTCACCCGCTTTCAGGGAACGGTGACTGCGGTGGAGGAAATCAGGAATCCGGTTGATGCCTATGGCGGTGTCAATCCGGAGGAAATGCGCGGCGCCCTGCAAAGGGGAAACGCCCTGCTCGCGACAAGAAACCGCATGGTGACCGAGCAGGATTTTGTGCGGGAGGCGCTGACCTTTTCCGCCGCGGTTAACCAGGCAGTGTGCGTTGCGGGACAGACAGGCATCACGCTCGTCCTGCTGATGAAGGATTACAGACAGGGGGACTATTCCTTCCGCAGCATACAGGAATCCCTGCGGCGGCATCTGGCGGACATCTGTGAGATGACCTGCGGGGAAGCCGGCATAGCAGTCCGGCTGCCTGTTTTTGTCAGGATATCCATGGATATATGGCTGCATGTTCCGGACAGGACAAAGGGCATGGAAGTAAAGCAGCAGTGGATAGACAGGATTACGGATTTTCTGGAACCGGTAAAGGCGGACGGCAGGGCGGGATGGAAAATCGGGAGACTCCCAAAACACCGCCAAATCAGGCTGATGCTCAGCACATTGGAGCGCACTGCGGACATTGCGCATATCAGCATCCTTGCGGAGTATACGGACAGGCAGCGGACATACAAAATGAGCCTGGACAGCGTCCGCATAAGCCCGTTTATGGTCTGCTGCAATGGGACGCACACAATCAATATCACGGGGGACTGACATGCTTGGCAGTATTGATTTAAACAATAAAAGTTATGAACAGCTTCGGGAGGAAGCAGTCGGGCAGATTTCTATCTACAGCAGGGACTGGACAAATTACAATGCATCTGACCCGGGCATTACGATACTGGAAAATTTTTCGGCATTTATGGCATTACAGCAAAGTGAAATCAACGAGGTGCCGGATAACATAAAATGGCGGCTTCTTTGCCTTGCAGGGATGCAGGCGCAGAAGGGAAGCGCGGCAAAGTCGTTTGTCCGGCTGGAAAATGCCGGGGAATGTTCGGGGATGGAAACAGAAACAGCGCTTCTTCCGGCAGGGAGCAGGAAGCTGTACGCACAGGACATATGCTTTGAACTGGGACAGGGCACAGGGATAAGGGACATGCCAGTCCTTGGAATCCGGGCGGAGGGACTGGCAGAAGACAGCACGGCACAGCTTCTGGACAGTCTGGGTGTAAAGGGCGGGCTGCCGCTGCTCGGGGAGAAGCCGTCGGCTGGCAGCGCAGTCATTTTTTATCTGAAAAATATGCCGGATGCAGGACAGAAAACAGCCATCTATTTTGAGATTGCACGGCAGTGCAGGCGAAACAGGATTGCCGGTGCATACCGCAATCCGTTTGCGGCGTTTCGGTGGGAGATAAAGACACACGCAGGATATGTGCCGTTTACGGTGGAAGATGGTACCTATTGTTTTTTGCAGAGTGGTTATGTCGTATTTTCACTGGACAGGGAGCTTTGCAATAACGCCGTGCAAGTCAGGCTGGGCAGTACAAGTGCATATGTCCTCAGGGTGATGGCACAGCGCGCCAGCTATGACATGACGCCTTTTGTCTCGCGTGTCTGCGGGCTTCTGGTGGAGGCAGTGCAGAAGGATACACGGTCGGATGTGATGGTTCTAAAAGGACAGGAATATTGTGACAGCAGTGTCATAAATGAAATGAAAAATGACATGATTGTCAGAAATGAAATCCTCAGCAACGGATATCTTGAACTCTATGGGAAGGAAGCGGACGGCAGCTATCATAGGTACTATGACATAAATGCCCCGGATGCGGCGTTTCTCCGTTTGGGTGACAGCCTGCGGACATTCCGGTCAGTGTACATGGGGGATGACACGGCAAGGCTGCTTTATGACGCAAAGCCGCCGCAGGAGCTGCTTGCCGTGTGCCGGGATGAAACACTGGCAGCGTACAGGAGCCTTGGCATTTTGTACGGATATGACGGGCAGCGGATTGCGCTTCCGCCTTTGGTACAGGGAAGGGTCTATCCGCAGGAGTTTTCGGTTCTGGTGGTAGAGCAGGCAGACATGGGTGATACAGTCTGCCATGTCGTGGAGCCGGAGAACCGCACAGAGGGCGAAGTGTGGTACAGCGTCAGCGAAGCGGACAATGCGCTGGTCATACATGACTGCGGCAGCTATGAGGGGGCAGAGCTCAGGCTTGGAAAGTATGCCGTTTACATGGGAAGCAGTGGAAATATACGCGCGGGCACAAAGATGCGCTGCGGGCAGCTATGGGGCGAAAACTGCACAGACACCCTGGACGGGCGCTTCGAGGAAACCCTCGAACAGGTCAGGAGCCGGTTTGTGTCGGATGTGGAGGAAACTGCCGCCATGGTGACGGCACTGGACTGTGCTCGGATTATGAAAAGAATCCAGGGACTATGTATTCACAAGACAGGCGTTTTTGCGGTGCCGGAAAAAAACGAGATCCACATAGCGGTAAAGCCGGACAGCAGCATGGCGTTTCCAAAGCTGTCTGCCATATACCGCAGTGAAATCGAACGGTACCTGGAAAAATACAGAATGCTTACGACAAGAATTGTAATTGAGCAGCCGGTGTATGTTGCTGTCAATGTGACGGCATCAATCTGTTTTAAAAAGCATTTCGGAAGCTGCGTCCAGAACGTTGAGTCGGCGCTTCTGGAGGCGCTCGACGGAATTCATTCCGATGCCCCTTTTGGAAGCAGGATTGTGTTTCACGAGCTGTACAGCTGCCTGGAAGCGATGGACTGTGTCGAGGAGATTTGTGCGCTGAGCATTCTTCCGGATAACCGCCGCCACGCCCGCGTTGCCGGCCTTGACATTTTTCTTGCGCCCGATGCGCTGTATTACTGCGGCAGTGTTCAGGTGGAGAGCGTGCGTGGCATCCGGTAGGCGACTGCGGCCTGCAAGGTGAAAGGAGGTACAACCGTGCAGCAAAAAAAAATCTATACAGTCAGCGCGACAAGGCTTTCCATGGCTTACCTTGAGGGATTTGTACAAAAGGGCAGCGCGCTGTATGCCACGGACGACGCGGGAAGCGGGAAGCATTTTGTGATACTGGACCGTTTTTGCAGTTATGAGAAGGAGACAAAGTGGGGGCGTTTTTGCTGCAAAGGCGGGCTGCCGCCAAACAGCACGCTCAGAATCTATGCATTCTCGTGCGATGCCAAGCCACGCCAGGCAGCGGAGCTGAACCGGTATTTTCATGACAGCAGTGTTTTGTGGAGTGAAAAGCTTGCGTACTTTGTGCGCGATGGGGAACAGTTTGTCGGACATGAGGATGTCCTGCTCTACAACCTGACAGGCGAGTACCTGTGGATTGCAGTGGAAGTGGAGGAGGGTATCCGGAGAAGTGAAACGAAGGATGCAGGCGTCAGCAGGCTGTCCGATATGCGCCTTGACACGCAGGGGGACAATTTCCTGTGGACATTTCCGGAAATCTATCAGGAGGAAGGGGGATTTTTTCACCGTTATCTCTCGATATTTTCTTCCATTTACCAGGACATGTCGGAGCAGATAGCGAATCTGGACAGGCTTTTGGACATCGATGAGACACCTGTGCCATTCCTGCTGGAGCTTGCCGAGTGGCTTGGTTTTTCGGCAGAAGGTGATTTTCCTGACGAGGAAATGCTGCGCAGGCTGGTGAAGGGGCTCTATGGGCTGAACCGCATCAAGGGGACAAAGGAGGTCATCAGGAGACTGACTGGCATTGTGCTTGGCGCAAAGACGTGCAGGCAGCTGCTAATCATCGAAAGAAACAGACTGGAAGGACATATTCCGGATAATGTAAGGGCAACGTACCAAAGGCTGTACGGCTCCGGTATGCATGATGTGACAATCCTTGTAAAGCATGGCGCGGACGAGAGGCTGCACTCACAGCTGATGTACCTGATAAGGCAGTTTAAACCCGCAAGAAGCCATATCCGGCTGGTATTCTCACAGCAGTGCAGCAGTCTCGACTCCTACTGCTATCTGGATTTCAATGCGGCGCTTTCCCGGAAGGGGCATGCGCGGACGGATAGGGGCAGCAGAATGGACGGGACAGTTTTTATGTGCAGCCCCATGCAGGGGAAGTATGCCGCTAAGGCGGCGCATGGGGCGCGCGGCGAGTAGGGAAGAGGGACATTCCCCTACTCGAATGTGCAGCCCCATGCAGGGGAAGGCTGATTAGAAGCTAGGAGGAAGAATGGGAAACTACACGATGATAGCAGACACGGGAAAGCGTCTGGTAGAAATGCTGCAGCAGGCATTGTGCCCGGAACTGATAAAGAATGCCGATGAAATCGGGCTTAGGAGCCCGGAGGATAAAGGAGATGTGTCACTGGGGTTATTCTTGTACGACGTGCGGCAGAGCGAGGAGGTTTTCCAGCAGTCAAACGTGGTGGTGCAGGAGCAGAACATGGTGACAAGGATTTCCAGGCCGCCCGTCTATCTGAGCCTTTATTACATGATTACCCCATATGCCAAGGGCGACGTGATGTACAGGCTGTATCAGGAGGAGCAGATACTGGGGCGCATCATACAGCTTTTTTATGACAATCCTGTCATTTTTTTGGAGGATGCGGAGGCGGCTGGTGCGGCAAGGTTGCATATCCAGCTGCAGAAGCCCGATATGGATGAAAAGTCAAAGATATGGAATTTTCCGAATATGGGCAGCCGCCTGTCGCTGTTCTATAAGGTGTCGCCGGTTGCGATTGACTCAGGGGTGAGCAGAACGGCAACGCGCGTTACGGACGTGGATATCAACGTATCGCAGGAAAAGATATATGGAGAATAAGCAGATGGGGAATGTACATACAAAGGTCGCCGTCGTGCTGCGGTTTATCGACGCAGTCACGGAGCAATGGGTAAAGAGTGCGGGAGGAAGACCAGATATCACGGTGAAGGTGCGGCAGCAGAACAAGGTTTTGTGGAAGGCGGCGGACTGTGCCGTCATCCTTGCGCAGACAGGGGTTCGCAGTGTGGACATCGCTGTATCGGGGGGCGGATATCTGGAAAACAGCCTGTGTATCTGCCTGCCGGAGGATGATGAGCCACAGATTCGTTATCTGTGGATGCAGCCTGCGGCAGATTATCCCTTTACGGCGGATATGACAGTCATCCGCGGCAGATGTGTGCAGGGCAGGGTGACCGGCGGACTGTATGCCGTGTGGATTACAGAAAATGTGAAATATAAACTGATGGGGACGACAGTGCCGGGAGAGGACTCCATTCTTCTGTGGGGAATGGACAAAATTGTTGAGGAGCGGGGTGTCCTGCTCTGTGAGAATGGGGAAAGCGAGTACGTGACACTTTGCGGTCAAAATGACGGCGCAACATACAGCTACCGTGTCAGGGGGGGCATAAGCAAAGTGTTCCACAAGGGAAGCGCAAAGGTGTATATGGCGTCAAAACTAAGCCCGGACAGCAGCGGGCGTTTTCTTGCGGCGTATCTGCACTGGGAAAAGCGCTGTAAAACAATCCAGTTCTGGCAGGACAACCGCTGCGAGGCGGAAGTGGAAATCGGTGATGACAAAGAGTATTGTGTCTGGATAGGAGGACAGGGGAAATGAATATTGAGCGGACAGAAAACGGAGAGGAAATCATTTTGACGGTGGAGGGCAGGGTGGATGCGAACACCAGCAGGGAACTACAGGACGCCATTATCACGGCATTCCAGAGCGCCAATAAGCTTGTGGTTGACTTTGCAAAGGTGGAGTATGTGGCGAGTGCGGGACTGCGCGCACTGCTGCTGGGGCAAAAAACGGCGGTGTCAAAGGCAGGCTGCATGAAGCTTGCCCACGTTGCCGAGGCAGTCATGGAAGTGCTGAACATGACAGGCTTTGCCTCGATTCTCACAATCGAGTGAAAACGGTTTTGGCATTGTGGAAAACAAGGAGAGACAGGACATGAGAGTGGGGATAGTGTATGGCGGGACATCCAGTGAGGCGCAGGCATCCCGGAAAAATGCGGCGGCAGTCGCAGACGCCTTAAGATCAGAGGGATATGCGGTCTGCATGCTGGAATATCAGCGGGACATGGTTGGAATAATCCGCAGAAGCAGCGTGGATATCGTGTACGTGTGTGTACAGGGAAAATATCATGGTGACGGCACTTTGCAGTCAATGCTTACGCATGAACAAATTCCGTTCACCGGCAGCGGGGCAGAGGCGGCAATGGTAATCAACAACAAAATACTATGCAAGCTGCTATTTGATTACTATAACATTCCTACACCGAAATGGCGGATTTTACAGAAGGATGCGTACCGTAAGGGGACGTTTGATTTTGGGGAGATTGGCTTTCCGTTTGTCGCAAAAGCGCCTTCACAGGGCGGAAGCTTTGGCATCGAGCTGATACGGACGCCCGCGCAGCTGTGCAGGCTCGACAGGGTATTTGGCTATGACAATCCGATTCTTCTGGAATCATATATCGAGGGAAAATTCTACACGGTGGGGCTTCTGGAAAGGGCGGGCAGGCTGGTCACGCTAAAGTGCGTGGAGGGCGTGGCGCCCGCTTCGGAAGAACTGATTTTATTTACAGGTGCGTATGATATCGCGGCGCCAGGGCTTGCGCAGGGCTGTCTGGATGAAATGGAGCAGCTTGCAGGAAAGGTTTTCGGGTATGTTGGCGCGCGGGATGTGGCAAGGGTGGATTTTATGGTATCGGACAGGACACAAAAACCGTATATGCTCGAAATCAATGCTGTCCCCGGGCTGAAAAGGGACAGCCTGCTGCCGCGGGCGGCAGTGTATTCCGGAATGCGTTACGAGGATGTGGTCAGCGGAATTTTATTGTCCGCATGGGAAAGGAGGACAGGCACGGAATGCTCAAAAACATGAAAATCGGTGTGAAAATCCTGCTTGTTGTACTGTTCATGTCCCTCGGTACGCTCGGCTTTGCATTTGTGAACGCGTATTTTTCCATGGACAGGTTAAGCGGCGTGTTCCAGCGCACAAACGTCAGTCTTGGGCTTACGGCATCCGACGACAGCAAGGAGGCGCTGCAGGCGCAGGCGGAGGAATACCTGACCCGGATTGCGGGAAAACAGGCGCTTTATTCCAACCAGGAGCTGCGCGAAATCAGCCGGATGGTCACGACAGCGGCGGGCTATCTGGAATATCTTTATGCAAACGGCGAACGGTTTGCGGGCAGGAGCCTGCCGCTGCCTGACCAGACAGTGGACGGCGTGCCCTGCTCAAAGTATACGCTGGCGCCAGGGGTAAACAGGACGGATGATGTCTGGCGTGAAGTCTGTCTTTTATCAAACTGTGAGGCAGTTTTTGCCCCTGATTTGTCTGAAAACAGCATGGTGGACAATCTCTATGTGGGCACAGTGAGCGGCATATCCTACAGATATTCCAGGTCAAATCTTTATAACCATTCCTATGACCCGCGCAGACAGGACTGGTATCAGAGGGCGGCGGCGCACCCGGACGAGACCATCTGGCTTGATACATATACGGATTCCTTTGGGCATATGTGCATCACGAGCGCAAGGGCGTTTCGCGACGCGCAGGGGAATGTGGCAGGCGTCGTCGCGTCGGATATCAGGCTGAGCGACATGCTTGGCGAAATCTCGACGGCAAAGATTGGACAGAGCGGTTATGCGTTTGTGATGGACAGGGACAGGCAGCTGATTGCCCATCCGGACTATTTTACGGACGGCTTTCAGAAGGATATCGCCGCGCATGTGCAGGCAGGCGACAGCGGGCTGGAAGCGGCGCAGGAGCCGGATGGGAAAAGCACCGGGATTGTCAGGCTGACGCTGGACGGCGTTGACAGCTACATGGCGTTTTCCATCCTGGAGGAGACAGGCTGGTGCCTGTGTATCTGCATTGACCGCGACGAAGTGATACAGCCTGCGCTTGATACCAAGGAGACAATCGACCGGATAACGGACGATGCCCAGAACGCCACGCAGGCGTTTATGTCTGCGAGCATGAGACAGTTTGTCATATTCTGTGTGGCAGCCGGCATTCTCGTGCTGGCGCTTTCCCTTGCGGTGTCGGGCAGCATCACCAGGCCAATCAAAAAGCTTTCGCGCAGCGTGGAGCGGATTGGAAAGGGAGAGCTGGACACGAAGGTAGCAGTCGAGTCCGCGGACGAAATCGGCAACCTGGCAGCGGCGTTCAACCGTATGCTGGACGACCTCAATGCCTACATTGACCAGATAACATGGATTACGGCTGAAAAGGAGCGAATCGGCGCGGAGCTGTCCGTGGCGACACAGATACAGGCGGACATGCTGCCCAATATATTTCCCGCGTTTCCGGAGCGGGAGGAGATTGACATCTATGCCACGATGACACCGGCAAAGGAGGTCGGCGGCGACTTTTACGATTTCTTTATGGTGGATGACACGCACCTGGCGATGGTGATGGCGGACGTGTCGGGAAAAGGCGTTCCGGCAGCGCTTTTTATGGTCATTGGCAAAACACTGATCAAAGACCATACGGAGCCGGAGACATCGCTTGGAGACGTGTTTACGGAGGTGAACAGGCTGCTTTGCGAGTCCAATGAGGAGGGGCTGTTCATCACTGCGTTTGAATGCGTGCTGGATTTGGAAACGGGTCATATGGTGTACGTGAATGCGGGGCATGAACCGCCGTTTGTCGCCGGCAGCAGCGGTATCTACCAGCTTTACCAGGTAAAGCCCGGGTTTGTGCTTGCCGGCATGGACGGTGTGCAGTATACGCAGGGCGCGCTGGAGCTGATGCCGGGCGACAGGATTTTTTTATACACGGACGGCGTGACCGAGGCGACAGACGCAGGAAAGGAGCTGTATGGCATGAAACGGCTCGAGGAGGTGCTCAACAGACATGCCGCCCTGCCGCCGGCGCAGCTTCTTGCCGCGGTAAAGTCCGACATTGACTGCTTTGTGGGAGAGGCGGAACAGTTTGACGACATCACGATGCTGGGCATGATATACAAAAAGAAAGCGGGCAGGGGAGCCGAAAAGGTAGTGCTGGATGCAAAGCTGGCGGCGCTTGGGGAGGTGACGCTGTTTGTGAACCGCTTTATGGAACAGCTTGGCTGTGATGAAAGGGCGAAAGGGCAGACGGACATCGCCGTGGAAGAGATTTTTTCCAATATCTGCCACTATGCGTATCCAAAGGAGGGCGGAAAGGTCACTGTGGAAGTCGGAAAGGAGGGCGCGCAGAAACTGGTTCTCACATTTTCTGACAGCGGTGTCAGGTATAATCCGCTGGAAAAGCCAGACCCGGACATCACGCTCGGCGCGCAGGAAAGGGAAATCGGCGGACTTGGCATCTACATGGTAAAAAATATCATGGACGAAGTATCCTACCGCTATGAGGATGGTAAAAATATCCTGACAATGGTCAAACGTATATAGAAAGCGGGTGCATGGCAGCGTTTAAAGGCTGCCATGCACCCGCTTTAGCGGTTATGCGTCTGATTGTATTTTTGCAGGAGCATGTCGTTCATAAGCCTGCTGTAATATGCGCCCTCGGCGTTTTTGTACATTTTGAAATGCCTGCCCGCGTCGTCGGCAGTCCACTTTGTCGCGCCGGTATCGCTGACATACTGCGTGCCCTGTTCCAGCTCCAGAAATGCCTGTCCCATATTTCCATTCATGTCCTGCACGGCGCACCAGACGGAAAAGACGTCCCACGCGACAATGCCGCTTTCCTGCCTGTTTGCCTTCAATGCCCTTGTCACGATGTCCTGTCCCCGTGAATCCTTTGTGCGGTAAAACTGTCCGCAGTAGGTATCGTCACTCAGGTCGGTCTGCAAAAAGACGATTCTCGCCGGAAAGTCACGGACAACCTCCCTGGCTGCCGCAACCACCTTTTCGCCAGTCCAGTAAAAATTGAAGGAGGGCTTTCCCGTGCTGTTCCCGCCTACGATATAGATGGAGCCGACCTTCCGGGCAATCAGCTCTGCGCCCGTAAGCGGTGAATACTGGTCGGGGGCGCTGTGCATCAAAGCCTGTATATTCTGCAAAAAACCTAATGTAATAATATTGACCTTCGTGTCGGATTCTGCCAGAATCCGCCGGTACATCTGGACAGGCTGCTCAAAGTCATCCCTGCCCTTTGCCATGTCATACATCACATCCACATAGTCAGTGTGCACCTGTATGCCATCGCCGGAGGTGTCCATTGCAACCGGTATCGTGCCATAGCCGTCCTGGCTGCACAGCGCATGGACGGCAAGCGGTGAGCGGGAGTATGTCGTCGACAGGGCGATGCCCCTGATGTCGGCAAGTCCCGCATCCTGAAGGCACAGCGCAAGCCTTACGGCAACAACGTCATCTGCGTCGGAGGCAAAATCCGTGTCGATGATAATGCGCGGTATGGATCCTTTTGTAAAAATGGCAGTGTCATCTGCTGGTTCGGATGTCGTGTCGCCAGTGTCCTTGTCGGGGTCGTCAAGCCGGCTTAAGAAGTCGTCAACCTGTCTTGTCCATTCGTCAGGGACAAACACGTCGTCTGCGGATGACGGTATGTCCTCGGACGCATGAGAAGACTCTGCCTGCGTTTCCGTCTCGACGGCAGATGGCTTCTTCTTTTTTAATGTTTCTTTTCTTGCGGATGGGCTGGCTTCCGAAAAAGCAGAATCATCATCCGTGCTTTCAGGTGTCAGGTACCAGGCAATGCCAGCCGTGCCAATGACTATGTAGAGAAAGAGTAATATTTTTATGACAGTACTATTTTTCATGGATAAGCCTTTCGAGTTTCCTGTTTTCTTCTTCCAGCTTTTGATTCGCAAGCTGTAACCGCGCAATCGTGCGGGAAGCCTGCCCGATATAAGCCGGTTTGCCGATGTCTGTGCTGATATGTGCCAAAATGCCCTGCGGCATGTCCGGCTGGCGGTGCAGAAGCCGCAGGATAAAAAGCAGTGTCAGGCAGCTGTTTGCGATAAAACATATAAGTGCAAAGAGAAATATGCTGTGCGCCATAAAGTAAATCGTGGCAGCATAGGACAGCAGCATAAAGATAACAAATGGCATCATTTCAATCACCTCAGATTTTTTTGCGTTTTTTGGATATTGTATATTAATTATAGCCTTTTTGTGTGCATATTTGCAAGTAAATAATAAGACAAACACATAAAGAATAGTGGTTTTGACGATATTTTCGGTCGACCTTCAGGGGAGGTAGACGGCTTAATCAAAGGCGTAAATAAATTTACGCTATAGTCAAATAAAAAATACCCTTTAGAATATTCCTGTTAAGAATGATTCTAAAGGGTGTTTATTTTTGCAGGCTAATCTTCGTCGTTTGGAAACGGTGCAGCCTCAGCCTGTTCATCCACCGGGACCCATGCGCTGCCAAACTGGATGTCGCCAAACAATGCGGCGATTCCCGTAATCTGTTTCAGGCGCAGAATCTCGTCCCGTTCCATCCCGAGGTGCTTGGAAATCCATGCATCGGAACGTCCAAGCTCATGCAGTTCCCGGATAATGTTGCTCATCAGGTCGACATCGTGGGAGCCCCTTGCGCGGTTGTGGCGAATCGTGCTCGCCATGCGGTTCGACAAAGGCTTGTCGATGACTGCCACTGGAAGCCTGCCGCCCTCGCGCTCATAAATGTCAGGGTAGTCGAGCATGATGCGGTAGCGGTGGAAGCCGTCAACGATGATGTAGGTGTCCGTAGGGTTTTCATAATAGCACACGATAGGCATTGTATAGCCGTCCTCCTTGATGCTGTCATAGAGGAGCTTTAGTTCCGGCGGGGCAACCGCGTTCGGGTTGTATGTATTTGGTGTGATTTTTTCGACGGGAACCGATATCACCTGGTATACGGGACTTTTATATGTCATAGCGCTTCTCCTATATTCTGGTATTTTTCTTTTAACAGTTTGATGTTCTCTCTTTGCTTTTTTGTCAGGCCAAATCCCATGAAACGACAGATGTGGTCATTTTTCAGGATGCAGTAGCACATGCGCTTCCAGCTTGGTATATCCTTGGAGGATTTGATATCATCCGTGTGGTCGGGCAGCTTGCCCTCAAAGACGACGCGTGAATTCTTCATGACGGTATAATTGGAAACGCCGTTGCGGCGTATGTGATAGCCGTGTTCAATCAGCTCGGTGATTGTTTTTTCTTCAAGGCCGCCGCCGACATTGTGCCAGAATTCAATGGAGGTCTGGAACTTTTTGATATAGTTGTTCCTGATACGGACAGGAAGCGTGTCGAGAAGAAACTTGGTATAGGACTCCCATGTATGGCCTTCGGGAAGTGTCAGATTGCGGTAACCGAGCGCCTTGGTCTTTCCGTAGATAGCGCCAAAATTTGCGCCCCTGACGCGGCCGACAAGCTTCGCCCATATTTCCGGGTCGATGACACGGTACAGGTTGAGGCTTTCTTTTGCATAGTCGCCAAACGGAGAAGCGACACGCATCTGATCGAGTTTTAATCCAGATTTGTAATATAAATCATACAGGCGGTTATAATCATAGGAAAAGACATAGTTGGCATGCCAGACATCGTAGATTGTCCAGTCATATATCGGTGAGGCGCACCAGACATTTTTGAACTGGCTGCTAATCCAGCAGGTGTTGTCATAGCCGTACTTACGGTGCAGAATTCCGCTATAGCGCTGCATGGATTCGTCGGCGCGGATGCCGAGCAGGCAGACTGTCTTTTTGTTTCCGTGGGAAATGCGGTACCAGCGTCCGAACTGCTTTGCGAGATCCTCCTGGTGCATGCGGTAATGATACGTTGTAATTGGATTGTTTTTCAGATTGATGACATAGGGATGCTCCGGCATGGGGCGGATCCATGCATCTTCTTTGGTGTCATCCCAGGGATACCAGAACATTTCGTAGTTGCTGAGCGCCGTCCGCGTCGCCATGGGAAGGCATACCCAGTAAGGCTCCACATCCTTTTCAATTCTGGTGAATGTCCGCTCGACGTATTCTGTCGTCATGCTGTACTGCGCTTCAAAGTCCTGATGGAATACGCCGATTTTCTTTTTGGGATAATATTTTTTCTGAAAGTCAAGGGTCAGGTTGAGCAGCAGGCCGCTGTCCTTTCCGCCTGAAAAAGATACAAAGATGTTGTCAAACTCCTTAAAGATATAATGAAGCCTGTTTTGCAGGGCATCATATACGTTTTGTGTTGTATATTTTCGTTTCGTTGTAATCACCTTCCATTCGTCACTATCAAATTTACCATATTTTTCCATTTTTCACAAGTATTTGACAAAACAAATAATTGTTCATGTAACAGCCGCGGGCGCCGGAATGGTACTTGACATGTCCGGTTCCGTTCGGTATCCTAATGCTATATCAGCTGGAGGAAAGAAACATGTCTGAAAAAAAACTTTTTGCAAAGTATGTGTCCCAGAATATCCTTGGCATGCTGGGGATATCGGTTTATATTCTGGCAGACACCTTTTTTATATCCATGGCAGAGGGGGCGGACGGCATCACGGCACTCAACCTTGTGCTGCCCGTGTACAGCCTGATTTTTGCCATCGGCGCCATGATGGGAGTCGGTTCGGCAATCCGGTTCAAAATTCTCAGGGCGCGGAATGACAGAAGCGCCGAGACATATTTCTCCAACGCACTGCTCTGGGCACTGGTGATTGGTCTGGTCATTGCCGGAATCGGAATCGCCGCGCCGCAAAAAATTGTGGCGCTTCTTGGCGGTGACGACAGGATTGTGGCAGTGGGAAAAGAGTATACCGGAATTTTTATGATGTTTGCGCCGTTTTTTATGTGGAACCATATCTGCAATGCCTTTGTCAGAAATGACGGTGCGCCGGCAGTCGCGATGACGGCGACGCTGTGCAGCAGCCTGTTCAATATCGTGTTTGACTATGTGCTCATGTTTCCACTGGGAATGGGAATGCGCGGGGCGGCGCTGGCGACAGCCCTGTCACCGGTGCTCGGCGTGGCGATCTGCTGCACGCATCTATTGTCGAAAAAGAGCACCGTGACATTTCAATGGGCGCTGCCTTCCCTGAAAAAACTCCTGGCATCATGCCAGCTGGGCATCTCGGCCTTTGTGGGGGAGATTTCGTCGGGCGTGACGACAGTAGTTTTTAATATGATTATCTTAAGGATTGCGGGGAATGTCGGCGTGGCGGCATACGGCGTGGTCGCCAACACGTCCCTTGTGGCGGCAGCAGTTTTTAACGGCGTGTCACAGGGCGCACAGCCGCTTCTGAGCGACTATTATGGAAAAGGCGAACAGGCATCGCTGCGAAAAACGGTAAAGCTTGGCGTAGGGACGAGCCTTGTGCTTGCAGCGCTGGTGATTGTGGTGATGTACCTCTTTGCAGAACCTGTCACGGCAGTATTCAATAAGGAAAAAAATGCAGAACTTGCGGCATATGCGGTGACGGGACTAAAATTATATTTTATCGGTTTTGCCTTTGCCGGCTTCAACATTGTGGGAACTGGAATCCTAAGTGCGGCAGAGTCGGCGAAGCGGGCGTTTATCGCATCCGTGTCAAGGGGATTTGTGGCAATTATCCTATGTGCATTCGTGTTGTCGGCGCTGATGGGGATGAACGGTGTATGGCTTGCATTTCCGGCAGCCGAGTTCCTGACATCGGTTCTGGTTGTTCTGGCATTTGCAAGGACATTTGGCGGGAAAAAGGTAAAAAATAAATAACAATAAATTATTAAGGAGGATTTCAAAATGGTAGAAAAGTACGTGTTTGGCAGTCCGTTTGAGACAGAGGCAGTCACTGCACAGCTGGAGGCCGCGGCGTTTGCAGGAAAACTGGCATGCGGGGAAATATCGCTTGAAAACGGATTCTGCTACAGCTATCAGATGGATGAAGCGGATGTCATTTATGGTCTGGGCGAGGCGAACCGCGGCATCAACAAAAGGGGATACCGGTATGTCAGCAGCTGTACGGATGACCCGCATCATACGGAGGAGAAGGTTTCCCTGTATGGTGCGCATAATTTTATTGTTATCTCCGGAAAGAAACATGTCGGGCTGTTTTTTGACTATCCTGCCAGCGTATGCTTTGACATCGGCTATACAAGGCAGGACATGCTTACCGTGCGCTGCGAGCGGGCAGATTTGTATCTGTACGTGATTACCGGGGAGGGTGCGTATGATGTCGTAAAACAGTTCCGCAAAATAATCGGAAAAAGCTATATTGCACCGAAATACGCCTTTGGCTATGGGCAGAGCCGCTGGGGGTATAAAACTGCCGGGGACATTGAGACCGTTGTGCGGGGGTACAGGGACAACCATGTGCCGGTTGACATGGTGTATCTGGATATCGACTATATGCAGGATTACAAGGATTTCACGGTAAATCCTGAGCGTTTTCCGGATTTTGCACAGTTTGTGCAGAAGATGAAAGGGGAAAACATCCATCTGATTCCGATTATAGATGCGGGCGTAAAGATTGAGGATGGCTACGATGTTTACGAGGAAGGGGTGGAGAACGGCTATTTCTGCAAATGTGAGGATGGTTCGGAATTTGTGGCGGCAGTGTGGCCGGGATGGACACATTTTCCGGATATGCTAAACCCCGCGGCAAGGGAGTGGTTCGGCGGAAAATATGAGCGGCTCACAAGCCTTGGGATTGACGGTTTCTGGAACGACATGAATGAACCGGCAATTTTCTACTCCAGGGAGGGCATTCGGGAGCTGAACCGGGAAATCGGAAAGTATGTGGAGAACGTCAACACGGATGGCGACATAGGGGACTGCGACCTCGTTCCGGGCGAACTCCGATCCATCATGGAAAAGCTGCAGAACAGTTCTGACGACTACAGACGCTTCTACCACAACGTCAATGGCAAAAAGGTGCGCCACGATTTGGTGCACAACCTGTACGGCTTCAACATGACAAGGGCGGCAGGCGAGGCGCTTGGCAAGCTTGCACCGGACAGGAAAATGCTTTTGTTTTCGCGTTCGTCCTATATTGGAATGCACCGCTACGGCGGTATCTGGACAGGGGACAACCAGTCCTGGTGGTCGCATATCCTGCTGAACCTCAAAATGATGCCGTCCCTGAATATGTGCGGATTCCTGTATACCGGAGCCGACCTTGGCGGATTTGGCTCCGACACGACGCGGGACCTGGTGCTGCGCTGGCTTGCGCTCGGCGTGTTCACGCCGCTGATGCGCAACCACGCTGCACTTGGGACAAGGCAGCAGGAGTGTTACCAGTTTGCTCATATTGAGGACTTCCGCCATGTGATTGGCGTGCGCTACAGGCTGATACCATATCTCTACAGTACGTACCTCAGGGCGGTGGAACAGGACGAAATGTATTTCCGCCCGCTTGGATTTGATTTCCCTGACGACAGGCGCGCCGTGGAGACGGAGGATCAGCTTTTCCTCGGAAACGAAGCGATGATTGCACCGGTTTACACGCAGAATGCAGGCGGCAGAACCGTGTACCTGCCAGAGGAGATGAAGCTGCTCAAATTTATGCCGGATGGGAGCATTTATGAGGAAGTACTGGGACAGGGTACCCACTATATCGAAGTGGCATTGAATGAAGTCCCCCTGTTCATCAGAAAGGGCAGATGCATTCCCATTGTAGACGCGGCGGAGCATGTTGGCGCGATTGATATGGGAACGCTGCGCTTTATGGGATATGAAGGCGCAGTGTATGAGATTGCCGAATAGGGGCATATTAAGGAACTGTAGAAAAATAACTGACACATCTTGACTTGTCTATTTCTCCGATTGTGCATGTCAAAAAGCCTCGCCGTAGCCCGCTACGCCTGCGTTTTTTGACAATTGCTTTAGCAATTTAACCTCGAAGAAATATACTGCGCAATCTGTATCACTTATTTTCCTACAATTCCTAATGGGCGGAAAACTTATTATTAAATTGATAAAAAGATATTGACAAAACAGTATGCTGTGCTATAATCTTATTATCAAGTTGATAATAACATTGTAGGCGCATACGCAGTCAGGCACCTTGTACACGGAATTTGCAGACGTTTGCAGGAATGGAGGTTTTCTATGAGAAAAGTATTGGTTGTTGTGGATATGCAGAAAGATTTTATTGATGGGGCGTTGGGCACCAGCGAGGCAGTCGGCATCGTGGACAATGTGGCGGAGACAATCAAGTCCTTTGAGGGGGAAGTGATTTTTACAAGGGATACGCACGGTGACAATTATATGGACACACAGGAGGGTAAAAACCTGCCGGTACCGCACTGCATCAAAGGTACAGACGGCTGGCAGCTTGACAAAAAGCTGGAGGTACTGCGCACGGATGCCATGAAAGTATTTGATAAACCAGCTTTCGGCTCAGTGGAGCTTGCAGAATATCTCAGGGCGGGCGGGGCACCGGAAAGCGTCACGCTCATCGGACTTTGTACTGACATCTGTGTCATTTCCAATGCGATGCTCATCAAGGCATTTATGCCGGAAACAAAAGTCATGGTGATAGAAAGGTGCTGCGCGGGCGTCACGCCGCAGAGCCACAGCAATGCCCTGGAAGCCATGAAAATGTGTCAGATTCAGGTGGTGTAATATTTTCCGCATGGAACCGGAAAGGAGTTTTCATATGATTCGGATAAACAATAAAGAAGTTGATATCGGCCATTTCCCGGACGGGACACTTTTGTTAAAAGAAAACATGACAGATGCGGCAGGAAACAGCGCAGAAGAAATTGAAATCAGCTGGAACTATGAAAACAACGAGGAGCTGCTTGCAGTTTATTTCCTGACAAAGCATATCCAGGCGGCAGGTTTTTGCAACATTGTCCTTAACATGCCGTACATCCCCAACGCACGCCAGGACAGGGTGGGCAGCGCGGAGGACGTTTTTACGCTCAAATATTTTGCCGGGATGATAAACAGCCTGGCGTTCCGGGAGGTTCGGGTGCTCGATGCGCACTCCAATGTGAGCCTTGCCCTGATAGACCGCATAAGGCAGGACACACCGCAGAAATATATCGAAAAAGCCATCCTGGAAATTGAAAAGAGCACGGGCAGGAAGCCGCTGATGTTCTATCCGGATGAGGGCGCCGGCAAGCGTTACAGCGGCATGATTACACTGCCATACTGCTTTGGTATCAAGAAACGTGACTGGAACACGGGAGAAATCAGGGCGCTTTCCGTCGCGGGCGAGATAGGCCTTGTCGAGGGAAGCGACGTGCTGATTGTGGATGACATCTGCTCTTACGGAGGGACGTTTATCCGCTCGGCAGAAGCGCTTGCGGCGCTCGGGGCGGAAAACATCTACCTGTTTGCAAGCCACTGCGAGGACTCTGCCCTGAAAGGAAAGCTCTGTGCGTGCAGCCACATCAAGCAGATTTACACGACAGACAGTATTTTCAGGGAAAGAGGAAACGCAAAGATAAAAGTTTTTGAATTGGAGAATGAGCGATGAAACATACAAACCCGATGCTTCTGATTGATTTTTATAAGGCGGTGCATTCTGACATGCTGCCTGACAAAATAGAGAAATCCGTATCGTATTTTACGCCGCGCATGAGCAGGGTAAAGATGTGGGATACGGTGGTGATGTTCGGCCTGCAGGCATTCATCCGGACTTACCTGATGGAGTATTTTACCAGTGAATTTTTTGAAAAAGGGCTTGACGCGGTTGTGGGAGAATATGACAGGGTGCTTGGCGCTGCACTCGGAAGGAATGCCTACAGGACAGAAAAAATTGTAAAGCTTCACAAGCTCGGACACCTTCCGATAGAAATCAAGGCACTCCCGGAGGGCACGAGGGTTCCGATGCATGTGCCGATGTTTGAAATCAGTAACACACATCCTGACTTTGCGTGGCTTCCACAGGCACTGGAATCGCTTATCAGTGCGGAGCTGTGGCATCCGATGATTAGCGCGACAGTCGGTGCGTCCTACAGGGAAATCGTCAACAAATACTATGGAATTTCGGTGGATGATGCGATACCCAGGGCAACGGCGCTCGGTGATTTTTCCTTCCGGGGGCAGGAGTGCCTGCAGTCGGCGGTAAAATCCAGTGCAGGCTGGTGCCTGTCCTTTCTGAATACCGCGACCGTTCCCGTGATTCCGTTTCTGGAGCAGATGTACTGCTGTGACTGCACGAAAGAACCAGTCGCGCTGGGGGCTGTCAGCACGGAGCATTCCGTGATGTGCAGCAACTATGCCGTCGACGGGGACGAGATTACGCTGCTTAGACGGCTGCTTACGGAGATTTATCCTGATACCAGTTTTTCCGCCGTGCTGGACTCCTATGACTACTGGAACATCATCGACAATGTGCTGCCGCAGCTGAAAGAGGCGATTCTGGCACATAATGGATGCATGCTGATGCGTGGTGACAGCGGGGACTGCGTGGAGGTCGTGACAAAAACCGTGTTCAGGCTGTGGGATATTTTTGGCGGAACTGTCAATTCTAAGGGATATAAGGTGCTTGAACCGCATGTGAAGGCAATCTATGGCGACAGCATTACCATACAGCGCTGTGAGGCAATTTACAGGATTCTGATTGAAAACGGATTTGCGTGCAGCAACGTGGCGCTGGGTGTCGGCAGCTTCAGCATGCAGTGCGTTGAGGAGGAAAATATACTCAAGCCGTTTACAAGGGACACCTTCAGCTCCTGCATCAAGGCGACGTACTGCGAGGTGGACGGCAGACCCATTCCCATTTTCAAGGATCCCAAGGACGGCGGCTTCAAGAAAAGCCAGCGCGGGATGTGCCGCGTGTACCGCGGTGAAAACGGCAGCATCACATTTGCCGACGGTTATACGGGCGAAACGATAGCCGGACAGGAAAATATGCTTGAAGTGGTGTTCCGGGATGGGGTACTGGTAAAGGAACAGACGCTCGCGGAAATCAGAAACAGGCTCAACGGCGGAAATTTTGGAGGAACGAATTGAGATGGAAAACGCATTAAATTTATTTCGGGCGGCAGCAGTGTCCCCGAGAGTCCACATCGGGAATGTTGCAAAGAATTGTCAGGAGATAAAAAAGGAGTACGACAGTCAGGCACAACAGACAGACCTGATTGTCATGCCGGAGCTTTCAGTGACAGGCTACACATGTGCCGATTTGTTTAACAATAGAAATCTTCTGGATATGGCATGCCGGGGACTGTACGATTTGACCATGTACACAAAAAAATACGGGGAGGGCGGCGCGGTGCTTGTCGTCGGTGTCCCGCTTGAGAAGGACGGTGAACTGTTCAACTGCGCTGCGCTGATGCAAAATGGCAGGCTGATAGCGGTTGTGCCCAAAACATATCTTCCCAATTATGGTGAGTTTTATGAGAAAAGATGGTTTAGTGCGGGAGAGCACGATGCGGAGCCGCTTTCCGTTATCTGCGGAACGGAAACGCTTCAGACAACGTTCGGAAATAACATCATCATAGAAATCGGCGCGCAAAAAAAGGCCTGTGTCGGAGTGGAAATCTGTGAGGATGCCTGGGCACCGGTATCGCCAGGGCGCCTGCTTGCACTCAGCGGAGCGGAAATCATTGTAAACCTCTCTGCGTCAAATGAAGTAATCGGCAAGGCGCAGTACCGCAAAAATATGCTGGGTGCGGCATCTGCGGGATGCATCTGCGGATACGTGTATGTCTCCGCAGGAAAGTACGAATCGACCTCCGACCTTGTATTCAGCGGACACAACCTGATGTATGAGAATGGAAAGCTGATTGGTGAAAACAAGCCTTTTGACAATAACGTGCTTGTAAAAGACTTCAATCTCACAAAAATCAGGCATGACCGCATTGCGAACAAGACCTATTCCGGATGCAAAAACAATTTTTCACAGAGAAGCTATGTAAGGCTTTCGTGTGAAAAACCGCTTGTGGAGAAAGCAGAACTTTTTGCCAGGCTGTCCATCACACCGTTTGTGCCATCGAGCAGCCGCAGGGAACGAAGCCTTGAAATTTTCCAGATGCAGGTTACCGCGCTTGCAAGGCGCATCGAGGCGACAAAAAGCAAATGCGTTGTAGTGGGCGTTTCCGGCGGGCTTGACTCGACGCTTGCGCTTCTGGTATCCGCACAGGCGGTAAAAAATCTGGGTCTTCCTTCTGCGACGGTGACTGGTATTACCATGCCGGGATTTGGAACGACAAGCCGAACAAAAAACAATTCCATGGAGCTTATGCGCTACCTTGGCTGTACGATGCGGGAAATCAGCATAGCCGAATCAGTAAGGCAGCACTTTAAGGATATCGGGCAGGATGAGAATGTGCAGGATGTCACTTATGAGAACTGCCAGGCGCGGGAGCGCACGCAGATTCTGATGGATGTGGCAAACAAGGAGGGCGGTTTTGTCGTCGGTACGGGCGACCTGTCGGAGCTGGCGCTGGGATGGTGCACGTACAACGGTGACCATATGAGTATGTATGCCGTCAATACAAGCATTCCAAAGACACTGGTGCGTACCTTGGTTGA
Organism: uncultured Lachnospiraceae bacterium; assembly: GCA_949066965.1. Lineage (GTDB taxonomy): Bacteria > Bacillota > Clostridia > Lachnospirales > Lachnospiraceae > COE1. Next base: position 95,841 of record CARTDA010000005.1, read on the forward strand.
CGAAATCGGACACTATATGGATGAAAACGGATTTTCCGGAATGAAAACAGTGATAGAGGATATCATCGATACGCCGGTAAGCCCGGAACTGCTGCCGCCCAATGCGGACGGCACGATCGCACAGAAAACAGAGGAAACCGTTGGCTCATACATTTTACACGACTTTTTCCTGTACTATACGCTGCGGTATGGGATGCCGCCGGATGAGATTTTTGCGCTCTGCCAGGAGGCAGTCCGGCGGAGCAGTGCATACAAATTCAGCGATGAGGAAATCAGGAAGTGGCAGAATGTATTTTATACGCGGTTTTTCAGGCAGCAGTTTAAACGCAACTGTATGCCGGACGGTGTCAAGGTCGGTTCCGTGTCCGTCAGTCCCCGGGGGGATTTACGTCTTCCGGCAGAGATTGAACCGGAGGCGTTCATGGTATAAAAAAACGGAAAAAGGCAGTATTGAATGAAAAAATACTTGGATGGGGATATGCAATGCAACAGACAAATGAAAACCATTTAAAACAGGCTTCAGAGAAACCTGCAGACTGGCAGTTTCTGGAAGATTATGACATGAACCGGTATGACCGCCCGTCCATTGCGGCGGACATTGCCGTGTTTTCCATTGGCAGAAAGATGATGGCGGAGCCGGATTACCGCAGGCTCCCCGCGAAATCACTCCGGCTGCTGATGATTCGGCGCGCCAGGCAGCCTTTCTGCGGGGAATGGGCGCTGCCAGGCGGTTTTATGCACAGGGGGGAGACCATACAGGAGACAGCAAGGCGCGAGCTGAAGGAGGAGACGGGGACAGATAAGGCATACATGGAACTCTGTGATGTTTTTAGTGACAGCGGGCGCGACCCGAGAGGATGGATTATCTCACAGTCCTTTCTGGCAGTCCTCAACGAGGACGACCTTGCAAACGGCCGTCTTGAGGCAAGCGGTGATGCCGGAGAGGCAAGGTGGTTTGATATCGCGGTCGACAAGACTTCAGGAAACAGGCAGGAGCGCGCGAACCAGATTACCTGTGACAACGACTACCGGCTGCTGCTGGAAAGTGACAGCATATCTGATGACGAGAGCGCGATTCTGCTGCGTGCAGTGATACGGGAGCATATCGTATACAGCGACTACCACGAAATTGCCACTTATGAGGTTGTGGATTCCCAGGGAATTGCATTTGACCATGCGAAGATTATTGTCAGTGTGTTCAACAGGCTCCGGCAGATGCTTGCACTTGATGTGCGGATTGCGTTTGACTTCATGCCGGAGTGTTTTACCATGACTGATTTTCAGGAGGCAGTTGAACTGATATCAGGGCAGGCGATGATTAAGGCAAATTTCAGAAGAAAGTTTTCGGAATATGTGACAGAGACGGACAGGATGATACAAAACGGTGGACACAGGCCTGCAAAGGCATTCATCAGGAACCTTGACCGTTTTTACCAGTAAAAAGGCGCGAAAGCGTCTTTTTTTTGACTTTTCAATAAAAATTTATTGAAATTCGATAAAAAGTTATTGCATTTCAATGCGGACAGTGATACGATGGGAAGTGACAGTTCAGCCTTCGGCTTCCTGTTACAGGCATCAAGCCATGCAAAACCACTTCGTGGTGGCTTGATGCATCTCAGCCACTACGCATTCTTACGGACTTTGCAGCACAGTGCAAAGTCCTGAGCTGAATTGTTGCGATGGAAATACAAAATTTCCGGAAAATTATTGAGAAGGAAAAAGGATGGATAAGTATGAAAAGAGAAACCGTGATTGTCTTTACAAAATATCTGCTGGATTTCATGTTTTTTGCAGGAATCATCGTGACCCTGACACTTCCCCTGCCAGGTGTGGTGCAGAAGATAATGGATTTTTTTGATTTCCACGACTTTGAGGGGCGGTATACGGAGATTATTGTCATCTACTTTGTGCTGGGCATGCTGGCATGCCTGATACTGGGGGAGCTGAGGAAAATGTTCCGCACCGTCCTGAAGGATGACTGCTTTGTCAAGGAGAATGTTGTAAGCCTTCAGCGAATGGGAACATACAGTTTTGTTATCGCTGCGGTCTGCCTGCTGCGGACAGTGCTCTACACGACCATTGCCATGCTCGTACTCGTGCTGGTATTCATCATAGCCGGACTGTTCAGCAAAGTGCTTGCGTTTGTGTTTGACCGGGCAGTGGAGTACAAACTGGAAAATGACCTGACAATATAAAAATGACTACGGTGTATGCAGTTGGGACAAAAAGCGGCACTATTTTTGGAAAGGCAAGGTTACCATGGCAATAATTATAAATCTTGATGTAATGATGGCAAAGAGAAAGATTGGGCTGACAGAGCTTGCAAAGGATGTGGACATCACACTGGCAAATCTGTCAATTCTCAAAAACAATAAGGCAAAGGCAGTCAGGCTCTCCACGCTTGATGCAATCTGCAAGGCGCTCCAATGCCAGCCGGGCGACATATTGGAGTATGTGGAGACAGAGGAACTGGAATAAATTTTTAGAAAGGAAGGATTTTCAATGGACAACAATATGACTGCGGCAGTCCCGCAGGACCAGCAGGTTTTGGCCCCTGTACAGCCAGACCGTGATTTGATGGCACAGGAGGAAGCGCTAAGTAAAATGCGGAACAGGCAAAAACGGTTTCAGACATTTGGCGTCGGCAGCTTTTTGTATGCACTATTTTATACATTCTGCCTGTACCACAATGCGTCAGGAATCACCTACCCTTTTTTCGCAGGCGGAACCCTCTTGTTTTTTGGCTACTTTACCAGAAAGTTAGAGAGCAGCTCCGCAGGCGGACATTTTCATAAAACCTTTCTGGTGATATCGATTGTGCTGGCAGGCGCGTTAAACTGCACGACAGATTCCGGCGTACTGATATTTTTCAACAAAATACTGATGACCGTCCTTCTGGGCATACTGATGCTGCAGTACTGGCATAATCTCACCGGGTGGAGTATTGCAGCATACTGCAAAGGCGGCATGACCATGTTTTTTGGCAGTGTCTGCAGCATGTTTTCCCCAGTGGGGGACATGATGGCGGTGCGTCGTCTGCGGCATATGGGGAGGAATCCGGAGCGTGACGGCACAGACCGCAGGCGCATGCTGCTGTCCGTGGCAATCGGGCTTGCCATCGCGGCGCCGGTTGCCGCGTTTATCATGATATTGCTGGCAAGCGCGGACGCAGTATTTTACAAACTGATATGTGACGTCCTGACATTTTCCTTTGATGCCAGCGTGTATGAAAGCATGGAAACAGTCATAAAGATTCTATGCAGCATTGTGGTTTCCGGCGCGGTCTGTTATGGTTTTTTTGTATATAATGCCGCCCCCGAGACAATAAAAAACAGAAATGATATGGCAGTAAGAGACACGGCGAATCTGGATACATATATTGCAGTGACCGTGAATGCTGTCATGTGTGCGATATATCTGCTGTTTTCGGGCATACAGATATTTGGACTTTTTCTCGGAAAAATGAGCCTTCCCGAGGGGTATACCTATGCGTCCTATGCAAGGCACGGTTTTTTTGAACTCGTATTTGTCAGCCTGTTCAACATCATGCTCGTGTTGTTCACACTGGCGTATTTTAAAAATTCCGCCATACTGAAAGCGCTGCTGACTACAATATGCGGCTGCACATATATTATGATTCTGTCGAGTGCATACAGGATGCTGCTGTATATATCCAGTTACCAGCTTACGTTCCTGCGGCTGTTTGTCCTATGGGCGCTGGTCATGATGGCGCTGGTTATGGCGGGTGTCCTCATTTATATCCACAACATGGATTTTTCACTCTTTCGGTTCGGCATCATTGTCCTGACAGCAGGGTGGCTGTTTTTTTCGGCTGCACACCCTGATTACTGGATTGCTACCTATAATATAAAGACGAGCACGGAGGAGCAGGGTTACGACAGTTACTACCTGCGGCGGAGGCTGTCCCTCGATGCCGTAGCTGCACTTCCCGAAGACATCCGCAATAGCAGGGACAGCATTTATTATAAAAAAGTGGAACGTTACCAGGAACAGACCAAAGGACTGCAGGGACTGAGGAAGTTTAATTTTTCAAGGGCATATGCCGCGCATAAGATTGACACTTGACAGGAAGGTTGTAAGGAACAGGATGGAAAAAATGGTTATAAAAATAAAGACTGCCTTAGGAAGAATATGGAAGGATATCAAAAATTTCCGCGCTGCGGCCTGCTTCATCGCGGTTTATAATGTGGCTGCAAGAATGCTGTTTGACGCATTCTGTCCCCAGCTGATTCTCACAGGACTTCCGTGTGCAGGCTGCGGAATGACCCGGGCGGTGTTCTATATCCTGACAGGACGGCTTGCCAGGGGGATGCGGATGAATCCGGCAGCGCCCGCGTGGATTGCGTTTTTGTTCTGGTTTTTCTGGAACAGATACATACGCGGCACCTGTAAAAAAAGCACGTATCTGTGGCTGGGCATCGTGTGTGCCGTCACGCTTGCAGTGTATTTGTACCGCATGATAAATTGTTTTCCGGGCGCGCCGCCGATGGTGTACCACCGGAATAATATTCTGCGCAGGCTGTTGTAGTTTATAAAATATGGTTTTTTAATTTGTCGATATGTGTTGCACAAAGGTATTTCCTTGTGGTAAGATTAGGCGTGAAACTTATTATTTTTTCAATGACATATCGGAGGGAGATATTGATGGACAACAATAACTTATTCAACCAGGGTAACCAGAATGGTGACCAGGGGCAGTATCAGCAGCAGCCATACCAGCAGCCTTATCAGCAGCAGCCGTACCAGCAGCCTTATCAGCAGCAGCAGCCATATCAGTCCGGCGACAATGGTGAGCTTGAGGAGCCTGTAAGCTTTGCGGACTGGATGGTGACAACACTCATTCTGTGCATTCCCTGCCTGAACATCATCATGATGTTTGTATGGGCATTCAGTTCCGGCACAAAGAAGAGTAAGTCCAATTACTTTAAGGCGATGCTCGTGTGGGCGCTGATTAGCATTGTGCTTATGATTGTGTTCATTGCTACATATGGAGCTATATTCTTTTCCGCGATGGGCGGCAGTTATTATTAAAGCGCATATTGGCAAAATCTTGTTTTTGCAGCGAAAAACCGACAGGGATGCAGCCTGTCGGTTTTCCTTTTTATGAGCAGGGGGGCGTAGGGAAATTAGCAGCTTTGCTGCACGCACCCCGCGCGGCGAGTAGTGGAGAAGGTCATTCCCCTACTCGATTCCTTGCTCGGCTTCTGACCGTTGTGGTTTGGCAGTCCAGCGGCCGCTGGCGCCGCAGGGGAGGACAAGACCGTTTGACGAGACAGGAAGCCCGATTTCGGAAGAACAGACATGCCCCCCAAATTTTGTGACAATGGCAGTTTCAAGCATATAGGACAGGACAGCCGGCTGAAGTCCCGTTGTATAGGAATTAATCAGAAAGAAAAGCGGGTCACGGCATAGGACATTTGCCGTAAGCTCGATAAATGGAAAAACCGAGTCCTCGATTTTCCAGATTTCTCCCTTGGGGCCTCTTCCGTAGGATGGAGGATCCATAATGACTGCGTCATAAGTGTTCCCGCGCCGAATCTCACGCTCCACGAACTTTACGCAGTCGTCCACGAGCCATCGGACAGGCGCATCGGCAAGACCGGATGCGGCGGCGTTTTCTTTTGCCCATCCGACCATGCCTTTGGAAGCATCCACATGTGTCACATGTGCACCGGCGGCGGCGGCGCTCAAAGTGGCTCCGCCTGTATAGGCAAAAAGATTTAATACCTTTATCTCGCGGGCAGGGTTGTTTTGGATTTCTTCCATTATAATAGAAGAAAACCAGTCCCAGTTGACAGCCTGCTCGGGAAAAAGACCGGTGTGCTTGAAATGAAAGGGCTTCAGATGAAATGTGAGGTTCCGGTTATTTTTGCCGTTATATGTGATGTCCCATTCCTGTGGAAGCCTGAAAAACTCCCATTCTCCGCCGCCCTTCGAGCTTCTGTGATAGTGCCCATTTGGCTTTTTCCATGCATGGTGTGTCCTTGGCGTATTCCATATCACCTGCGGGTCTGGCCTTACCAGCATATAGTCGCCCCACCGTTCCAGCTTTTCGCCGGAGGAAGTATCCAGCACCTCATAATCCTTCCAGTTATCTGCAATCCACATAATGGTTTCATCCTTTCTATATATAAAAGTCTGTTTGAAATTTTAAAGAAGCACAACAAGTATACTATGGAACAGTGAAGGGAAACAAGATTGTTCGTAAAAAAAAACAATAAAATCACAAAAAAAGCTTGCAAAAGCGATTATGCTACGATATACTACTAATTGCTGTGACATGATAGCGATGAAACGTGAGGTTGCTGCCTGCATAGAAATGGATGCAGGGCAGGTTTTTCCGCGGAGCGAATGTCAAGTTAGGAAACTGGCGACAAGTCACTGTACAAAGTAATAAACGATGTGTGGATGCAGCGGACACAGGGAGAAGAGACCCGGATGAGAGAAACAGCATGACACACACGGAGGAGTGTACAGTCACCGCTTGTCGTACTTATTCATAAAAAGTGCGAAAAGGAGGCGACTTTTTTTATGGCAAGTCAGGTAATGAGAATTACATTAAAAGCTTATGATCATCAGTTGGTTGATGCATCTGCCAAAAAAATAATCGAAACAGTAAAGAAAAACGGATCACAGGTGAGCGGACCGGTTCCCCTTCCTACCAAGAAAGAGGTAGTGACAATCTTAAGGGCGGTTCACAAGTACAAGGATTCGAGGGAGCAGTTCGAACAGAGAACGCACAAGAGACTGATCGATATCATCACACCGACACCCAAGACAGTGGATGCACTGCAGAGACTGGAGATGCCGGCTGGTGTTTATATTGATATCAAAATGAAAAACAAGTAAGCCTTCTACTAGTATGAGCGATTTATTCGCTCCGCTGTAGAACAAATGGAGGTAAGGAAATGAAGAAAGCTATATTGGCTACAAAAGTCGGAATGACTCAAATCTTCAACGAAGACGGTTCGTTAATTCCCGTAACCGTACTTCAGGCTGGACCATGTGTGGTGACACAGGTTAAGACAGTGGAAAATGATGGCTACAAGGCAGTTCAGGTCGGCTTTGTGGATAAGAAGGACAAAATTGTCAACAAGGACAAAGGCGGAAAGAAAGAAGTCATCCACAGACATGGCGTTAACAAGCCGCTCAGGGGTCACTTTGAGAAAGCTGGTGTTTCTTCCAAGAGATTTTTGAGAGAGTTCAAATTTGAAAATGCAGAGGAATATGCATTGGGAAACGAAATTAAGGCTGATATCTTCGCTGTAGGCGACAAGATTGATGCATCTGCGATTTCCAAGGGAAAAGGTTTCCAGGGTGCAATCAAGAGACATGGTCAGCACAGAGGACCGATGGCACATGGTTCCAAGTTCCATCGTCATCAGGGTTCAAACGGTGCCTGCTCATCACCGAGCCGCGTATTTAAGGGCAAGGGCATGCCAGGACATATGGGATGCGTTAAGGTGACCGTCCAGAATCTCGAAATTGTGAGGGTGGATGCCGATAAGAATCTGCTTTTGGTTAAGGGCTCCGTACCTGGACCGAAGAAGGCATTAGTGACACTGAAGGAAACTACCAGAGTAGATGTGTAAAAGTGGTTCGCGGATGAGCGGACGAAAGGAGGACCATACAGATGGCAAAAGTATCTGTTTATAATATGGAAGGCAAGGAAGTTGAGACAATCGACTTGAGCGACGCTGTCTTTGGTGTAGAAGTAAATGAACACTTGGTACACATGGCAGTAGTTCACCAGCTTGCAAATAAGCGTCAGGGTACACAGAAGGCAAAGACGCGTTCTGAAGTATCCGGCGGTGGAAGAAAACCGTGGAGACAGAAAGGAACTGGTCATGCAAGACAGGGTTCTACAAGGGCTCCGCAGTGGACAGGCGGCGGCGTAGTGTTTGCACCGGTTCCGAGAGACTATTCCTTCAAGATGAACAAGAAGGAAAAGAGGGCAGCGCTTAAGTCTGCACTTACAAGCAGGGTTCAGGAGAACAAGCTGATTGTCATTGACGAGCTTAAGTTTGATGAGATTAAGACAAAGAACTTCAAGGCCGTTATGGATAACCTGAATGTGGCAAAGGCCTATGTGGTTCTGGATGATAATGATGAGAAAGTAGTTATGTCGGCAAGAAACCTTCCGAACGTACAGACAGCATTGACAAATACAATCAATGTATATGATGTGATGAAGGGCGGCACGGTAATCCTTACAAAGGATGCAGTAAAGACAATTGAGGAGGTGTACGCATAATGGCAGATATCAAATATTATGACGTTATCCTTAAGCCGGTCATCACTGAGAAAAGTATGGCGGGCATGGGTGAGAAGAAATATACATTCTTGGTTCACACACAGGCAAACAAGTCCCAGATTAAAGAAGCTGTCGAGAAGATGTTTGAAGGCACAAAGGTTGCAAGGGTAAACACCATGAATCTTGACGGAAAGAAAAAGAGACGCGGAATGGTATATGGCAAGACAGCCAGGACAAAGAAAGCAATCGTGCAGCTGACAGAGGACAGCAAGGATATCGAGATATTCTCTGGCCTGTAAGATGCCGGATGATATCACTGCAGCGGTAGGAACTATACACAGTCAAGTGTGATAATAAAAAGTAAAGGAGAAACGAACATGGGAATTAAGAAATATAACCCATATACACCTTCAAGAAGAAACATGACCGGTTCTGATTTCTCTGAGATTACAAAGAAAACTCCTGAAAAGTCTCTTTGTGTATCAAAGAAAAAACATGCCGGACGTAATAATCAGGGTAAGATTACTGTGAGACATCACGGTGGCGGAAACAGGCAGAAATATAGAATCATTGATTTTAAGAGAAATAAGGACGGCATCGCAGCAAAGGTTATCGGTGTTGAATATGATCCGAACAGGTCAGCAAACATCGCGCTGATTTGCTATGAGGATGGTCAGAAGGCATACATCATTGCACCGGAGGGGCTGACAGACGGAATGAAGGTCATGAACGGACCTCAGGCAGAAATCAGAGTCGGCAACTGCCTGCCTCTTTCAGAAATTCCTGTTGGTACAAATGTACACAACATTGAGCTCTATCCCGGAAAGGGCGGACAGCTCGTGCGCTCAGCAGGAAACAGCGCGCAGCTGATGGCAAAGGAGGGCAAATATGCCACATTGAGACTTCCTTCAGGTGAGATGAGAATGGTTCCCATCGTCTGCCGCGCATCTATCGGTGTGGTAGGTAACGGTGACCATAACCTTATTAAAATCGGTAAAGCAGGGCGTAAGCGCCATATGGGCATCAGACCTACGGTTCGCGGTTCTGTCATGAACCCGAATGACCATCCACATGGTGGTGGTGAGGGCAAGACTGGTATCGGAAGACCAGGCCCATCAACACCTTGGGGCAAGCCAGCACTTGGTCTGAAGACAAGAAAGAGCAAGAAGGCTTCTAACAAGCTTATCGTAAGAAGAAGAGATGGCAGGGCGATTAAATAATCGCTTTGTCGTCAGACAAATGTTTTTCGATTTTAAAAACAAGGAGGAAAATCCCTCTGCCCGCTGAGGGCAGCTCGCATTTTTCTTCAAAAAAACAAGGAGGAATTACCTAATGGCAAGGTCATTAAAAAAGGGTCCTTTCGCAGATGCAAGCCTTTTAAAGAAGGTTGATGCCTTGAATGCGTCAGGAAATAAATCAGTAATTAAGACATGGTCACGTCGTTCTACAATCTTCCCCTCTTTTGTAGGTCACACAATTGCAGTTCACGACGGAAGAAAACATGTGCCTGTATATGTAACAGAAGATATGGTTGGACATAAGCTTGGAGAATTCGTTGCAACCAGAACCTATAGAGGACATGGCAAGGACGAAAAGAAATCAAAGGTTAGATAATTGTTGAAAGGAGGTTCAACCATGGCTGAAAAGTATAGCAGAACAAGTTATAAGAGAAAAAGGAACGCAGAGAATAGAGAAACAAGACCATCAGCAAAGCTTTCTTATGCCAGAGTATCTGTTCAGAAAGCATGTTTCGTATTGGATGCCATCAGAGGCAAGGATGTTGAGGCAGCTTTAGGTATTCTTGCATACAGCCCGAGATATGCTTCGAGCATCATCAAAAAGCTTTTGGAATCAGCAATTGCAAACGCTGAAAATAACAACGGTATGAACGCTGAGAACCTTTATATTGCAGAGTGTTATGCAAATAAGGGACCTACAATGAAAAGAGTGAGACCAAGGGCACAGGGCAGGGCTTATAGAATTGAGAAGAGAATGAGCCACATTACAATCGTGCTTGACGAGAGATAGGAGGAAGAAAATGGGACAGAAAGTTAATCCTCATGGACTGAGAGTCGGCGTTATTAAGGATTGGGATTCAAAATGGTATGCTGATGCAGATTTTGCTGACTATTTAGTAGAAGATTATAATATTAGAAAATTTTTAAAGAAGAAACTGTACAGTGCAGGTATTTCCAAGATTGAAATTGAGAGGGCATCTGACAGGGTAAAGGTGATTGTTTTCACGGCGAAGCCTGGTGTGGTAATCGGCAAGGGCGGCGCGGAAATCGAAGTGACCAAGAAAGAGCTTCAGAAGTTAACAGGCAAGAATGTACTTGTTGATATCAAAGAGATTAAGAGACCGGACAGGGATGCCCAGCTGGTAGCAGAGAATATTGCACAGCAGCTTGAGAACCGTGTTTCCTTCAGGCGTGCGATGAAATCCTGCATGGGCAGAACAATGAAGGCACAGGCTCTGGGTATCAAGACAGCCGTTTCAGGACGTCTTGGCGGGGCAGATATGGCTCGTACAGAGTTTTACAGCGAGGGTACAATTCCTCTTCAGACACTTAGAGCAGATATTGATTATGGTTTCGCAGAGGCAGATACAACTTACGGCAAGCTGGGCGTAAAGGTTTGGATCTACAAGGGCGAAGTACTTCCTACAAAAGGAAATAAGGAAGGGAGCGATAAATAATGTTAATGCCAAAAAGAGTAAAGCGTCGTAAACAGTTCCGCGGTACAATGGCTGGTAAGGCAACGAGAGGCAACACAATTACTTACGGTGAGTACGGAATCGTGGCAACTGAACCATGTTGGATTAAATCAAATCAGATAGAGGCAGCACGTATTGCCATGACACGTTATATTAAGCGTGGTGGTAAGGTATGGATTAAGATTTTCCCAGATAAGCCTGTTACAGCAAAACCTGCTGAAACACGAATGGGTTCAGGTAAGGGAACACTTGAGTACTGGGTGGCAGTAGTAAAACCTGGTCGTGTAATGTTTGAAATCAGCGGAGTCGCTGAGGATGTGGCAAAAGAAGCGTTACGTCTTGCAACACACAAGCTTCCTTGCAAGTGCAAGATCGTTTCTAAAGCAGATTTGGAAGGCGGTGCAGTAAATGAAAACTAATAAGTATGTAGAAGATTTAAGGACCAAATCAGCTGCAGAATTATCACAGGAATTAGTAGCTGCAAAGAAAGAACTTTTCAATTTGAGATTCCAGAATGCAACAAACCAGTTAGACAATACAGCAAGAATCAAAGAGGTGAGAAGAAATATCGCCAGGATTCAGACTGTTATCGCTGGGAATCTTAAAAACGTAGAGTAGGAGGAAAATGGTCGTGGAAAGAAATTTGAGAAAAACACGTACAGGCAAGGTTGTGAGCAACAAAATGCAGAAAACTATCGTAGTTGCTGTAGAAGATCATGTTAAGCATCCTCTTTACGGAAAAATCGTTAAGAGAACTTACAAGCTGAAGGCACATGATGAGAACAATGAGTGCAACATTGGCGATACCGTTAAGGTAATGGAGACAAGACCTTTGTCCAAGGATAAGAGATGGAGACTTGTTGAAATTATTGAAAGAGTAAAATAGATTTTAAAAGCAATGCAATGCAATGCGACGCATTGCATGACATGGTTTTGGAAGGAGATTAAGCATGATACAACAGGAAAGCAGACTGAAAGTCGCTGATAATACTGGTGCAAAAGAATTGCTCTGCATCAGGGTTATGGGTGGATCTACAAGAAGATATGCAAGCATTGGTGATGTGATTGTTGCCAGCGTTAAAGATGCAACACCAGGCGGCGTTGTAAAAAAAGGCGATGTAGTAAAAGCTGTAGTTGTACGTACCGTAAAGGGCGCTCGTCGTAAGGACGGTTCTTATATTAAATTTGATGAAAATGCTGCTGTAATCATCAAGGATGACAAGACTCCGAGGGGAACACGTATTTTTGGGCCAGTGGCAAGAGAGCTTCGTGAGAAACAGTTTATGAAAATTGTTTCCTTAGCTCCTGAAGTATTATAAGGAGGTGCCAGAATGTTAAAGATAAAGAAGGGCGATACCGTTAAAGTGATCGCTGGTAAAGATAAAGATAAAGAGGGCAAGGTTTTATCTGTTGACACAAAGAACGCCAAGGTTTTGGTAGAGGGTGTCAACATGGTTACAAAGCATGCCAAGCCTTCCGCTGCAAATCAGAATGGCGGCATTATCCAGAAAGAAGCTCCTATTGATATTTCAAACGTAATGTACCTCCATAAGGGAAAGGCGACGAGAGTCGGCTTTAAGATGGATGGGGATAAGAAAGTACGTTTCGCAAAGACAACAGGCGAAGTCATTGATTAATTAGGAAAGGAGGACTAGACTGGTGAGTAGACTGAAAAGTATATATAAAGATGAGATCGTAGATGCTTTGACAAAAAAGTTCGGATATAAAAATATCATGGAAGTTCCAAAGCTTGATAAGATTGTGGTTAACATGGGCGTCGGTGAGGCGAAGGACAACGCAAAAGCACTGGAATCAGCAGTGAAGGACATGGAAATTATCACAGGTCAGAAGGCTGTGACCACAAAGGCAAAGAAGGCGATTGCCAACTTTAAGATTCGTGAGGGCATGGCCATCGGATGTAAGGTTACCCTTCGCGGTGAGAAGATGTATGAGTTCCTTGACCGTCTTGTAAACCTTGCGCTTCCTCGTGTGCGTGACTTTAGAGGAGTAAATCCGAATGGGTTTGACGGAAGGGGTAATTATGCACTTGGTATCAAAGAGCAGATTATCTTCCCGGAGATAGAGTATGACAAGGTTGACAAGGTAAGGGGTATGGATATTGTATTCGTTACAACTGCCAGGACTGACGAGGAAGCACGTGAGCTGTTAGCACAGTTCAACATGCCTTTCGCGAAATAATAAGGAGGTAAATTCTCATGGCTAAAACAGCAATGAAAATCAAACAGCAGCGCAATCCTAAGTTTTCTACACAGGAATACAGTCGTTGCAGAATCTGTGGCCGTCCACATGCATACTTAAGAAAATATGGAATTTGCAGAATCTGCTTCCGCGAGTTGGCATATAAAGGTCAGATTCCCGGTGTGAAGAAGGCAAGCTGGTAAAAAACCGAAAAGAATTTCTAAGACAGCAAAAGACGCTGTCTAAGAAATACTAAGTTTCGGTTGGAAGAATGCTGGCGCATTCTTCGTGATAGATAATTAAGGAGGAAACTGAAATGACAATGAATGATCCTATTGCAGATATGCTTACAAGAATTCGTAATGCGAACACTGCAAAGCATGATACAGTAGATGTTCCTTCATCAAAGATGAAACTTGCTATAGCGCAGATTCTTTTGGATGAAGGTTATATAAGGGCTTTTGACGTTGTAGAAGATGGCGCATTCAAAACAATCCACATTACGTTAAAGTATGGCGCAGATAAGAGTGAGAAGATTATTACAGGCTTAAAGAGAATTTCCAAGCCGGGTCTTCGTATTTACGCAGGTAAGGATGAGCTGCCAAAGGTTCTCGGCGGACTTGGTATTGCCATTATCTCTACCAATCAGGGTGTCATCACGGATAAAGAGGCAAGAAGGCTTCAGGTCGGCGGTGAAGTGCTGGCTTTTGTCTGGTAATTATGATTAAGACGTTTTCCGGGGGAATCAAGGATATTGCCCTGGAAAAATAAAGTTCCGTTTCAAAGGGCTGCATGCAGTTCTTTGAACTTGAAAATAGATTCAAATAAAATTAGGAGGTACGGGCATGTCACGTATAGGAAGAATGCCAATCGCGATTCCTGCAGGTGTCACTGTAGAAGTTGCAGAAAATAACAAAGTGACTGTAAAAGGTCCAAAGGGAACACTGGAAAGAGTGCTTCCGGCTGAGATGGAAATCAAAGTGGAAGGTGCAGAGGTTACTGTTACAAGACCGAACGATTTGAAGAAAATGAAATCTTTACATGGTTTGACAAGAACACTGATCAATAACATGGTTGTCGGTGTGACAAACGGGTATGAGAAGAAGCTTGAGGTAAACGGTGTAGGTTACAGGGCAGCTAAGGCAGGAAAGAAACTGACATTGTCCCTGGGATACTCTCATCCGGTTGAAATGACTGACCCGGAAGGGATTGAGACAGTGCTTGATGGTGCAAATATCATCATTGTAAAGGGTATTGATAAAGAAAAAGTTGGCCAATTCGCAGCTGAAATCAGAGACAAGAGAAGACCGGAGCCATATAAGGGCAAGGGTATCAAGTATGCTGATGAGACAATCAGACGTAAAGTTGGTAAGACTGGCAAAAAGTAAATAAGGAGGGCGTAAAAAATGGTTAGTAAGAGATCAAGAGCAGAATTGCGTGCAAAGAAGCACATGAGAATACGTAACCGTTTAAGTGGTACGACAGAAAGACCACGTTTGGCAGTATTCAGAAGCAATAATCATATGTATGCTCAAATTATTGACGATACAGTTGGAAACACATTGGTTGCAGCTTCTACTACAGAGAAAGAAGTAAAGGCTGAACTGGAGAAGACCAATGACGTTGAGGCGGCAGCATATTTAGGCAAGGTAATTGCAAAAAGGGCGTTGGATAAAGGTATCACGGAAGTGGTTTTCGACAGAGGCGGCTTTTTATACCATGGAAAAATCAAGGCTTTAGCTGAGGCAGCAAGAGAAGCTGGCTTGGTATTCTAGGAAGGGAGAAAATCACATGAAACGTACAATCATTGATGCTAGTCAGCTTGAATTAACAGATAAGGTTGTTACTATCAAGAGAGTAACCAAGACTGTTAAAGGTGGACGTAACATGCGTTTTACCGCTTTGGTAGTTGTAGGTGACGGAAACGGTCACGTAGGTGCCGGACTTGGCAAGGCCGTAGAAATCCCTGAAGCGATTCGTAAGGGGAAAGAAGATGCAATTAAGAATCTTGTAAGCATTGCCATGGATGAGAACAAGTCAATTACACATGATTTTATTGGCAATTACGGTTCTTCAAGTGTTCTGTTAAAGAAAGCTCCTGAAGGTACAGGTATCATCGCTGGTGGTCCTGCACGTGTCGTTTGTGAGCTTGCAGGTATTAAGAACATTCGTACAAAGTCTTTAGGCTCTAACAACAAGCAGAATGTAGTGCTTTCTACAATTGCTGGTCTTTCACAGTTAAAGACACCTGAGCAGGTAGCTGCAAATCGTGGAAAATCTATCGACGAGATTATGGCTTAAGGAGGTAGACGAAGATGGCAAAGACATTAAAAGTTACTTTGGTAAAATCAACAATCGGTGCAGTGCCCAAGAACAAGGCAACTGTTGAGGCGATGGGGCTGAGAAAGCTTAACAAGACAGTAGAACTTCCGGACAACGAAGCAACCAGGGGCATGATTCGCAAAGTAAATCATTTAGTAAAAGTTGAAGAAGCATAATACAAGGGAGGTGTCAGAAAATGAGTTTGGAATTATCTAATTTAAGACCTGCCGAGGGCTCAAAACATAGCAATAATTTTAGAAGAGGCCGTGGACATGGTTCAGGAAACGGCAAGACAGCCGGCAAGGGTCATAAGGGACAGAAAGCTCGTTCCGGAGCTCCAAGACCAGGCTTTGAAGGTGGTCAGATGCCTTTGTACAGACGTATTCCCAAGAGAGGTTTCCATAATAGAAATACGAAGGAAATTGTTGCAATCAACCTTGAAGCTTTAGAGAGATTTGAGGATGGGGCTACAGTTTCAGTGGACACATTAATCGAGACCGGAATCGTAAAAAATCCGAAAGATGGAGTAAAGATTTTAGGCAGGGGAGAATTAACTAAGAAGCTCAATGTTCAGGTAAACGCTTTCAGCGCATCTGCAAAGGAGAAGATTGAGGCACTTGGTGGAACAGCAGAGGTGATTTAATGTTTTCTACGCTAAAGAACGCGTTTAAAATCAAGGAAATCAGAGTAAAATTATTGTTCACTTTCTTGATGCTAGTGGTCATTCGTTTTGGTTCTCAGCTTCCTATTCCGGGTGTGAACAGAGATTATTTTTCATCGTGGTTTGAGGCACAGACTGGTGGTGCTTTCAGCTTCTTTGATGCATTTACAGGCGGTTCTTTTTCAAGGATGTCTGTATTTGCATTAAATATCACACCTTATATTACTTCTTCCATCATTATGCAGCTTCTTACCATTGCAATTCCGAAGCTTGAGGAAATGCAGAAGGATGGAGAAGATGGAAGGAAGAAAATAGCTTCTATTACACGTTATGTTACCGTGGCGCTTGCTCTGATTGAAAGTGCAGCTATGGCAATTGGACTTGGCAATCAGGGATTGCTTCAGAAGTATGGTCCTTTAGAAGTTATAACAGTAATTGCAGTTCTTACAGCCGGCAGTGCTTTCCTCATGTGGATCGGTGAGCGTATAACAGAGAAGGGTGTTGGAAATGGTATTTCGATCGTACTCATTATCAACATTATTTCACGGCTGCCGGATGATTTTGCAAAGCTGTACGAGCAGTTCTGCAAGGGTAAGTCCATTCCTCTTGCAGTTGTTGCAGCAGTTATCATCATTGCAATTATTTTGGCAATGACAGTATTTGTAGTTGTCTTAAATAGTGCAGTGCGTAAGATTCCTGTACAGTATGCAAAAAAAATCCAGGGAAACAAAATGGTTGGGGGTCAGATGACGTTTCTCCCATTAAAGGTGAATACAGCAGGTGTTATTCCGATTATCTTTGCATCTTCGTTAATGCAGTTTCCGATTGTTATTTCCACATTGGTTGGATATAGCGGGAACGGTATATGGAGGCAGATACTCAATGCTTTAAATCAGGACAGCTGGTGTAATCCGGATCAACTTGTCTATTCCATTGGCCTTGTTGTTTACGTCTTATTGACAGTATTTTTTGCATATTTCTATACGTCGTTAACATTCAACCCTTTGGAGATTGCAAATAATATGAAAAAGCAGGGCGGGTTTATTCCGGGTATCAGACCAGGTAAGCCAACCAGTGATTATCTGAACAAAGTGCTCAATGCAATTATTTTTATCGGTGCGATAGGACTTGTCGTTGTGGCAGTTGTACCATTTTTCTTCAATGGTGTGTTTAAGGCATCTGTTTCATTTGGTGGAACAAGCTTAATCATTATTGTCAGTGTCGTGCTTGAAACGATAAAGCAGATTGAGTCCCAGATGCTGGTACGTAATTACAAAGGTTTTTTGAATGATTAATCATGGACAATCGGATAGAAGCAAAGCATCTGCTTTGCTTCTATCCGATTGGTAGTTTGAATTGAGTCTATTTTTGGCTGAAAAGATAAATTGAATTGAAACTATTTTGTATATTAAATATTTTAAAGGAGGAACTAGGATGAAGATTATTATGTTAGGAGCACCTGGCGCAGGAAAAGGTACACAGGCGAAAATGATTGCAGAGAAGTTTGCAATTCCGCATATCTCAACGGGAGATATTTTCCGCGCAAACATTAAGGACGGCACAGAACTTGGAATGGAAGCGAAGAAATACATGGATCAGGGACTGCTGGTGCCGGATGAGCTCACAGTAAAGATACTGCTTGACAGGGTGGCACAGGACGACTGCAGGAATGGATATGTATTGGACGGATTCCCAAGGACAATTCCGCAGGCAGAGGTTCTTGACAAGGCGCTTACGGAGCTTGGGGACAAGATTGATTATGCAATTAATGTCGATGTGCCCGATGAGAATATCATTAACAGAATGTCGGGAAGGCGTGCCTGCGTGAACTGTGGTGCAACATATCATGTTGTTCATATTCCGCCTAAAAATGAGGGAATATGTGATACCTGTAATTCGGAATTAATCTTAAGGGATGACGACAAGCCGGAAACAGTTAAGAACCGCCTTGAAGTTTACCATAAGCAGACACAGCCGCTGATCGATTTTTATTCGGCAAAAGGCGTTTTAAAGTCAGTGGATGGAACGGTTGACATGAAGGATGTATTTGAGTCAATTGTAAAAATCCTGTCTTAAGTATCGAATATTGCTGCAGTGCACACCTGCAGCGCTGACAGGAATTTGAAAGCAGGTGTGCGCTGTATTCGGAGGAGTAGGAAATGGCCGTTACAATTAAGACGCATCGGGAAATTGACTTGATGCGCGAATCGAGTAAAATACTGGCTAAGGTACATGAGGAGCTAGGGCAGGCAATTAAACCTGGAATATCCACACTTTATATTGACCAGCTTGGTGAGAAGCTAATCAGGGATATGGGGTGCGTACCGAATTTTTTACATTATAACGGTTATCCGGCATCAATCTGTGTGTCGGTAAATGATGAAGTTGTTCATGGGATACCAAGGGCGGACAGGATATTGCAGGAAGGCGATATTGTCAGCCTTGACTGCGGGCTTATATATAAGGGGTATCATTCTGATGCCGCAAGGACGCATGGCGTGGGGCAGATAAGTCCGGAGGCACAAAAGCTTATTGAAGAGACAAAGAAATCATTTTATGAAGGGATAAAGTGGGCGAAAGCAGGCAACCACCTTCATGATATATCTAATTCCATAGATCGTTATATTTCGCAGTTCGGATATGGAATCGTTCATGATTTGGTAGGGCATGGAATCGGGACTTCACTTCATGAGGATCCGGAGGTGCCAAATTTCAGACAGAAAAAGAGAGGGATAAAGCTTCGTGCCGGAATGACGCTTGCGATAGAACCCATGATTAATATGGGGCACGGCGAAGTGGAATGGCTGGACGATGACTGGACAGTTGTTACAGAGGACGGTTCATTATCTGCACATTATGAGAATACAATTCTAATAACTGACGGTGAACCTGAAATTCTTACTCTTATATAGGAGAGGAAAAGAATGATTGGTTTTTTGGCATATTCATTAGCGGGACATGACAAGGGCAAAATATATCTTGTCGTAGGGGAAACACAAAATTATGTGTATGTGGCAGATGGACAGATACGGCTGATTGACACACCGAAGAAAAAAAACAAGAAGCATATACAGCTAATTAAAAAAAATGACAGGTGCACAGACATCCCGTCTATGACAAATGAGAGAATAAAATATATAATTAAGCAATATTGTAGAGACATTAAGGAGGTAAAATAATGTCAAAGTCCGATGTAATAGAAATTGAAGGAACAGTAGTGGAAAAGCTTCCAAATACAATGTTTCAGGTAGAACTGGAAAATGGCCACAGGGTACTTGCGCACATCAGCGGAAAGCTAAGGCAGAATTTTATCCGTATCCTTCCTGGCGATAAAGTAACGTTAGAGTTATCACCATATGATTTGTCAAAGGGAAGAATTATATGGAGGGATAAATAAAACAAATAAAAATTTGTTGCAGGGCTTGCATTTATTTTATTTGCATGCTATAATGTAAAACGGTCTTTTTGAAAGGAGGGTTTAACATGAAGGTTAGATCATCAGTAAAACCTATTTGCGAAAAGTGCAAAGTTATCAAGAGAAAAGGAAGAATCAGAATTATCTGTGAGAATCCGAAACACAAGCAGAGACAGGGTTAATGCATCCCACAATCTGTATGTAATGTGCGGCTGAGGCATATGTCCCGAACCGTCAAAGGGAATATGCTATAAATATATAACAGACAGTTGGTTTGTTGTGTGTTTACTTCTTGATACCGAGAAAAGTTTCGCGTGAGAAAACTTTGACAGATGTCAGAGCGGCAGAAAAAACAAGACAGATCTGCCACCGGTTAGTATCGGAAAAACCGGATGGATATCCGGTCGGGTACAGAGTACCCCAATCAATTAGTTTACTATTAATACGTGATAAGACAGCGTATTGTTTTATCACAAAACAAGATGGAGGAATTTAACATGGCTCGTATTGCTGGTGTTGACTTACCAAGAGAAAAACGTGTAGAAATCGGATTGACTTACATCTACGGAATCGGCAGAGTAAGTTCAAACAAAATCCTTGAGAAGGCAGGAGTAAATCCTGATGTCCGTGTCAGGGATTTGACAGATGACGACGTTAAGAAGATTAGCGCTGTCATTGATGAGGATTACATGGTTGAGGGTGACCTCAGGCGTGAAATCGCTTTAAATATTAAGAGACTGCAGGAGATTGGATGCTATCGTGGTATCCGTCACAGAAAGGGACTTCCTGTTCGTGGCCAGAAGACAAAGACCAATGCAAGAACAAGAAAGGGTCCTAAGCGGACAGTAGCAAACAAGAAGAAATAGTTTCAGCCTGGGCTGAATGGGTTGCAGATATGAAGTCCATGATTTTATATTTGCATGGGGAACAATAAGTTTGATTGAGAAAGTAGGTTAGTTTAAAATGGCTAAAAAGGTTGCAAAAAAAGTAACAAAAAAGCGTGTAAAGAAAAACGTTGAACGCGGACAGGCACATATCCAGTCATCTTTTAACAACACAATTGTTACATTGACTGACAATGAGGGTAACGCTCTTTCATGGGCAAGTGCAGGTGGTCTGGGATTTAGAGGTTCAAAGAAATCTACTCCATATGCTGCTCAGATGGCAGCTGAAACAGCTACGAAAGCGGCTTTAGTACATGGCTTAAAATCTGTAGATGTTATGGTTAAAGGTCCTGGTTCAGGCAGGGAGGCTGCTATTCGTGCACTTCAGGCATGTGGCCTTGAAGTGACAAGCATCAAAGATGTGACTCCTGTTCCACATAACGGATGCCGCCCGCCCAAGCGTCGTAGAGTCTAGTGTTGGTACACTGGCGTATAGTAAAAGCACGTATGCACCAAAACCAGACTGTTTTGTGTGCATAAATTTAGGAGGATAAAAAATATGGCAGTGAATAGAGTTCCTGTACTTAAAAGATGCAGATCTCTTGATTTGGATCCTGTATTCTTAGGATATGATAAAAAGTCTAAAAGAAAGTCTCCGAGAGCAGGCAAAAAGATGAGTGAGTATGGTCTGCAGCTTAGAGAGAAGCAGAAAGCAAAATTCATTTATGGTGTGCTTGAGAAGCCTTTCCGCAACTACTATGAGAAGGCAGACAGGATGAAAGGCATGACGGGTGAGAACCTGATGGTTCTTCTTGAGAGAAGACTGGACAATGTTATTTTCAGAATGGGGTTTGCCAGAACGAGAAAAGAGGCGAGACAGGTTGTTGGTCATAAGCACGTACTGGTAAATGGGAAAAGTGTAAATGTACCATCATATTTAATCAGCGCCGGCGATGTCATTGAAATCAGGGAGAAGTCCAAGGGACTGCAGAGATATAAGGATATCGCAGAGGTTACAAACGGCAGACTCGTTCCGGAATGGATGGATGTTGATCAGGAGAACTTCAAAGGTACAATCAAAGAGATTCCTTCAAGAGAAGTAATAGATGTTCCTGTAGATGAGATGCTTATTGTCGAGTTATATTCTAAATAATATAATGATTTATAAGCAGAAAAATAAGAATTTGACAGTAGGAAGTGCGCGCAGGTGTACTTTCTATTGTTGCACTTATTAACACATTCATTAAAAGGAGGGTATTTACAGTGCTGGCATTTGATTTTGATAGTCCAAATATTGAAGTGACAGAAATCTCTGAAGACAAAAGGTATGGTAAATTTATAGTAGAGCCTTTGGAGAGAGGCTATGGAATTACACTGGGTAATTCTCTTAGAAGAATTATGCTTGCTTCCCTACCTGGTGCAGCTGTAAGTCAGGTTAAAATAGATGGTGTCCTTCATGAGTTCAGTTCGATTCCGGGCGTAAAGGAAGACGTGACTGAAATCATCATGAACCTGAAAAGTCTGGCTATTAAGAATAGCTGCGAAACTGATGAAGTGAAAAAGGCAATCATAGACTTTGAAGGCGAGGGTGTCGTAAGGGCATCTGATATTCAGGTTGATCAGGATATTGAAATTATGAATCCGGATCAGGTTATCGCTACATTGAATGGCGGAAAAGACAGCAAGCTTTACATGGAAATCATTATTACTAAGGGCAGAGGCTATATCAGTGCAGATAAGAATAAGAGTGAGGATTTGCCAATTGGTGTCATAGCAGTGGATTCCATCTATACTCCCGTGGAAAGAGTAAATGTCACTGTAGAGAATACCCGTGTAGGTCAGATTACAGACTACGATAAATTGTCATTGGATGTTTATACGGATGCTACGCTTGCACCAGACGAGGCAGTCAGCCTTGCGGCAAAAGTGTTAAGCGAACATCTGAAGCTTTTCATCAATCTTTCTGAAAATGCTAAAAATGCGGAAGTAATGATAGAGAAAGAGGATGATGAGAAGGAGAAGGTGCTCGAGATGAGCATTGACGAACTCGAGTTGTCAGTTCGTTCATACAACTGCTTAAAGAGAGCAGGAATCAATACTGTCGAGGAGCTGACGAACAGGACATCGGAAGATATGATGAAGGTTCGAAACCTGGGACGCAAGTCTCTGGACGAGGTATTGGCAAAGTTAAAGGAATTAGGCTTACAGCTCAATCCAATAGAAGATTAATTCGCAAAGACGGATTGCTATTGTGTCAGCAGGGTAAGTTTAATAGATAACAGACATGGTAATCCCAAAGCGTTCATGTCTGTGCTCAAAGATGGAAAATATTAATTAACATTTGATAAGTAAGTCCAAAGAGCGTTGTCATTTGTTCCACCAATGAGGGTAGCCTACATATTAATTGATATATGGCAGGTGATGCGTCCTCACAATGAAAGGAGCCGGTTATGGCAGGTTATAGAAAACTCGGAAGAACATCAAGTCAGAGAAAGGCATTGCTGAGAGGTCAGGTTACGTCTTTGCTTGCAAGCAAGGATGGCAGAATCATCACGACAGAAGCAAGGGCTAAGGAAGTCAAGAAAATCGTAGAAGGACTGATTGCACTGGCTGTAAAAGAAAAGGATAACTTTGAGATGGTTAAGATTACAGCTAAGGTTGCCAGAAAAGATAAGGATGGCAAGAGAGTAAAGGAGGAGAAGGACGGCAAGAGAGTTACTGTCTATGATGAAGTAGAGAAGGAAATCAAGAAGGATATGCCGTCAAGACTTCATGCTAGAAGACAGATTCTTAAAGTATTGTATACAGTCACGGAAGTTCCACAAAAAAATGCTGGCAAAAAGAGAAATACAAAGGAAATTGACCTTGTTGCAAAATTGTTTGACGAGATTGCACCGAAATATGTTGGGCGCAATGGCGGTTATACAAGAATTGTCAAAATCGGACAGCGTAAAGGTGATGGCGCTATGCAGGTAGTGCTTGAGCTTGTTTAATGATATAGTAAACGCAACTATTTTGCCGTTTTAAAAACGCATTGTACACGTCCTGGATGCGCTCCCAGAATCTGGGAGCGTTTTTGACGTAAACTGGCGCTTGTTCAGAAGGATAGGAATAGGAATCCTGTGTTTCTGAATGACTGTCAGAACGAAAGGATGGAAACGGATCGTCTGCGCAGAAACTGTTGGAAAGTGTAAAGAGGTAACAGAAAGGTATTGCCCAGAATAAGTCTTTACGGTTCATTGAGAGGAAATTTGTGTAAGATGGATAAATACGAAAATATGACAAGAAAGGAAGCATGTTACTTTCTGGGAATAAAAGAGAATGCTTCTGAGGAACAGATTAAGAGGGCTTACCGGTACAAGGTTAAATTGTACCATCCTGATGCAAACCCTGATTCGGATACAAAGGAATATTATATCAGGGTACAGAAGGCTTATGAATACCTGATCAATAATCCGTATGTTCCGAACGCGGATACGACGATGACGCAGAATAAGAATGTTGTGTCTGGGGAGCCAGTGGGCATGGGAACGGATGGAAAAAGGAATATGTATATGGGAAATGCATTTGGGAATGCAATGAACAACCCGATGTATCACATGAATTTTCAACAACCCGGGAATACTTCGGGTGCAAGGCCTGCAAAAGTATATTCCAGTACAGCGGCAACGAGAGCCAGATACCAGAAGCAGAAAGAGAAGGAAAAGGAAGTAGTTAAAATCCAGAAATGGGATGCGGAATATAAGAATAACAAAAAACATCAGCAGCAGACACAGCTATATGGCAAAGAGTATGCGGACAGGACAATCGGTGCCGATAAGAGCGAGGAAGAACGCATTCTCGAGAAAATACGTGCAATATGGCTTGCGGAGACAATAAAGAGGCAGATTGCACTGGACAAGGAGCACAAAGAGACGCTTCAGCGAAGAAAGCTTTACCAGGCATTTATGCAGCAGGAGATTCAGGACGAGGATGCGGGGAGAAGACCGAAGCCTGCAAAGGATTAGTGCACTTTGCAGGAACCGCAGGGGGTCTGGCGTCTGAGTGATGTACTGCATGGAGGATAAAATGGGAATCGTAAAAATCAAGGATTTAATCTATGAGTATATTCGGCGAGACGAAGAAGGCAATGTAGAGGGAATAACCACTGCGGTTGATGATGTGAACCTGGATATTGAGCAGGGAAGCTTTGTGGCGATACTGGGGCACAATGGTTCAGGAAAATCAACGCTCGCAAAACATCTGAATGCAATTTTGTATCCGACAGAAGGCGCAGTCTGGGTTGACGGAAAGGACACGCGGAAAGAGGAATATGTGTGGGACATCCGCCAGACGGCAGGGATGGTTTTCCAGAATCCGGACAATCAGATAATTGGTCAGGTTGTTGAGGAGGATGTAGGGTTTGGCCCGGAAAATATGGGGGTGCCGACAAAGGAGATTTGGGAGCGCGTGGAAGAAAGCCTTAAAGCGGTCGGAATGTATCAGTTTCGGAAGTTTTCACCGAACAAGCTTTCTGGAGGCCAGAAACAAAGAGTTTCCATAGCCGGGGTGATTGCCATGCATCCCAAATGCATCATTCTTGACGAACCAACGGCGATGCTTGACCCGAAAGGACGCAAGGAAGTGATACGCGCGGTACGTGCGCTAAATGATGTTGAGGGAATCACGGTAATACTTATCACGCATTACATGGAAGAGGTCATCTATGCGGACAGGGTATATGTGATGGACAAGGGAAAGATAACGCTGCAGGGGACGCCGAAGGAAGTTTTTTCGGAGGTGGAGCGCCTCAAGGAGTTAAGGCTTGATGTGCCGCAGGTAACCTTGCTGGCGCATGGGCTGAGAAAGGACGGATTTCCGATCCCAAAAGGAATCCTTACAAACAAAGAACTTGTAGAAGCGCTGGATCAGTGTGTAAATAAGGGACTGTTCAAAAAACGTTCCATTGACAGGGAGAACAAGGATGCCGATAATATTGGATAAGGTAAGTCATATTTATGGAGAAGGAACCGCCATGGCGGTCAAGGCACTGGATGATATCAGTATTGTGATACCAGATGGGCAGTTTATCGGGTTAATCGGGCATACTGGTTCTGGAAAGTCAACACTGGTTCAGCATCTGAATGGATTGATGAAAGCGACATCCGGGAATATTTACTTCAATGGTGAGGATATCGATGATGAGGGCTTTGATAAAAAGATGCTGCGCAGCAGGGTTGGACTTGTATTTCAATACCCGGAGCACCAGCTCTTTGAGACGGATGTATTTGCGGATGTCTGTTTTGGACCGCGGAATCTTGGACTGAACAAAAAAGAGGTTGAATTAAGGGCGTATGAAGCATTAAAACTCGTCGGACTGGAGGATGAATATTTTTACCAGTCTCCGTTTGACCTTTCGGGAGGGCAGAAAAGGCGTGTTGCCATAGCAGGTGTCCTTGCCATGAAACCGGATGTGCTTGTGCTTGACGAACCCACGGCGGGACTCGACCCAAAGGGGCGTGATGAGATACTTGACCAGATATCAAGGCTGAAACAGGAGACTGGAATCACAGTCATTCTTGTCTCGCACAGTATGGATGACGTGGCAAAGTATGTGGACAGGATTATCGTAATGAACCAGGGGCGTGTCATGTATGACGATGAGCCGAGGGAAGTCTTTCAGCATTACCGTGCGCTTGAGGAGGTAGGCCTGTCAGCGCCGCAGATAACTTATATCATGAAAGACTTACAGGAACATGGTTATGATGTCCGTGGGGACGTTATGACAGTAGAGGAAGCGCGGGATGCAATAATAGATTGTTTTGCGAAGCTTGTTCCATTGCATGGGGAAAGATAGGTGACAGAGTATGCTCAGAGATATCACATTAGGACAATATTACCAGGCTGATTCCGTCATACACAGACTTGACCCAAGGGTGAAACTGGGAACAACAATCCTGTTTATTATATCGTTGTTTGTGTCTGATGATTTTTTGGGGTATGCGGTGGCAGCACTTTTTCTGGCGGTTGTTGTGAAGTTGTCCAAAGTACCGTTCCGTTTTATGGTCAAGGGAATGAAATCCATTGTATTCCTGCTTTCCATCACGGTTCTGTTCAACTTGTTTCTGACACCGGGGGAGCCGGTTGTGCATATATGGAAATTATCCATTACAAAAGAGGGCGTGCGGCTGGCAGTGCTCTTGGCAGTCCGGCTGGGATTCCTGATTATAGGCTCGTCAGTGATGACACTGACAACGACGCCGAACCAGCTGACGGACGGTCTGGAGAAAATGCTGAAACCACTGGGCAAGGTCAAAGTTCCGGTGCATGAAATTGCGATGATGATGTCGATAGCGCTTCGATTCATACCGATTTTAATGGAGGAGACCGACAAAATCATGAAAGCCCAGCTGGCAAGGTGTGCAGATTTTGAGAGCGGAAACCTGATAAAAAAGGCAAAAAGCCTTGTGCCGCTGCTGGTACCGCTTTTTATATCCGCATTCCGGCGGGCAAATGACCTTGCAATGGCAATGGAGGCACGATGTTACCGGGGCGGGGAGCACCGCACAAAAATGAAGCCGCTTCATTATGAGAAGAGAGATTATATCGCTTATGCAATTGTTGTGTGTTACCTTGCAGCAGGCTTTGCGGCGGGGCGGCTGTTTCCGGGACTGTAAAATTTTCACATCTATTTGAGCCGCCAAGGGCGGTATGGGGGATACTGTGAAAAATAAATTTTTCACAGGGCAAATTTGTGCTTACGCCCAAATTCGCAGACTTTGGCAAGAATGGGGGGGATTATGAAAAGGGTAATGCTTACGGTTGCCTATGACGGCACAAACTATCATGGGTGGCAGCTCCAGCCGCATGTGACGACGGTAGAATCCGTCCTGAATGAAACCCTGAGTGCCCTGTTAAAAGAGGATATCAAGGTGATTGGCGCGTCAAGGACCGATACAGGCGTGCATGCGCTTGGCAATATAGCAGTGTTTGACACGCAGGCGAGAATGCCGGCAGAAAAATTTTCCTATGCATTAAACCAGCGCCTGCCAGAGGATATCCGCATCCAGTCATCCAGGGAGGTACCGCTGGATTTTCATCCTCGTAGGCAGGACAGCAGGAAGACCTACGAATACAAGATACAAAACAGTGATTTTCCAATGCCTGTCCTCAGGCTTTATACACACTTTACATATGTGCCGCTTGATGTAGGACTGATGCGCAGGGCGGCAGGGTACTTAAAGGGGACGCATGATTTTAAGAGCTTCTGCAGCATCCACACCATGGCAGAAACGACAGTGAGAACGATTTTTGATGCGGATGTGGAAAAAACGGGGGATGTCATAACCATACGGGTGACCGGATCGGGATTTCTGTACAATATGGTGCGTATCATCGCAGGGACATTGATGGAGGTCGGCAGGGGAAGCATTGCGCCTGAGCACATTACAGACATATTAGAGGCATGTGACCGCATGAAAGCAGGGCCGACTGCGCCTGCCTGCGGACTGACACTGGTAAAGTATGAATTTATACACTCCGGTATGCCCGGCAGGGATGAATGACTTTAGGGATAAATGGGGGTAAATTTGGCAATTTAGGTATTGACACACTCGGAACCGTATAATATAATAATTCAATGTGGCGACATGCGATTGGACAATATCAAAGCCCCGATATTTATAACGATGTCAGCCCGGGTATCTAGGTGACCTGCGAGTCTGTGAAATACGGCCGGACATTCCGTATGAAAGGATTCGGGCAGGAATATCCGTCAAAGGAGAGCCGACAGGCTAAGTATATGGAGGTAACATAATGAAAACATTTATGGCTAGCCCAGCTACAATTGATAGAAAATGGTATGTAGTAGACGCTACTGGCATGACATTAGGACGTTTGGCATCAGAAGTTGCAAGCGTATTAAGAGGAAAGAAAAAGCCTATTTTCACTCCTCATATTGATACAGGTGATTATGTAATCGTCATCAACGCAGAGAAGATTGCAGTGACAGGCAAAAAGCTGGATCAGAAGATTTATTATCATCACTCAGATTATGTTGGCGGCATGAAAACGGCAACACTGAGAGAGAAATTAAATAAAAAGCCGGAAGAGGTTATCGAGCATGCGGTTAAGGGAATGCTTCCAAAGGGACCTCTGGGACGCGAGATGTATAGGAAACTCTTTGTATATGCAGGACCTGAGCACAAACATGCGGCTCAGAAGCCCGAGACATTGACATTTTAGTCAGCGTGATAATAAAGGAGGAAATGAAAAATGGCAAAGGCAGCAAATGCTTCAAGATATTATGGAACTGGCAGAAGAAAAAAATCCATCGCCAGGGTATATTTGACACCAGGTACAGGCAATATTACAATCAACAAGAGAGGAATTGACGAGTACTTTGGTCTGGAGACATTAAAGGTTATTGTCCGTCAGCCTCTGGCAGCGACTGATACCGTTGACAAGTTCGATGTGCTTGTAAACGTAAAGGGCGGCGGCTACACAGGACAGGCAGGTGCCATCAGACATGGTATCTCAAGGGCTCTGCTACAGGCAGATGCAGATTACAGGCCTGTACTCAAGAAGGAAGGATTCCTGACACGTGATCCTCGTATGAAGGAGAGAAAGAAGTACGGCTTAAAGGCTGCCCGTCGTGCACCTCAGTTCTCGAAGAGATAATGATAGAAATATGGAAAACCCTTGGAAAGTTAAAAGATTTCGAGGGTTTTTTATTATGCACAGCCCCATGCAGGGAAAGTATGCCGCAGAAGCGGCGCATGGGACGCGTGGCGGGGAAGGAGGATGGCTCTTCCCTACTCGATTTTTGATACGGATTAAATGAAGTAAGGATAAGAGGAGGACATGGAGTGGAGCTGCATTTTAATGAAGCATTAGCCATGGCTTATAAAAGTCAGCCTCAAAAAATCAGGGTGATGAGTGAACGGTGGGTAGAGGAAAATATGTATTGCCCATGCTGTGGCAAGCTGCATATTAAGAAATTGGAGAATAATAAGCCAGTATCAGATTTTTACTGCAAAGGCTGTGATGCGGTGTTTGAGTTAAAAAGTAAACAAGGGAAAATAGGGAAAAAGATTATTGATGGCGCTTACAAAACAATGATTGACAGGATAACAAGCGCTACAAATCCTGAACTATTTGTTCTGAGCTATACAGCCGATTTTAATGTAAAAAAACTTTGTCTTATTCCCAGGTTTTTTCTGACGCCCCAAGTAATCGAAAAAAGAAAGAAACTTCCGCCAACAGCCAGACGCGCAGGATGGGAAGGATGCAATATTCTATATGAAAAGATTCCTGATCAGGCAAAGATTGAGGTAATAACAGACGCAAAAGTAAAAGATAAGCTTGATGTTGTTGGGCAATATAATCGAATAAAAAAGTTACAGACGAATAATCTTGAAAGCAGGGGATGGATGATCGATGTGCTGAATTGCATAAATGCGATTCCGACAGACAAATTTCTGCTGCGGGAAGTATATGCATATGCAGAAGAACTACAACTGAAACATAGTAATAACCACAATGTTGAAGCGAAAATCAGGCAGCAGCTTCAAATATTGCGCGATAAGGGCTTTGTTGAATTCCTGGGCAAGGGATGTTACAAAAAAATCGTTTAGCAGACAAAGGAACAGTTACAATTCACATCTACGCCAATTATTATCAAAATATAAGTTATTGAGGTATGAATTATAACAGATTTTGCACACAAAATGCTAAAGGGCAAGCATTTTGGCGCATGATTCCCACTACTTTGGCGTGGGTGTGAAAAGTAACAAGGAACAAACTAAGTTTTATTTCCTATAAGAATAACAGTTGACTTTTGCACTTCAACGTGCTAAAATGTTGAATAATCTGAAAAAGAGGTTTTCGGGATAAAAGGGTTTTTATAAGAAGAATATAGGAGAACAGGAAAATGAAGGAAATTGTTAGTTTGATGGATTATCGTTCAAGCATCAAGGTTGTTGATGCCACATTAAGGGATGGCGGGCTGGTAAATGACTTTTACTTTACAGACGCATTTGTCAGGGCACTGTATGAGACAAACGTGAAGGCCGGCGTTGACTATATGGAAATGGGCTATAAGGCATCAAGGGAAATGTTTGACGAAAGCAAATTTGGCAAGTGGAAATTCTGCCATGATGATGATATCAGGGCGATTGTCGGGGATAATGATACAAACCTGAAAATAGCAGTAATGGCAGATGTGGGGAGGTGTGATTACAGAAATGACATCATAGACTGCTCAGAGAGCCCGATTGACCTGATTCGCGTGGCAACATACCTGAATACGATACCGGCGGCAGTGAATATGATTGAGGATGCAAAGAAAAAAGGGTACGAGGTATGCTGCAACATAATGGCAATATCCAACGGACAGGAAAGTGATTTGCGTGTTGCACTCGACATCCTTGGAAAAACATCGGTGGATGTATTCTATATTGTCGACAGCTTCGGGTCGCTGTACCCGGAGCAGATAGCGCGTATTGCGGACACTTACATGGAGTTTGCGGCAAAGTACGGAAAGCAGCTTGGCATACACGCACATAACAACCAGCAGCTTGCATTTGCCAATACGATTGAGGCGGTCGGGGACGGTGTGGACTGGCTGGATGCCACATATTCCGGCATGGGCAGAGGTGCAGGAAACTGCGCGATGGAACTGCTGCTTGGCTTTCTGCGCAATCCAAAGTACAATAATTACTATGCAATCCAGTTTATCGAACGATACATGAATAAGCTGAAAGAGGACGGAGTGGTATGGGGATTTGACCTCCAGTACATGATGACAGGGCTTCTGAACCAGCACCCGCGGACAGCAATCCAGTTTACGAAGGAAAAGCGGACGGATTATTCGGAATTTTATAAAGAAGTAGTTGCCCAGGACTGACAAGGGCAAAACCGGTACGAATGCCATGGGAATCTGGGGCGTTCGTACTTGTTTTTTCAGGATGCCATTCACACGGCAAATTTGTGCTTATGTCCAAATTTGCGGTCTTTGGCAAGAATGGGGGATTAAAATGTCGGATGTAAACAGGAAAAGGGCGCTTGTCACAGGTGCATCGAGGGGAATTGGCAAAAGTATCGCGCAGATGCTTGCATCAGAAGGGTATGATTTGTATCTTACCTGCCATAATAATATAGCGGTGCTGAGAAACTTTGCATCGGAGCTTCAGGAGCTTTATGGCACAAATTGCAATTGCCATGCTTTTCCAATCTGCGATGAAGAGAAGGTTGCTAAAATGTTTGAGGATATTCCGTATCTCGACCTTCTTGTAAATAATGCAGGGATTTCTTATATCGGCCTGCTGACAGACATGTCATTTCAGGAATGGCGTGAGGTGATTGACACAAATTTAAATGCCTGCTTTCTGACATGCAGGTATGCCGTTCCGGGGATGGTGCACAGGCATTGTGGAAAAATTATAAACATTTCTTCCGTATGGGGAACGGTCGGGGCATCAATGGAAGTTGCATATTCGGCATCAAAGGGAGGGATGAATGCATTTACCCGCGCGCTGGCAAAGGAGCTTGCGCCAAGCAACATACAGGTAAATGCAATCGCCTGTGGGGCAATTGACACGGACATGAATCGCTGCCTTGGGAAAGAGGACATAGAGGCGCTCATACAGGAAATACCGGCTGACCGAATGGGAAGCCCGGGTGAGGTAGCGGAGCTGGTAAGGTATCTGAGTGCTGGAAACGCGTATCTGACAGGACAAGTAATCACATTGGATGGAGGTTGGACATAATGGGACAAAATAGGTATGATGTATTAATTATTGGTTCAGGACCGGCAGGGCTGGGAGCTGCCATTTATGCAGTGCGCGCTGGACTGAGGACGGCGGTGATTGACAGGAGCCCTGTCAGTGGCGGACAGGTTCTGACAACATATGAAGTCGACAACTATTTAGGGTTTCCGGGTCTTAGCGGAAGTGAACTGTCTGATAAGTTCAGGATGCATGCGGATAATCTGGGGGTTTCGTTTATCACCGCGGACGTGCAGGGGGTAGAGAATGCTGCCAGTGAAAAAATAGTCCATACGGCGGAAGGGGATTTTGTGGCGAATGCCGTCATACTCGCGACAGGGGCATCGCATTCCAAACTTGGCGTGCCAGGGGAGGAAAAACTCTCGGGCATGGGGGTTTCGTATTGCGCCACATGCGACGGTGCGTTTTTCAGGAATCGGACTGTTGCGGTGGTAGGCGGCGGGGATGTTGCCGTGGAGGATGCAGTGTTCCTTGCAGGCATCTGTAAAAAAGTATACCTCATTCACCGGAGGGATAAACTCAGGGCAGCCGACAGCCTTCAGAAAAAACTGTTATCGCTTGAAAATGTGGAAGTCATCTGGAACAGTGAAGTAAAGGAAATTGCAGGGGAGGATATTGTGGAGGGCGTCAGCGTCTATAACAATGTAAGCAAGACACAAAGCAGCCTTGCAGTCAATGGCGTATTTATTGCCGTTGGGATTGTGCCGAACACAAAAATGTTTCAGGGGATGGTTGAAATGGATGAAAAAGGTTATATTCTTGCTGACGAAACATGTGTGACATCCCAGAAAGGCATTTTTGCAGCTGGGGATATTCGGAAAAAAACGATGCGTCAGATTATTACGGCAGTAGCAGACGGTGCCAATGCGGTTTACTCCGTGCAAAATTATTTCATGGAACAGGCGTAAGAAAAGGACGCTCAAAGAAAATAAATATTGAAAATATTATAAATTTAATAAATGATTAAAAATGAGACAAATATAGTAGAAAATGACAAAAAAGGTTAGATGTGAAGGGCGATTTCGTATATTTTATACGGTTAAGGGGTGCCATAGGTCGTATATTGGGCTTTTAAGATGCATATGTGTGCAAAAACACGACTTGACATTTAATGCAAAATGTGATAATTTATTTCATGGGCGTAACAAATTTGTAATAATTAGTGAAAAATTGAAACATTACAGGTAACTTTCAGTAATAGATTCGTTACCGTTACAGGAAGAAATGATATGTACCACATTTTGGAGGATTAGATTATGAACAAGTACGGCATGAAGGTTGCGGCGTGTGCCCTTGCGGGGTCGCTTTCGTTATCTGGATATCAAACGACACTTGAGTCAAAGATTCATAATGCATCAGATGTACCTGCGGCAGGCGTTGCAGTTGTGCTGGATGAGAGCAGTACCATACAGGATCTTCAGGTGGAGGTCGTTCAGAATATAGCTTATCTGGAAAGTGCATCAGGGCTACAGCCCAATATTGTACTGGCATCTGAGAAAGTAGCGCTGGCAGAAACACCGACGAATGTCATGAAAGTCAATGCCATGACTGCAAGCGTATCGACAGAGATTGTGCAGGAGATGAGCGAGACGCTTGACGAGGAAGAGTCGGAAGCTTCTACAGCTGGTTCCGAGGAAAGTGCAGAGACAGTTGTGGAGGATGCCGAGGAGGAGTCCGCACAGCAGGGAACAACAGAACAGGAAACAGAAAAGCCGACAGAAATTGTGACGGAAGAAACAAGCAGCGTGGAAGAGACAACAGAGTCAGGGGAAACGTCCGAGCCGGACACTGATGATGACTTTCAGACGAGTGCAGGGTTTTCTGCCACAGATACATATGAGGATGTAGAGACAGAGGAAGCAGCCGAGGACGAGACTGAAACAGAGACTGAGACCGAAACGCAGGAGGATGCGCAGGATTTTTCTGGTCTTGTCATTGCACGGGTAAGCAATTACGTTAATGTAAGAAGCATGCCGAGCGAGGAAAGTGAAATTGTCGGAAAGCTCTATGATAAGTCTGTTGGTGAATTTATCGAGGAGAAAGACGGATGGTATAAGATTGTATCAGGCAACTGTACCGGATATGTAAAAGGTGAGTACTGCGTAGTAGGCGAGGAAGCAGAAGCGCTTGCAAAAGAAGTAGGAACTACATATGCGATTGTCAATACTACGACACTTAAGGTTCGTCAGGAGGCAAGCACAGAATCTCCGGTACTCGGACTTGTTCCGATTCAGGAAGAGCTGGTGGTGGTTGAAGAGCTTGACGGATGGGTTAAGATAGCCATTGAAGAAGGCGACGGATATGTCTCAAGAGATTACGTAAACCTCAGGACAGATTTTGTACATGCGGAGTCAAAAGAGGAAGAGGAGGCAAGACTTGCCAAAGAGGCAAAGGCGCGTGAAGAGGCAAGGGCGGCAGCAAGGGCAACAGAGACAGCAAGGGCGCAGAGCCAGGCAGAGCTTCAGGCACAGAAATCAGAGGCAAATCAGGCAACAATCAATACTGCGAGAAGTACAGCAGCTTCATCAGAGGGCAGTGAAATCGGTAAATCCGTAATTAATTATGCGACTCAGTTTGTTGGAAATCCATATGTTTATGGCGGTTCAAGCCTTACAAACGGCACAGACTGCTCCGGATTTGTCATGAGTGTGTACTCGAACTTTGGCGTAAGCCTGCCGCATTCATCTTCTGCCTTGAGAAGCCAGGGGTATGAAGTGGGCGGTCTTGAGAATGCGCAGCCGGGTGACATTGTATGCTATTCCGGTCATGTCGGACTGTATGTTGGAAACGGTCAGATTGTTCATGCAAGTACCTCTAAGACAGGCATTATTGTTTCAAATGCATCATATCGAAAGATTTTAGCTGTAAGAAGAATTTTCTAAGCTGTGTAAGGTGGATAACAGGTTTATCCACCTTTTATTACGGACACGGATGCGGAAAGGAAATATGCCGCTAAGGCGGCATATGGGGGCTGCATTTTCCGCCGTGGCGCATGTTTTTTTTGACAGGGTACAAGACATTGATGTTGTGTGATTTTAAGGCAGAAAAATAGGTAGGGAAAAAGTGCACAAAAAAATGTGGATGCGGGATTATGACACAACAGTCATTTTTTTATATGTTCACATTTTATCCACATAAAAAAAGGGAATGGAGCTTGAAAAATCGAGTTATACACCGATTTATCCACAATATCCACAGAAATGAACAGGCTTTCTTGTGGAAAAATGGAAACGAAAAACAAACGGCAGTTTTGTGAAAAAAGTAAAAAATGTGTTTTGGCTGCAAAACTTGCGATAAAGTCATTGACAGAAGAAAACGGAAAGCAAATGTTGAAATATATCAAAAAAACAGGAAAAGAAATTAAAAATTTAATAATATTCCACAAAAAATATTGAAAAAATATATGGGTGTGTTATAATCAATATACAATTAGCTGATTATTCGAGGCCGCCATACAGGTGCCGGATAATAGCCAGTTATAATTGTCAATAAGTACGAAGGGATGTGGACATAATGAAATTTATTATCAGCGGTAAGAACATTGACGTTACGCCCGGTTTAAGGGCAGCAGTTGAGGACAAAATTGGCAAGCTTGAGAAATATTTCACGCCAGAAACGGAGGTACATGCAACACTTAGTGTTGAAAAAGAGAGACAGAAAATAGAGGTCACCATTCCTGTGAAGGGAAATATCATTCGTTCGGAGCAGGTAAGCAATGATATGTATGTATCAGTCGACCTTGCGGCGGAAGTGATAGAACGGCAGTTAAAGAAATATAAGAACAAATTCAGGGCAGACCAGCAGGCAGGCGCAGCCAGCCTGCGGACAGACTTTATAGAGAAGGATATCGAGGTGGAGGACGAGGAGGTTCGGATTGTCCGCACCAAGAAATTTGACATCAAGCCGATGTATGCGGAGGACGCGTGCGTCCAGATGGAACTTCTCGGACATGATTTCTTTGTCTTCTGCAATGCGGAGACAGATGAGGTCAATGTGGTTTATAAGCGCAAGGGAAACACGTATGGACTGATAGAACCAGAAAATTAATGAAACAGGAAAAGCGGGACAGGTACCGGATATCCGGTACCTGTTTTTATGCACACGGGCGTCCAGGTGAAATATGTCAGCAAGCTGACGGACGCCCGGCGCGGCGAGTAGGGAAGATGAAGCTTCCCTGCTCGTTTGCACAGCCCGACTTCCACAGGCATATGGGAAAATGTATGGAATCACGCCGTCAGGCATATAATGAACGGATAGTGTATAAAGAATATGGTGATGGTGTGAAGAATAGAATAATGGCATGCCTGCTGCTGGCAACGCTGATTCTGGGAGCGGGAATTTATCTGTATGAAAACGGATTTCAGGGACTTCCTGCCAGTCAGTCAGGAGGGAATTTTATCAAGTGGGTCGACTTTAACGCGTCAAAGGAAGCCATGAAAAAAGCATGTCTGCTTGACATAGAGTCATATGAGTCGGATGTGCACCTCGACTGGATTACCCTGCTTGCATATGCCGCTGTGCGGGGAGGCGGGGAATTTGACAGCAAATCAGCCGGATACATAGACGATGTGGCGCAAAAGCTTGCACAGAAGGAGACGACAAAGGAAGCGCTGACGGAAAAGTATAAATATTTTTCGTATTATTATGATGCATATTCTGCCGTGCTCGGTGGAATGCTGGGCGAATATGAGATTGAGGAGGAATCCGGAAAATTCCAAAAGAAGTACGGATTAAAGGCATTTTCGCCGATTGCGGGAGGGTTTTCGTATCAGGATTATGATGACTTTGGCGTCGGCAGGGATTTTGGATATAAGCGGCAGCACCTTGGGCATGACATGATGGGGCTTGTCGGCACGCCGATTATTGCATGCGAGTCCGGCTATGTTGAGGCGCTTGGCTGGAACCGGTATGGGGGATGGCGTATCGGCATCCGCAGCTTTGACAAGAAACGTTATTACTACTATGCACACCTAAGGCAGAACCGGCCATATGCGGAGGGGCTGAAAGAGGGCGATTACGTGACCGCGGGCGACGTAATCGGGTATATGGGGCATACGGGATACAGTGACAAGGAAAACGTGAATAACATTAAGACCGTACATCTCCATGTGGGGCTGCAGCTTATCTTCGACGAGTCACAAAAAGACGGCAATAATGAAATATGGGTGGACTTTTACCAGCTTGCGGGATTCCTGAGTGCAAACAGGTGCGAGGTGGTCAGGAATGATGCGACCAAGGAGTGGAGAAGAAAGGTTAGGATGAAAGATCCGGCAGTGCCGCAGAAGCAGGATAGCGTGAAAAGTACTTCTAATTGCTTTCAGCAATTTCCACTCGCAGCAGAGGCTGCTTCGCGGAGAAGTACTAAGTTTCACGCCGAAAAATGCCAAAGTACGGCATTTTTCATAACGATTTGAGATTCCGCAGAGCGGAATCATGGAGGTTAGTGTGAAAAATACTTCTAAGGCAGCGTTTTTCATATCTATTTGAGCCGTCTAAGGCGGCATGGGGGATTAGTGTGAAAAATGAATTTTTCACACGCAAATTTGTGCCTGCGGCTCAAAGTTTGCAGGCTGTGGAAAGGGCATGGTTATTAATATGGAAAATGCACAATAATTTGGCGAAAATGCGAAGCCGTGCAAGCATACAATACACAAAAACCTATAATTTTAAATGGATAAATTCGTTAAAAATGTAGTAAATATCAAGAAATAAATAGATTGCTTTTTTTTTAACAATGTGATAAAATAATCACAATGATTGTGACAAAAATAACAAGCACAATCACACGGAAACGGATGGGTGCCAAGGGCATTACAGCATGATGCCGGGAACCCGTCACAAGAGTATAAAAGATGGAGGAAAAGAGAATGGCAAAAAAAATCGTATTAGCAGGTGCATGTCGTACGGCAATCGGTACTATGGGTGGCTCGCTCAGCACAACACCGGTAGCGGAGCTTGGTTCTATTGTAATTAAGGAGGCCTTAAACAGGGCAGGCGTGGCTCCTGACAAGGTTGACCATGTATACATGGGATGTGTTATCCAGGCAGGACAGGGACAGAATGTTGCCCGCCAGTCGGCTGTCAAGGCAGGGCTTCCAATTGAGACACCTGCTGTTACGGTGAATGTTGTCTGTGGTTCCGGTCTGAACTGTGTCAATATGGCGGCGCAGATGATTCTGGCCGGCGATGCGGATGTTGTTGTGGCAGGCGGTATGGAGAACATGTCGATGGCTCCGTTTGCGCTTCCCAACGCACGTTTCGGATATAGAATGAACAACGGCACACTGGTGGACACAATGGTCAATGACGCACTGTGGGATGCATTCAACAACTACCATATGATTCAGACGGCAGACAATATCTGCGACGAGTGGAAGATTACACGCGAAGAACTGGATGCGTTCGCACTCAAGAGCCAGCAGAAGGCAGAAGCAGCCCAGAAGTCAGGCGCTTTTGACAAGGAAATTGTACCTGTAATGGTTAAGAAGAAAAAGGAAACGGTGGAGTTCAAGGTTGACGAAGGACCAAGGGCAGGTTCCACAATCGAAGCCCTGGCAAAACTCCGTCCGATTAACAAGGACAAATATGTTACGGCAGGAAATGCATCCGGAATCAATGACGGTGCGGCGGCGATTGTTGTCATGAGTGAGGAGAAGGCAAAGGAACTCGGTGTAACACCGATGGCTGAGTGGGTTGCAGGCGCACTTGCGGGTGTCAGACCGGAGGTAATGGGTATTGGACCTGTGGCTGCTACGAAAAAAGTAATGGCGAAGACAGGTATGAAGATTGAGGACTTTGACATTATCGAGGCAAACGAGGCATTTGCTGCACAGTCCATCGCAGTAGGCAGAGATTTGGGAATTGATGTAGAGAAGCAGCTGAATCCGAACGGAGGCGCAATTGCACTGGGACATCCTGTAGGTGCATCCGGCTGCCGCATCCTGGTTACGCTGCTCCATGAGATGGAAGCAAAGGGTGCAAAGACAGGACTTGCTACATTGTGTATCGGTGGCGGCATGGGCTGCTCAACCATTGTAAAGAAATACGAATAAAACCGGAACAGCATAAAATGACACATCTAAGGACATACGTATTTATGTCCTTAGATGTGTGAGGTTTTGGAGAGGCATTTTGACATGGGACGGTCTTGATAGTAAAAATGGAGGTAAGCATGGAATATATACTTTATGAAGCAAACGGCGCAGTCGGCAAGATTACAATTAACCGTGAAAAGGCATTGAACGCATTGAATTCACAGGTGCTGGACGAACTTAACGAGACAC
Organism: uncultured Lachnospiraceae bacterium; assembly: GCA_949066965.1. Taxonomy (GTDB): domain Bacteria; phylum Bacillota; class Clostridia; order Lachnospirales; family Lachnospiraceae; genus COE1. The sequence continues at coordinate 135,358 of CARTDA010000005.1, forward strand.
TTGACAGTGTAAACCTCGATGAAATCCGCTGCCTGATTCTGACCGGGGCTGGTGCAAAATCATTTGTTGCAGGGGCAGATATCGCGGAGATGAGTACACTTACAAAAGCGGAAGGGGAAGCATTTGGCAAGAAGGGAAATGATGTTTTCAGAAAGCTTGAGACATTCCCGATTCCGGTTATCGCGGCGGTAAACGGTTTTGCGCTTGGCGGCGGATGTGAGATTGCAATGAGCTGTGATATCAGGATCTGCTCGGACAATGCCGTATTTGGACAGCCTGAGGTTGGTCTGGGCATTACACCTGGATTCGGCGGCACACAGAGACTTGCGCGTCTTGTAGGTGCAGGCATGGCAAAGCAGATGATTTATACCGCAAGAAATATCAAGGCTGACGAGGCATTGCGGATTGGTCTTGTAAATGCCGTTTATTCCGCAGAGGAGCTTATGGCGCAGGCAGAGAAGATGGCAGCGGGCATAGCCAAGAATGCACCGATTGCAGTACGCAACTGCAAGAAAGCAATAAACGAAGGTCTTGACGTGGACATGGACAAGGCGATTGTGATAGAGGAAAAACTTTTTGGTGACTGTTTCGAGACGGAGGACCAGAAGTATGGTATGGCATTTTTCCTTGATAAAAACAAGGAAAAAGTAAAGGAACCGTTTAAAAATTGTTAATTAAAAATATTCTTAAGGAGGACTTACAATGAAAGTAGGTATTATCGGCGCCGGAACAATGGGTTCTGGTATTGCACAGGCTTTTGCGATGACAGATGGCTATGAGGTTTGCTTATGTGATATTAAGCAGGAGTTTGCAGACGGCGGAAAGGCTAAGATTTTAAAGAACCTGAACTTCCTCGTAAGCAAGGAGAAGATTACACAGGAGAAGGCAGACGCCATCGCGGCAAAGATTGCGACAGGATTAAAGGATATCTGTACAGACTGTGACCTTGTTATCGAGGTTGCTCCTGAGAAGATGGAAATTAAGAAGACAACCTTTAAGGAGTTACAGGAGATTGTTAAGCCGGAGTGTATTTTTGCAACAAATACATCATCCCTTTCTATCACAGAGATGGGTGCAGGTCTTGACCGCCCGCTTATCGGAATGCATTTCTTCAATCCTGCTGACAGAATGAAGCTGGTGGAGGTAATTGCAGGCGCCAACACACCGGCAGATTTGGTTGAGAAGATTAAGGGCATCGCTTCAGAGATTGGAAAGACTCCTGTTGAGGTGAACGAGGCTGCTGGTTTTGTTGTGAACAGAATTCTGATTCCTATGATTAACGAGGCAATTAATGTATATGCGGCAGGCGTTGCAAGTGTTGCTGATATTGATGTGGCAATGCAGCTCGGCGCAAATCATCCGATGGGACCTCTTGCACTCGGTGATTACATAGGTCTTGATATCGTACTTGCCATCATGGAGGTTATCTATGCAGAGACAGGGGATTCGAAATACGCGCCATCTCCGCTCCTTAGAAAGATGGTACGTGCCGGAAAGCTTGGAAAGAAGACAGGCGTGGGCTTCTACGATTACGCTAAGAAATAAATTGTCAGGTAAGACTACAGCAAGGCGTTGTGCGCATCACACAGCGGCTTGCTGTTCGTAGTTAATAATTTGCAGCTTCGCATGGACATGGAAGCTGTGGTAAAATAGTTAATTTTAAACGGAGGAATAATAACATGGATTTTACATTAAGTAAAGAGCATGAGATGGCGAGAACTCTTTTCAGGGAGTTCGCTGAAAAAGAGGTTAAGCCTCTTGCGGTTGAGGTAGATGAGACAGAAGAATTTCCAAGGGCTACTGTTGAGAAAATGGCAAAGGCTGGTTTTATGGGGATTCCTATTCCGAAGGAATACGGCGGACAGGGCTGTGATGTCCTGACATATGCAATGTGCGTGGAGGAGCTTGCGAAGGTTTGCGGTACGACGGCTGTTATCGTATCTGCGCATACCTCACTTTGCTGTGACCCGATTCTTACATATGGTACAGAAGAGCAGAAACAGAAATATCTGCCAGACCTTGCAAGCGGCAAAAAGATTGGCGCATTTGGTCTTACAGAGCCTGGCGCCGGTACAGATGCCCAGGGGCAGCAGACAAAGGCTGTGTTAGAGGGTGACGAGTGGGTTCTGAACGGTTCAAAGATTTTTATTACAAACGGTAAGGAAGCTGACGTATACGTTATTTTTGCAATTACAGGCGTTGTAGAGAAACGCGGCAGAATGACAAAAGAGATTTCTGCATTTATCGTGGAGAAAGGTACACCAGGATTCACATTTGGTACAAAGGAAAAGAAGATGGGTATCCGTGGTTCATCGACATACGAGCTGATTTTCACGGACTGCCGCATTCCGAAGGAAAATATGTTAGGCCAGCAGGGCAAGGGATTTGGTATCGCAATGCATACACTCGACGGAGGACGTATCGGTATTGCGGCACAGGCGCTTGGTATCGGAGAGGGCGCACTTGAGAGAACGATTGCATATGTACAGGAGAGAAAGCAGTTTGGACGTGCAATCGGTGCATTCCAGAATACACAGTTCCAGCTTGCGGATATGGCAACAAAGGCACAGGCTGCACAGTACATGGTATACAAGGCAGCATGCACAAAGGATCAGTATACAAAGGATCACAAGACATCTTACAATGTAGAGGCAGCCATGGCAAAATTGTACGCGGCAGAGATGGCTATGGAAGTGACGACAAAGGCTGTCCAGCTGCATGGCGGCTATGGCTACACAAGAGAGTACGAAGTAGAGCGTATGATGAGAGATGCAAAGATTACCGAAATCTATGAGGGAACAAGCGAAGTTCAGAGAATGGTTATTTCTGCAAATCTGTTAAAGTAAGGCGAACGAGAAAGCGCAGCTTTCGAGTGCACGGCGTAATAAAAAAATAAAAATATAAGGAGAAAAAACATGAAAGTTGTAGTATGTGTGAAACAGGTACCTGATACAAAAGGTGGCGTTAAGTTCAATCCTGATGGTACACTTGATAGAGCGGCTATGCTGACAATCATGAACCCTGATGACAAGGCAGGTCTTGAGGCAGCATTGAGATTAAAGGATCAGTATGGTGCGGAAGTAACCGTTGTCACAATGGGACTTCCAAAGGCAGAAGAAGTTCTTCGTGAAGCAATGGCTATGGGCGCTGACAAGGGTATTCTTGTGACAGACAGGGTTCTTGGCGGAGCGGATACATGGGCTACTTCACAGACACTTGCAGGCGCACTCAGGAACCTTGACTATGACCTTATTATCACAGGACGTCAGGCGATTGACGGAGATACGGCACAGGTTGGACCACAGATTTCAGAGCATCTTGGAATTCCTGTTATTTCTTATGCACAGAAGATTGAGATTGAGGGAGACAGCGTGGTTGTTGAGCGCCAGTATGATGACAGATATCACGTATTGAAAGCAAAGATGCCTTGCCTGATCACGGCGCTTGCTGAATTGAATGAGCCTCGTTATATGACTCCGGGTGGAATCTTTGATGCATATAAGGCAGAGATTACCACATGGGGCAGGGCTGACCTGAAGGATGTGGAGGATTCCAACCTTGGACTGAAAGGTTCACCGACACAGATTGCAAGGGCATCCGACAAGGTCAGAAAAGGAAAGGGTGAGAAGGTTACATTAGATCCTTCTGAATCTGTAGAATACATTATGAACAAGTTAAAAGAGAAACATGTTATCTAAGGAACTGTCAATAAATAATTCATCAATTTGGCTTGTCTAAATGTCCATCTGCGGCATCAGATAATCTTGACGCAGCCCGCTACGTCTGCGATTATCTTCTTTGCAACTGAACATTTATACGGTGCCAAATTAACAAGTTATTTATTGACAAGTCCTAATGAAATGGGATAAGAAGTATATTGCTCTTAGAATAATGGAGGTTTATCATGAGTTTAGAAGAATATAAAGGCGTGTTTGTCTTCGCACAGCAGGTAGATAACAAGGTAAGCGGCATCGCCCTTGAACTGATTGGCGAAGGAAAGAGACTTGCAGAAAAATTGGAAACAGAAGTAACGGCAGTACTGGTCGGAAGCGATGTAAAGGGACTGGCAGACGAGCTTGCAGCTTACGGTGCAGACAAGGTTATCGTAGTGGACGATCCGGAGCTGAAGGAATACAGGACGGAGCCATATGCGCATGCCCTGGCATCTGTCATTAATCAGTACAAGCCTGAAATTTTGCTGGTAGGTGCGACAGCAATCGGCCGTGACCTGGGACCAAGGGTTTCGGCAAGAGTACATACAGGGCTCACAGCAGACTGTACTTCACTTGAGATTGGGGATTTCCCGATTAATCCGATACCTGGCAAGGAGCAGAAGCACAACCAGCTGCTTATGACACGTCCTGCATTTGGTGGAAACACAATCGCGACAATCGCATGCCCGGATTTCCGTCCGCAGATGGCCACAGTACGTCCCGGCGTTATGCAGAAGCTTGAGAAGAAAGAAGGCGCTAAGGCTTTTGTTGAGGAGTTCAACCCTGGATTTACACCGGACAACAAGTATGTGGAAATCGTTCAGGTTGTAAAGAACCTGACGGATACGGTTGACATTATGGATGCCAAGATTCTTGTATCTGGCGGACGTGGTGTGGGAAGCCCGGAGAACTTTAAGCTTCTTGATGACCTTGCTGAGGCAATTGGCGGTACGGTAAGCTGCTCACGTGCGGTAGTGGATGCAGGCTGGAAGAGCAAGGATTTACAGGTTGGACAGACAGGTAAGACGGTACGCCCGAATGTATATTTTGCCATCGGTATCTCTGGTGCGATTCAGCATCTGGCAGGCATGGAGGAATCCGATATCATCATTGCAATCAACAAGGATGAGACAGCCCCGATTTTTGATGTGGCGGATTATGGAATTGTTGGTGATCTGAATAAGATTGTACCTGCGCTGACAGAGCAGATTAAGGCAGCGGTTGTAAATAAATAAAACCAATTGTAAAAACCTCAAAGGATTTGTTCTTTTGGGGTTTTTTTTTGCCGAAAGATAGGGTATAATCAAGATATGTCGATAAAATATATAATACACATGAGAGATAAGGAGAAAAGGAATGGCATTGACGGAATTAAATACATACACGATAAACGATATTTATAACCTCCCGGATGGACAGCGAGCGGAGCTGATTAATGGGAAGGTATATTATATGGCACCTGCGACGAGAAACCATCAGAGAATTGTTGGAGAGCTTTTTGCGACAATCCGTGAGCATATCAGGAGAAACAGTTTTAAGGGGGAAGTGGATATCACTCCGTTTGGCGTATTTATCGATGCGGATGACAAGAGCTATGTGGAGCCGGATATCTGCATTATCTGTGATGAAAATAAGCTTGATGACAGGGGATGCAATGGTGCGCCTGACTGGATTATAGAGGTCGTTTCGCCTGCGAGCAGGAGAATTGACTATACGACGAAGCTCTTTAAGTACCGTTCTGCAGGAGTACGTGAATACTGGATTGTCGATGCGGATAAGACAAGGGTGATGGTCTATAACTTTTATCAGGATGACATGAATGAGTACAGTTTTACGGAGGATATCCCGGCAGGAATATATACCGACCTTACAATACGGATGTCCAATCTGGAATTGTAAAAATATTCACTTTTTGGCTGCCGGTATAAAAGTACTTGCAAATACGGCGTCCTTCAAGTATAATAATCCTTGTCGGAAGCCTTTTATGGTTTTTCCGTATTATTAATAACAGGCTTAACATATTAAGGCGATTGGAGCCTTATTGATTGGATTTCATATCCGTAACAACCCACTTGTGAAAATCAATAAGAGTAGTAAAAGTAAACTTTTTTGCTATATAGACTCTGGTCACCTTACTATATACGATACACAGTAGAGATGTGTAACAGACTGCGTGAGATTCATTGTGAGTGGAAATCGGAATGGTTTCCACTTATTTTATGCACACGGACGCGGAAAGGAAATGTGCAGCTAAAGCTGCCTGCGTCCGGCACGTGAGTAGGAGAGAAGGTCATTCCCCTACTCGATTGCACATGGGTGTCCAAACGAATATGTCAGCAAGCTGACGGACGCCCGGCGCGCGAATAGGGAAGATAAACCTTCGCTACTTGATTTTGATTGAGGGGTGCAGTGGGCAATGGAAACGAAATTAAAATTATATGGATTTAACAACCTGACAAAATCTCTGAGTTTTAACATCTATGATGTCTGTTATGCCAAAAGTGCGCGCGAGCAGAAGGATTATATTGCCTATATTGACGAGCAGTATAATTCTGAACGGCTTACCAAGATTTTATTTCATGTTACAGAGATGATAGGCGCCCATGTGCTGAATGTATCCAGGCAGGATTATGAGCCACAGGGAGCAAGCGTCACATTTCTCATAGCTGAGTCAAACATGATACCGGCAGGACAGGCAAGTGCGGCGAGTGCGGCGCTTGTCTATGAGGACACACTTGCGCTGAACAACCATAACGATGAGATTGTGGGGCATCTTGACAAGAGCCACATCACGGTGCATACATATCCGGAATATCATCCGGAGACAAATATTGCCACATTCCGGGCAGATATTGATGTGGCGACATGCGGAGAGATTACGCCGCTGAGTACGCTGGATTATCTCATAGGCAGTTTTGATTCCGATATCATCACAATGGATTACAGGGTGCGTGGATTTACGAGGAACGTAGAGGGAAAAAAGCTTTTCATGGATCACAGGATTACTTCGATACAGGATTATATCGACCAGTCCATTCTGGATAAGTATGATGCCATTGACATTAATATGTATCAGGCAAACATCTTCCATACCAAAATGCTGATAAAGGAGATGGATTTGCAAAATTACCTGTTTAATTCAGATATCTATGAGATAACACCAAAAACGCGACTGCAAATCAGCAATAGTCTGCGTCAGGAAATGATAGAAATTTTCAGCGGAACCAATATTTATTAAGCTGCAAAAGGGGGGAACGCGATGCTGGACCAGTCCAGGGCTCCTGTATTGGAGGCATTAGAGGAAATGAAACAAAACAGGCTTGTGCCCTTTGACGTGCCTGGGCATAAGCATGGGAAGGGGAATCCTGACCTGACGCGCTTTCTGGGAGAACAGTGTCTTGCGGTGGATGTCAACTCCATGAAAATGCTGGATAACCTGTGCCATCCGGTGTCCGTAATCAGGGAGGCGGAGGAGCTTGCTGCGGAAGCATTCGGGGCGGCACATGCATATTTTATGGTGGGCGGCACAACGTCCGCCGTGCAGAGCATGGTGCTGTCCGTGTGCAAGCGGGGGGATAAGATTATCCTTCCGCGGAATGTGCACAGGAGTGTCATCAATATCATGATACTCTGCGGGGCAGTTCCTGTGTATGTCAATCCGGATATGAACCATCAGCTGGGAATTGCGCTGGGCATGAAGCTGAGTGAAGTGGAAAAGGCTGTCGCTGAAAATCCGGACGCAAAAGCAATTTTAGTCAATAATCCCACATACTATGGCATTTGTTCCAACTTAAAAGGAATTACAGACCTGGCACACGCACATGGGATGAAAATGCTTGTGGATGAGGCACATGGGACACACTTTTATTTTGATAAGGAGCTTCCGGTGTCAGCCATGCAGGCAGGGGCGGATATGGCTGCGGTCAGCATGCACAAGTCGGGTGGTTCCCTGACGCAGTCCTCGTTTTTGCTGATTGGACCCGACATGAGCGAGGGATATGTCAGACAGATTATCAATATATCACAGACGACAAGTGGTTCCTATCTGCTGATGTCAAGCCTTGACATATCAAGAAGAAACCTGGCGCTGCACGGTCAGGAGATTTTTGACAAGGTGCGGGAGATGGTAGAGTATGCGCGCAGGGAAATCAACCAGATTGGGGACTACTATGCGTATGCAAAGGAGATTGTAAATGGGGACTCTGTCTATGACTTTGACATCACGAAGCTTTCTGTCAACACGCTTCCGGTGGGGCTTGCCGGAATAGAGGTCTATGACCTGCTCCGCGATGAGTACGATATACAGACAGAATTTGGAGATTTAGGAAATATACTTGCCTATGTGTCCGTCGGGGACAGACCGCGTGATATCGAGCGTCTCGTGAGTGCGCTCGCGGAAATCCGGCGTTTGTACAAGAGGGACAGAAACAATCTGATGACTGTGGAATACATGAATCCGAACGTGGTTTTTTCGCCGCAGGATGCTTTTTACAGTGACAAGCGGTCACTGCCGCTCAAGGATTGCGAAAATAGGGTGTGCGCGGAATTTGTCATGTGCTACCCGCCTGGAATTCCGATTCTGGCACCAGGAGAGCTCATTACAAAAGATATTCTTGACTATATCATGTACGCGAAAGAAAAAGGCTGCTCCATGACAGGATCTGAGGACATGGAAGTCTCAAGACTGAATGTCATGGAAACATAGCATGAAAAAACATTAAGAAACACGAATGCTGCATAAAACGCCGCCTCAGAGTTGTGTCTGCTGAGGCGTGCGCAAGAAAGCTCGCGTCCGCCAGGGGCTGAATGGAGGATTTATATGGAATTATGGTTCACTGAGAAACACACGGAAAACGTGAAATTTTCCATACAGGTAGACAGGCAGCTTTATTCGTCACAGTCTGCGTTTCAGAGAATTGATATCTTTGCGTCAAAGGAATTTGGCAGATTCCTGACGCTGGACGGGTATATGATGCTGACGGAAAAGGATGAATTTATTTATCATGAGATGATCGTCCATGTACCGATGTCGGTACATCCTTGTGTGAGGAACGTACTTGTAATTGGCGGTGGTGATGGCGGTACGGTGCGTGAGCTGGCAAGGTATGGCGGCATCGAGCGCATTGATCTGGTGGAGATTGACGAGGAGGTTGTGGCAGCCTGCCAGAAATTTTTAAGGCAGACCGCCTGTGGATTTGATGATGGCAGGGTTCATATTTATTATGATGATGGCTTAAAGTTTGTGCGGAAATTTGAGAATGAATATGACCTGGTTCTCGTGGATTCCACAGACCCGTTTGGACCGGGGGAGGGATTGTTCACAAAGGAGTTTTATGGGAACTGTTATAAGGCGTTAAAGGAGGACGGCATCATGGTCAATCAGCATGAAAGTCCCTTTTATCCGAATGATGCGACAGCGATGCAGAGGGCGCACAAACGAATTGTGGAATCCTTTCCTATTAGCAAGGTTTATCAGGCGCATATTCCGACATATCCGTCAGGGCACTGGCTCTTTGGATTTGCGTCGAAAAAGTATCATCCGCTTGACGACCAGAAGACCGAATGGTGGAAGGCACAGGGAATTCAGACGAAATATTATAATGAACAACTGCACAAGGGGGCGTTTGCACTGCCGAATTATGTGGAGGAGATGCTTGAAAAGTATGAGAAGGATTGATTTGCGGGAGTGGTGGATACTGTGAAAAATAAATTTTTCACAGGGCGAATTTGTGCTTACACCCAAATTCGCAGGCTTTGGCAAGAATGGAGATTTATATGGAAAGAAATGTAGAAACGTTTCTCGGATGTGACAAGGCATTCGAGGAGGCGAGGATTGTAATTTTTGGAGCACCGTTTGACTCGACGACATCCTATCGGCCGGGCACGCGCTTTGCAAGCAGAACCATGCGTGCAGAATCATATGGGCTGGAAACATACAGCCCATATCAGGATTTGGATTTGGAAGATGCCGCGGTATTTGACGGGGGCGACCTGGAACTGTGTTTTGGCGATGTGGACAGGGCGTTGGGAGATATTACAGGTTTCACGGCAAAGATACTCGATAAAGGGAAGCTTCCGCTAATGATAGGAGGAGAACATCTTGTTACACTGGGCGCTGTGCGTGCGGTGGCGGCAAAATATCCGGATTTGCATCTGATACATTTTGATGCACATGCGGATTTGCGGGACGATTATCTCGGGGCAAAATTGTCACATGCAACGGTCTTGCATAGGGTGTGGGACATTGTAGGTGATGGGAGGATTTATCAGTTCGGCATCCGCAGTGGTGAACGTGCAGAGTTGGCGTGGGGAAAACAGCATGTGGTGACACACATGTTTGACTTTGAGGGACTGGAACAGGTAATCAGCCTTCTGAAGGGAAAGCCTGTTTATTTTACACTGGATCTGGATGTGCTGGATCCCTCCTGCTTTTCGGGAACGGGAACGCCGGAGGCAGGCGGCGTGACTTTTTTGCAGCTGCTTGATGCAGTGCTGAAAGTCGGCGGGCTTGACATCGTGGGATGTGATATCAATGAGCTTTCACCACTGCTGGATGCAAGCGGCGCATCTACGGCAGTCGCATTGAAGGTGCTTCGTGAACTGCTTTTGAAACTTGAGGAGCGCTACATCTGTTAAGGAAAGATGGAAAATGATAAGGAGGGATAAGATGGGAAGAGCATTAATTATCGGCTGCGGCGGCGTGGCAGGTGTTGCAATTCACAAGTGCTGCCAGAACAGCGGGGTATTTGGGGAAATTATGATAGCGAGCCGCACGAAATCAAAGTGTGATGCGTTAAAACAGAAGCTGGAGGGGAAGACGGATACAAAGATTACAACGGCACAGGTAAATGCAGACAACATAGAGGAAGTGGTGGCTCTGATAAAAAGCTATCAGCCAGATCTTGTCATGAATATTGCACTTCCGTATCAGGACTTGACAATTATGGATGCATGCCTTGCATGTAAGGTAAACTATATGGACACTGCGAACTATGAGCCAGAAAATATTGACGATCCTGCATGGCGTGCGGTTTATGACAAGAGATGCCGGGAGGAAGGCTTCTCTGCATATTTTGACTATTCGTGGCAGTGGGCATACCGGAAAAAATTTGAGGAAGCCGGCATCACGGCACTGCTCGGTTCGGGTTTTGATCCGGGTGTGACGCAGGCATACTGCGCCTATGCGCTCAAGCATGAATTTGACGAGATACAGACCATTGACATTCTCGACTGCAACGGCGGCGACCATGGATATGCATTTGCGACCAATTTTAATCCCGAGATTAACCTGCGGGAAGTGTCTGCGCCTGGCAGCTATTGGGAAAACGGGCACTGGGTTGAGGTTCCGGCAATGAGTATCAAGAGAACATATCATTTTGACCAGGTGGGTGAAAAGGACATGTATCTGCTGCACCATGAGGAAATTGAGTCACTTGCAAAGAATATACCCGGCGTGAACCGCATTCGGTTTTTTATGACATTTGGACAAAGTTATCTGGATCATATGCGCTGTCTTGAGGATGTGGGCATGCTGTCCACGACACCAGTCAGCTACGAGGGCAGGGAAATTGTGCCAATCCAGTTTTTAAAGGCACTCTTGCCTGACCCGGCAAGTCTGGGACCACGCACGACAGGTAAGACGAATATTGGATGTATTTTCACCGGAAAAAAGGACGGAAAGGATAAGACGTATTATCTATATAATGTCTGCGACCACCAGGAGTGTTACAGGGAAGTCGGGTCACAGGCGATTTCCTATACAACAGGCGTTCCGGCGATGGTTGGCGCAATGATGCTTCTGACTGGAAAATGGAACAAGCCAGGTGTCTTTACGGTGGAGGAGTTTGATCCGGATCCCTATATGGAAGCCCTGAATAAATGGGGACTTCCGTGGCAGGAAAGTCATCATCCGGTTCTTGTGGATTAGTGTAGTTGTACACTGTTCAAACAGGCTCAGGGGAGGTTGAAAGATTGGGCATTGATTATCAGGCGGCTGAAACTGTAAAGCATGAGGTTGCAACCCCGTGTTACATTGTAAGCGAGCAGCTTTTAAGGAGGAACCTTGAGGTGCTCCGCCATGTCTGTGATGAGGCGGGATGCAGGATACTGCTGGCGCAGAAGGCATTTTCCATGTATTATTATTATCCGCTGATAGGGAAATATCTGGACGGAGTGACGGCAAGCGGCCTGTATGAGGCAAGGCTTGGATATGAGGAGCTTTGCAAAAGGGAGATAACCGACATTAGCGGAAAAACAAAGCGGTGTGAGAACCATGTGTTTTCCCCGGCATACACAGAAGCCCATATGGATGAACTGCTGGATATCTGTGACCATATTGTATTTAACTCCTTTGGGCAGTGGGAAAAGTATAAGGAGAAGGCGCTGGCTGCGAAGAAGGCATGCGGTATCCGGATAAATCCGGCGTATTCCACACAGGAACATGCAATTTATGATCCATGTGCCCCGGGCTCCAGGCTTGGTGTCACACTGGATAATTTCAGGGAGGAACAGCTGGAAGGACTGTCGGGACTTCACTTCCACTGTCTGTGCGAACAGAATGCAGATGCACTCGCCGCAACCATGAAAGCGGTGGAAGAAAGGTTTGGAAAACACCTGTATCAGATGGAATGGCTCAATATGGGCGGGGGGCATCATATCACAAGGGAGGATTATGATGTGGACAGGCTGATTGCGCTTATCAGGTATGTTCAGAACCAGTACGGAATTCAGGTTTATCTCGAACCTGGCGAGGCAGTCGCGCTCAACGCGGGATTTCTGGTGGCAGAAGTACTGGAAATGGTTCATAATGGCAGTGTGGTAAATGCGATTCTCGACACTTCTGCGGCGTGCCATATGCCCGACGTCCTCGAAATGCCCTACAGACCGCCGCTCTGTGGCAGCGGGGAAGCAGGGGAGAAAGCACATACCTACAGGCTGGGCGGACCGACCTGCCTTGCGGGAGACGTGATTGGCGACTATTCTTTTGACCGGCCGCTGTGTGTCGGAGACCGGCTTATTTTCGGGGACATGGCGATTTATTCCATGGTGAAAAACAATACCTTTAACGGTATGCCGCTTCCCGATATCGTGGCACTGAAAGAAGACGGCACATGGGAAATCGTGAAACACTTTGGCTATGACGATTTTAAAACGAGGTTATAAATGAATTACGCATAATAAAAAGCAGGCATTTCCGCCTGCTTTTTATTAATATTCCATAGGTTTTTCTTCGCCGTTCAGCACGCGGAGAGCGCCCTGTGCAAGGGCAAGAAGTTCATCCTCGCCGGGGTATACCGTGAAAGGTGCAATCCACTCTGCATAGTCCTTGAGTGCTGCGACTACATCCGCACCGTAAGCGATTCCGCCGGTAACGATAATCTGGTCAACTTTTCCGCCAAGTACGCATGCCATGGAACCGATATCCTTTGCCACCTGCAGCAGGAATGCCTTTTTGGACTCCGCAGCTTTTTCATCACCCTCATTGGCGCGCTTCGTCACCTCGCGCATATCGTTTGTTCCAAGGTAGGCATTAAAGCCGCCTTTGCCCACAATCTTGCTGTATATTTCTTTTTCCGTGTATGCTCCGGAGAAGCACATCTTGATAAGGGCGCCGCTGGGAACAGCCCCGGCACGCTCGGGAGAAAATGCCCCATCTCCGTCAAGTGCGTTAAACACGTCGATAACCTTGCCGTTTTCGTGGGCGCCTACTGATACGCCGCCGCCCATGTGGACAACGATTAAGCGCAGTGAATCGTAGGGCCTGCCGATTTCCTTGGCATATCTCTTTGCCACGGCCTTCTGGTTCAATGCATGGAATACGCTGGTGCGTGGGAGCTCAGGGACACCAGAGTATCTTGCAATCGGCATCAGCTCATCCACAACAACAGGGTCGACAATGTATGAGGGAACACCGATGGAATCAGCAATTTCCCGTGCAAGGATGCCGCCGAGATTGGAGGCGTGCTGTCCCTGGACACCGACCTTTAAGTCGGCAAGCAGGGCGTCAGTCACTGCATATGTACCACCTGGAATTGGTTTTAACATGCCGCCGCGTCCAACGACAACATTTAGTGACTGGATGTCGAAGTTTTTCTGCTCCAATAAGTCCGTGATGATTTTCTTGCGAAAATCCTTCTGGTCCACGATTGTGGCATATTGGGATATCTCCTCTGTAGAGTGTCTGAGCGTCTCCTCAAACAATAATGTTTCATCCTCAAAGACGCCGATTTTGGTAGAAGTAGAACCCGGATTGATAATCAGACTTTTGATTGACATAGTTGTTTTCCTCCTAAGACAGTATTCATTTATTTTAACATACTATTTCGCATTTTTCATGGATTCTGCGACAACTGCGGCAAGCGCGATGGAGTTGAGCTTCGCCTCAAATGAATCGGAGCGTGATGTCAGGATGACAGGTGCAGCCGTACCAGTCAGGATGTTGCCATTTTTTACGTCACAGAGATGCGTCAGCACCTTGTACACAAGATTTCCGGAATGGATATCCGGGAAAAGGATGACATCGGCATCCCCGGCAATCTTCCTGCCCGTGCCGCCCTTGTGTGCGGCAGCAGCGCTGTCAATTGCCATGTCCATGGAGAGCGGACCATCAATTACACAGCCGGTAATCTTGCCCTCGGCATTCATTTTCGTAAGCTCGTCGGCATCAACCGTGCAGGGCATTTTCGGGTTGACAACTTCAACAGCGGCAACCGGCGCTACCTTTGGCTCTGCAATGCCGCATGCATGGCAGACCTCGACCGTGTTGTTGATGATGGAAACCTTGTCTTCCAGCGTGGGATAGGTCATAAACGCAACGTCCGAGAGGAACAGAAGCCGGTCAATGCCCTTGATTTCAAATACGCACACATGGGAGAGCGCCTTGCCCGTGCGAAGACCGACTTCCTTGTCAAGAACACTCTTGAGGAAATTCTTGGTGTCGATAAGACCTTTCATGTACATATCAGCCTTGCCGTCGTGCACAAGCTTTACCGCTGTGTGTGCCGCCTGTACATGGTCAGGTTCATTGATAATCTCAAAGCCTGTCAGATCCATGTTCATTCCGGCAGCAATTTCCCTGATCTTGCTCTCATCGCCAACTAAGATTGCGTCAGCAATGCCTTTTTCCCTGGCAGCCTGTACGGCTTCCAGTACCGGCTCATCCTCGGCAACGGCAACGGCAACGGTCTTGCGGTCGCACTCATAAACCTTTTTCAGTAAATCTTTAAAACCTTTACTCATTTGAAACACCTCGTTATTCACTTAATTTTAGGGAAAAGCCCCATTTGTTAAAATGATAACACTTTCAAAAACAACGGTCAAGGCAATCGCGCCGTATAATGGCAAAAATGATAAAAAAATTGAGAATATGGAAATAGTATGGACGAACTGCACAAAATGCAATATGATAGTAAAAGAATATGAATCGGGAGGAAAACATGGCAATGGACAAGGAACAATGTTGTGAAAACCCGGCGCTTGTCATGGAGTGCGCGCTCGACATGGGGGAGACGATGCTGCGCTGCGGCGCGGAGATTCTGCGGGTGGAAGATACCGTCACGCGAATCTGTACGGCATACGGCGGTGGAATCGTGGATGTATTTACGATTCTGTCCCTGATTATTTTAAGCTGGAAAACGGATGACGGGCGTAATTATACCCTTACAAGGCGCATCAACCCATACCCTACAGACTTGAAAAAACTTGAGGAACTAAACGCCCTGTCGCGCTATATCTGCGAAAAAAAACCTTCCTGCGCGGAGATTGAGCGGCATATCAGGACGATAATGGCTCCGGAGAAAAGACGGATTTACAAGTCAAAATTGTCAGGTTATGTGCTGCTTGCATCGGCATTTGCCATTTTTTTCGGAGGCAATTTGCGGGATGGTCTTGCCGCAGGAATCGTGTCGGTGCTGATGTACCTGTGGAATTACTGTTTCTCATCCCATGGCAGAAACAGGGTTGTATACAGCCTGGCGCTGTCTGTTGTGTCTGGGGTACTCTGCATTTTGGCAGTATATGCCGGAATCGGGCAGAACGCCGACAAGGTGATGATTGGGAGCATCATGCTGCTCGTTCCGGGGATTAACCTGATGAATTCCCTCAGGGATATGATGTGTGGCGATATTATTACCGGTATCCTGCGGCTTGCCGAGGCACTGATGGTTGCAGTTGCCATCGCTGCCGGATTTGGTATTGCAATTATGATGCTCGGGGGATTGTTGAGATGATGCAGTTTTTGGAAAAATATTTTGTCATGATATTGACAGCGACAGCAGGAACACTTGGGTACTGTCTGATTATCAATATCAAAAGGAATAAAATCATATACGGCTGTCTGGGTGGAATGTTCGCTACCTTTCTCTACTGTATCTGTGTGGAGTGTGGGTTGTCGCTGCTATTGCAGAACCTGATACCTGCGGCGGTGGCAACGCTGTACGCGGAAGTGCTGGCAAGGGTTGTAAAAGCGCCTGCAACGGTATTTCTTATTCCTGCCATTATTCCGCTTGTGCCGGGGGGCAGATTGTATTACACCATGAGCGCAATTGTGGATGCGAACGTAGATGAGGCGAAGCTGTATGCGCATGAAACAATTATCATAGCACTCGGGATTGCAGTCGGTATTGTGATTGTGTCACTGGCGTTTTACCATGTCAGTCACAAAAACATCCAGTTTAAAGTGCGGTTTGACAGAAGCATGTATCAGTTGGACAGTGTGCCGCGGGAGGGACACGAAGAGGAATGAAATGTTCGAGCGTGTTTAAAAAATGTGATATTGTATGTTGGGCGGCATAGATTATAGTAATAACTTTTTTGCGGGGAAAACAAGTGACCTGTAAGGAACGAATATTGTCAAATGACTATGCGGATATATTGGGAGATGTCATTTTACCGGAGGAATATCAGTATGAATTACCGTTTGATTACTGCTTTCATCGGTTAACTGGCGAATGGGGAATATTATACATAGACCGGAACAGTACAGAGGACTACAGATTTGGACAGCGGGCATACGCCCTCATACCAAAATGCTATGGGCTGATGGAAGGCATCCCGGCACAAAATCTGAAGGCTTCGCAGAACACGGCGCTCAATACGTTGAGTCTGGCGGAGTCGGGAATCCTGGCAGCACAGAGGGAGCCGCTTGGCCTTACCGGAAAAAATGTCACGATAGGTTTTATTGATACGGGAATTCGTTATCAGGAGCCTGTTTTTCGTGATTTTGCAGGAAGAAGCCGCATTGTAAGTATTTGGGATCAGACAATTCAGACTGGTATTCCTCCGGAGGGGTTCCAGTATGGAACGGAATACACCAATGAGATGATTAATGAGGCGCTTGCGAGCGATAACCCATTCTCTATTGTGCCAAGTACAGATGCAAACGGCCATGGGAGCGTAATGGCGAGCCTGGCAGCCGGGAGCTCGATTGAGAATGGCAGCTTCATAGGTGCAGCGCCTGACTGCCAGATTGCGGTTGTAAAGCTGAAAGAGGCGAAACCCTACCTGAGGGACTATTACAAGATACCACCCGGAGTGCCATGCTACAGTGAGGCTGATATCCTGCAGGCGATTCAGTATTTGCAGAAATATGTGCTGATTCTGACGCGGCCTCTTGTAATCTGCCTTGGGATTGGAACGAGTTATGGTGACCATACGGGTGCGGGACTGCTCGGAAGGTATCTTGACTATGTCAGCACACAGAAAAGCAGGGTGACCGTCATCGCGGGCGGCAATGAGGGAAACGCGGCACATCATTATTTTGGTGAAATAAGTGACAGCCAGACGTACCATGACGTTGAGCTTCGCGTGGGGGAGGACAATAAGGGATTCATCATGGATTTGTGGGGCGATGCCCCGTATTTTTACAACGCAGCTATCGTGACGCCGGGCGGTGAGCGGGCGCGGTGGAACAATCCGAGGAATTACATTCCGCAGGAGTTCACGTTTGTCTATGAAAAGACAAGGATTGTGGTGGAATATCAGCTCGTGGAAACGCTTTCCGGTGCAGAGATTATCCGATTCCGTTTTTCGGATCCGACACAGGGGGTCTGGAGCATCCGGATTAATTCGGAGGGGAATACGGTAGGCGGGCAGTTTCACATATGGCTGCCCATCACAGACTTTTTGTGGTCTGAAACGTATTTTCTGGAGCCGAATCCGTATACGACAATCACGGAGCCCGCATATGTCCACAGCGTTGTGACTGCAGCCGCCTACCAGATTACCAATGACAGTATCGCGGCAAGCTCCGGGCGCGGTTACGCGCGGGATAATTATATTGTACCGGATATCGCGGCGCCTGGCGTCAACGTATCGACTCCGTTCGGGGACAGGAGCGGAGCGAGTGTGGCGGCAGCCATCACGGCAGGCGGCTGTGCACAGCTCATGGAATGGGCGGTCGTGGACAGCAATGACATTCTGGTCAATTCCGTCAACATCAAAAACTACCTTATCCGGGGCGCGGAGCGCGACAGCTTTATGGAGTTCCCGGATAGGGAATGGGGGTATGGACGGCTCGACGTGGCGGGGGTGTTTGAGTTTCTTGCCGGGATTGGGAGAGGGGGATGATGAGAAGATGATTTTGATGTTTTTTTCAATCAAAGCGGTGAATTAAGGCGGAAATAAAAAGTGATTACTATGAAGAAAGAAGGAGATACTATAGAAAAATTTGCAGTAATTGACACAGAGACAAACTGGAATGACGAGGTCATGTCGATTGGCATCGTCGTCGCTGATTCAGAAACAAGGAATAAAGTGGATTCCAGATATTACATAATTGACCCAGAATACAAAGTGGGTGGAATGTTCTCCTATGAATTGCGGCTTGGTAGGGAAGGTACGCACGTTGCCGATAGAAAACATGCGTTAAAAAGCATGAAACATTGGCTGGATGCCTATCATGTGCAGAAATTATTTGCATACAATGCATCTTTTGATAAGCGGCATCTGCCAGAATATTCGGGGTATATGTGGTATGACATCATGCGTCTGGCAGCATACCGTCAATATAATAAGGCGATACCGGATTCTGCGGAATGCTATAAGACGGGAAGGCTAAAAAGCGGATATGGCGTTGAAAATGTACTGAAAATGCTTCGTAAGGATAAGCAGTACAGTGAGACACACAATGCGGTTCTGGATGCGGAGGATGAGCTGCAAATCATGCAGCTGCTGGGATACGGAATCCATGAATACGAGATAGCGCTTTTAGCGGATAAGTGCACCGGCGGCATAGCATTGTAAAACTTGAAAAAGTCACCTAAAGTTATGTATTTCTTTTATTGTAAAAATATGGTAAGCTATTAGTAATGATATTACGAAGTACTAATAGCTTTTTATGCACATGGGCGTCCAAAGGAAATATGTCAGCGAGCTGACGGACACCCGGCGCGCGAGTAGTGGAGAAGGTCATTCCCCTACTCGATTGTGCATCCTCATGCAGGGGAAATATGCCGCTAAGGCGGTGCATTCGGCTTGGTACCAAAGAGTATTTGCAGAGATACAAAAGTAAGGTGGTCAGAGGATGATGATGAAACGGTCAAGTGTATTGGAGGATACGAAGCTGTGGCATGTTTATTTGAATAAATTGCCGGCAAATGATGAAAGAATAACCTGGATGAAAAAAGTTTATGAAACGGCTGTAATAAATTTAAAGGAAGTAGCGCAGGAATTCAGAAATTATACGCTGCATGATGAGACACATGTTTTAAATGTGCTGGACGCCATGGGCGGGCTGCTGGGTGACTGGACGGAGAAACTGACGGCTGAGGAAATTGAGCTTCTGATTCTGGCGGCATCGCTGCATGACCTGGGAATGGTTTACACAGAAGATGATAAGGCGTTTTGCTTTGAGGATGAGGCGGGTTACAAAAAGTTTTTGGCAGAGCATTGTCCGGAGCTGATTGGCTATACGCCAGATGACTGGTCAGAAGAGGTTCGGCAGTGGTATCTTCGCACACTGCATCCGTTTCGGGTTTCTGATGTGTTGTCGGGTAATACGTGGAAGGATTTGTTTGCGGGCTGTCCCATGCAAATTATTTCGAAACGGTATATTTTAGCCGTCTGTCAGGCACATGGGGAAGAACCAAGGGAACTACAGAACAATCCGGATTTGCAATATCTGGAAGCAGGTAATGTGGATCCCTTGTTTTGTGCGCTGCTGCTTCGGCTGGCGGATTTGCTGGATTTTGACGATACGCGTGCACCGAAAGTGCTGTATGGCAACACGGCATACAGTGAAAAGAGCCGTGAGGAATGGGACAAACATCAGGTGTCGGCGGGCTTTCGGTACCCGGATTCGCCGTCTGCGAAGGAACTGCCATATAAAGCGCAATGTAAAAATCCGGCGATTGAGCACGCAGTCAGGAACTTTCTGGACTGGGTGGATGATGAACTGGGGAACTGCGTCAGGCTACAGAGATATTGCAAAACAGGATGGCGACAGGAATTTACGTTTCCGCGTGCAGTTTCGCGCAAGGAAATTGAGTCTGACGGATATATGAGCGGTGACTTTTGCCTTACAATGGATCAGGATCGGATTCTGACGCTGTTGATGGGGGAAAATCTTTATGATAATCGCGATGTGTTTGTGCGTGAGCTGTTACAGAACGCAATTGATGCGACGCTGCTTCGCGGTCAGATGGATTCTTCGTTTGTGCCGGAAGATGCGCGCATTGATTTCTGGGAATGGAGTGACAGTGAGGGAAATCTGTGGTTCCGGATCGACGACCAGGGGACTGGAATGACACTGGGTATGATGCAGCGCTATTTTTTGAAGGTTGGAAATTCTTACTATACGTCGCAGGAACTGAAAAGGGATTTATCTGCCCATGGTCACACAAAAGAGTTTCGTGGAATCAGCCGTTTTGGAATTGGTTTTTTATCCTGTTTTCTTTGCGGAGACAGCGTTGAGGTGTCAACACTTTACTTTGAACCCCGGAAAAATAGCCGGGAGGAGGCGATTTCGCGAAAATCGGAGATAGTAAGGTATGGGCTACGGCTTCATGTAACTGGTCTGACAGGCTATTATACACTTAAAAATCAGGCAGAGAACCATCAGGCGGATGCACCGCTTCCTATGCCGAGCTTTTACGATGATAGCAGCGGCAGAATGGAACGGAATGGTTACAGGGCAAAGCCGGGGACATCCATTGTGCTTCGCCTGAATCCGGGAAAGCTAGGAGCTTTGAATCTGCGTGAAACGGTTGAAAAATATCTCTGTGCTGCAAGGGTTCCTGTATATTATAATGATAAGCGGGTGGGACGGACTTATACAGAAGCAATACAGACAATTCATGAAATGGCAGGAGAGAATATTTATGAATTGAGTGCGGAGCTAAAAAAGAAATTTGATGAGCAGTTTCCGGCTGTTCGGGAAAATTATCCTAAGATTGTGATGACGGTGATACCACTTGATACTGAGGAAAATCAAGTTCTGCCGGATTTTTCAGGTGTGATTGTAAAATATGAAGTACGATTTGAGAAGGAGTTACGGTGGAGGGCAAAGGATCAGGATTATATAGTGACTGCTCATGTAGATTGTACGTATGAAGATGTTCCAATTATCACTTTTTTAAGTGAAAATACAAGAGGTCATATTTTTATAGAAGATAAAGATAGGCGAATAGTAATGGACGGTTGGCAAGATTTAAGAAAGGGATATGGAGTAGCAGAAACGGACGCTATAGGGGAAGTATTTGAAACATTTGTTTCTTGCCCTGAAACAGAAGGTCAGTTAGGAGAATCATGGAATCCATTTCGGGGGCAAATGAGATTGGAAGATGTTTGGAGTTATTATTCAAATTATTGTCATGAAAAAGGTATGAACTTTGGTATTGATGAATGTCAGTGCTTTGGTATGAATTCAATATTGGGATTAAGGCAAAGTTTCAATATTGCATGTGTATATCGAGGTGTGGTAGCAGATGAGGTACGTTATAATTATGCTCGTGAAAATGGGTGCAATATAATATTTTTGTTAGATGGCGAATGGAAACCTATGGTTCAAGTGAGTCGTTCTAAAATAGTGGACTTACCATTAAAAGTGTTGGTGGTAATTAGTGGTCTTTTAAATAAACATTCTGTTCTCCATAACAATATGTATGCATTGAAGGAGTGGAATAATGTTCCTTTAACAGAGTGGAGAGAAATCGTTAATTCTTCTGTAGGGCAGTGGATGACTCGAAATAATCAAAATTGTGTAGAAGAAATTATACAGACTTTTCAAAAAAAGGTAGATTTAGGATTGGAATTTCATGATGGGATACATGCAATATTTGGTCGCGATATAAAGCATATCATATATAAGTATGCGCTTGCTTATCTACAGGATAATTATTCCATGACAATAAATTATGAGCAGGGACAGATTATATCATTTTACCCAAAAGAAAAAGCTTCGAACGAAGATGTGTATGATATTTTCCCACCAATGATGTTCTGTAAGGCTGCAAGTGATGAAAGTCGAAAATATATTTGTAATGCTGATTCAAATTATCGTAGGGGAATTACATCGGATCATCCGTTTATCATATGGCTTTTGGAAAATGCGGCTCGCTTGAAACAATATTTTGAACGGCAATTTCAACAGATTGTACAATGTCTCTACCAGAAAGAAGCCAAAGAAATTATTCGGGAGTACAGTATGATTCGTGAACAGCTCAGTTCATTATCAACCTACCATAATTTGAATGTAAAGTCACTTCCAAAGATAAGTATTGAAGATTTTTGGACGGCGGATGAAGAATAAGTATTTTTTTCAAAACCCCCATCTCCCTGCATAATTTTCCGAAAGTGAGAAATGCTAAGACAAACACAGTAACTTAGCAACTCATGGAGGATTTATTATGAAAAAGATATTGATAAAAGAAAAACCAGTCAACACCAGAAAATCAATGGCACACAAGGCCGTTCTTACAGCAGTCTGCCTTACCTGTGCGCTCTCGATATCTGCGTGCGGCAAGCGTAGTAACACGAACCAGAACAAAGACCCGCTGACAGGCGTGGACCAGTCCCAGACCAATGAGAGCGGCAGCAGTGACGGCGCAAACGAAGACGGCACTGAAGGTGGTTCCGGTGCCGCGGCAGGCGACTACAGCGATTTTGATGCGATGATAGGGGACGAAAATACCGACCCCAACAGTATTATTGACTATATCAACACCAATATTGCAGGCGCCGCAGTGAGTGATGTAATGAATTTTTTTAAAGGCCTGTTAGGCTTTGGCAGCGATGTCAGGGACATTGATTTTACAAGGCTCGAGGACAGCAGACAGTATATGCCGGAGGACATGATAGCCTTTATGGAGCTGATGCGTCTTGAGGGTGATACGCCGTCAATGGCAATGTCCAATGAAGAAAACAGGAAAGTAATCAACATGACACTGTCAGAAATGTTAGAGCGTGCACTGCTGTTTGAGCAGCATCTGGCAAAATATCCAAATGAAACGTCCTCCGATGCCGCGGCAAGATTGTATGAGGAAATAGCAACCAACGCAATCAGCGGCGGGTATGACAAGACACAAGGCATTGAGCACTATTACAAGGGCGAGACAAATGACGTGGTCGACAGGGAATCGCTTCAGTATTACCAGCAGTTTGCAGATGCAAATAAGGACAGCAACCTCGGAAAAATCGTTGCAGAGTATATCAATGTTTTACAGTCAAACGACTTTAAGATTAACGACACCATGGAAGAGTTTTACAGGGGCCTGCATGACAGGCTTGATGTAAAAAATATCAGCAGCACCGGTGCAAACACGCAGGACACAAACGCCAATGGAACCAATAACAATGGAACCAATTCGAATGGGACAAATACAAATGGCTCAACTACAGTAAATCCCGGCGGTGCGAGTACGAACGGTGGCAATGCCACAGGCACAAACACCAACGGAACAGAAAATGAGGGGACGAGTCCCAGTGAGACAGACACGAACAATACAAACACTGCGCGGAACAGTGATGCCGCGGACACAGTAATACAAGGAAATATATCAAAATAGTTTCAATTGACATTTCCCCATGCCTGTGATAGCGTTAAGGTATCAATAATAGAAAGGTGTGGGGATATGCCATATATTATGACAATTGTGTCACTTTTTGCAGGGGACGGCATCATTAAGCATTTTGTGGAAAAAGGCGAAGGTGCGGGCGGCAGATTGCAGTTAAGTGAAAAAATAGTCATAAAAAAATACCATAACAAGGGCGCCATGCTGAATATAGGAGAGAAGCACCATCGCTTTGTCGCACTGCTCTCGCTCGTGTTCAGTGCCTTTGTGACAGGAATGTTTGTCGTGACGCTCGGCATGAAAGGCAGGGTGCTGTTAAATACAGGTCTTGCCCTGATACTCGGGGGAGCCTACAGCAATACATACGACCGCCTGAAAAGAAAATACGTGGTCGATTATTTTTCTTTTCATATAGACACAGGAAAGTGCAGGCTCCGGATATGGAAAAGGCTTGTGGACAGGCTGAACACCATTGTGTTTAACCTCGCTGACTTTGGAATCATAATTGGCTCCATGTTGTTCGTGATAAGCGGGCTGGATAAAAATTGAACCGGACAGGAATCGTCTGTCCGGTTTAATTTTTTTAAGCGGTAATAACAGTCCCCACTTTTTCGTTGACTGCGTCTGCCGTTTTGGTGAGGGACGTGATGACAACCCTGCCGGAGGGAACGGCTTCGAGATAGGAGATTGCAGCCATAATTTTCGGAAGCATGTCCGTCTCGCCGAACTGCCCGTCCGCAATATACTTTTTGGCATCGGCGACAGTCATTGTTTTTAAGGGCTGCTCGCTGTCTTTTCCAAAGTCCAGGTACACATAATCGACGCTTGTCAAAATCAGCAGCTCGTCCGCCTTTAAGTCGGATGCAAGCCGGCCTGCGATACTGTCCTTTTCGATTACGGCGGAGGCGCCTTTTAACACATGCTGCTGCTCAATGACGGGAATACCGCCGCCGCCGCATGCGATGACTATCTGGTCGGCATCAGAGAGCGCCTTGATTGCCTCGATTTCAACAATGTCAATCGGCTGTGGCGCGGCAACAATCCTGCGGTAGCCGTTTTCTTGCTGTGTCACGTAGTTTCCCTTATTCACCTCGATGTCGGCGTCCTCCTTGGACATATATCTTCCAATAGCCTTTTTGGGTTCATAAAATGCCTCGTCATATGGGTCGACAGTCACCTGTGTCAGAATCGTGCTGACCGGTTTTGAGATGCCGCGGCTTAAAAGCTCGGATTTGAGGGAGTTCTGGATATCATAGCCCACATATCCCTGGCTCATCGCAGAACACACGCACATGGGCGCGGGCGTATAATCCGGATAAATCCGGCGCAGCTCGGTCATTGCCTTGTGAATCATGCTCACCTGGTGTCCATTGCTATGCGTGATTGTCAGCTGGTAATCAGCCTCCACTAAGTCCGCGAGAGCCTTTGCAGTTTTCCTGACGGCATCAAGCTGTTTGAGGATTGTGGAGCCCAGCGCATCATGTCCCAGCGCGACGACGACTTTCTTTTTGCTCATATATAAAAACCTCCTGAAAAATTATTCTGATATTCTGATAGTTTCCTGCCCATTTATACTGAGCGGTCAGTATTTTCAAGCATGCTCTAGTATAAGTATAGCAAATTGCAGGTGGAATGTACACTGAAAAATGGATTTTTACGCATTACCGGAGCGGGTGACAGGAACAAAACGGCATTTTGTTTTGCGCGTTACATAATATTGCATTGACAGTGTTTTTTTAGGGTGTTATCATTAAAAAAATAGCAAATAATGGCACTTTCTATAGATTTTAGTAGATAGAGAAAAGGAGTTTATAATGACAAACAGAGAGGCACAGATATTTCAGTGGATAACGGAGAACCCGATGATCTCACAGGAGGAGCTCGCAGCAAAGGCAGGGATAGCCCGTTCTTCAGCAGCAGTCCATATCTCTAATCTGATGAAAAAAGGGTATATTCTTGGAAAGGGATACGTGACAAACGGACCAAGCTACTGTACCGTCGTCGGGGGCGCCAATATTGATATTGGAGGAATACCGGAGGATGCGCTGGTTGAGGAGGATTCCAACGCCGGCAGGACAATTCGCTCCCTTGGCGGCGTCGGGAGGAATATTGCCCACAACCTAAGGCTGCTCGGTGTTGATGTAAAATTCATTACAGCCATCGGCGGTGACACCAATGCGCGCAGGATTATTGAGAGCTGCGAGGATTTGGGGATTGACATTACAGATTCCTTAAAGACTGCCAGGGGGGACACTTCGACGTACCTGTATATAACGGATGAGAGGGGAAATATGAAGCTTGCAGTGTCCGATACCGGTATCTATGAGAACCTGACTGCAAAATATATTGCATCCAAGATGGAGCAGATGAACAGGGCGCGGCTGGTTGTGCTTGATACCAATATACCGGCACAGACAATCGAACATATTTGTACAAACTGCAAAGCGCCTGTCTTTGCATCTTCGGTGTCAACAAAAAAGGCAGAGAAGCTACTTCCGGTTCTGGATAAGCTTACTACAGTGGTAGCAAACAGGGCGGAGGCAGAGGTACTCAGTGGTGGTGTACATATTACAGACAAGGATTCCCTCGAGCGCGTGGCGGATATTATTCTGGAAAGCGGCGTGAAAAATGTTTTTATCGTAGTGGAAAACAAAGGTGTATACTATGCATGTAATGACGAACAGTTGATGATGAATGGCACAAACGGTGAAATTGCCAATTGGAACGGTGCAAAGGATGCATTTATGGCAGGTGTGGTCTTTGGGTTTATGAAGCATCTGGGCGTCAGGCAGATGGCAAAAATCGGTCTGGCAGTACAGGGCATGGCAGTGGAAAGCACGGAAGCGATTAACCCACAGCTATGTATTCCCGCAATAGCGGAAAGGGCAAAAATAGAGTTGTAAATATGCATATGGGCAGGGGAAAAGTTTTTCCCCTGCCCATTTTGCAATATAATTGTATATTAAGGGATAGACCAGAAGTAGTTAAATGGGTTGTAGGAGTCACTGTTGTCAGGCTGCCGCTTCTGCTGTGTCTCTGCGGTTTCGGCGTCATCCCCGAAAATTTCCTTGGTTCCAAGCGTGACCTGGAATGTTTTTTCGACATATCCGTCGGAACTCTGGACCATGGCGATGACATCAACAGTCTCGCCAGCTTTGTAGTAAGTGAGCAGCGAAGCGAGCTCGTTTCTGTTCTTTACTGTCTGACCGTCGAATTTTGTGATGATATTGCCCTTGACAAGACCTGCGTTGGCAGCAGGGGAATTGTCGTATACAATGTTAATGTAAATGCCGACAGGCATTCCGTACGTCTCGTAAATTTCATTTGTCACGTCAATCGGATTGATGCCAAGATAACCGCGGTCTTCCTCCGCTACGACATCCCTTGTCTCTTTCAGCATAAGCTCCTCGATAATGGACTGCACGTCGGATATGGGAATTGCATATCCCATGCCTTCAACAGAGCTGGAGGAAACCTTCACGGAATTGATACCGATTAATTCCCCATTCATGTTTAAGAGGGCTCCGCCCGAGTTCCCCGGATTGATGGCAGCATCTGTCTGGATTAGTTTGTTTGTGATTTCCCCGCCGTTGTCATCGGACACTGTCACATTTCGCCCAAGGGCACTGATAATGCCAGTGGTCACGGACTGGCCATAACCCAGCGCATTTCCGATGGCGACAACCTCCTGGCCGAGCGTAAGGTTTGAGGAATCACCTATCGTGGCAACCTTGATCTTGGAGCGCATCTCGTCGGTAATCTCGTCAAGGGAAACGGAGATGACGGCGAGATCCTTGTCTGCGACATAGCCTTTGATTTTTGCGCTTACCAGTGATGGATTGTCACTGTCCTCATCATAGCTGAATACCACGCTTAACTCGTTGCTTCCGGAAACAACATGATAATTCGTAACGATTAAAAGTTCTTTGTCGTTTTCTCCGATAATGATGCCGGAGCCGCTGCTCTCGGCGTCCTGCTGGTAAGTGCCGAACATGGTGCGCACCTCCGTTACGCCCTTGTTGGTAATGGAAACAACACTTGGCAGGCAGTTGTCAACAATTGCGGCTACTGTTGCCGAGCTGTCCGGATTCATGACGGCATTGGAAGCGGAAAGTGAGTTTGCCGTTGTTGAGAGCGGCGTTTTGCCTGAAGTGTTCAGGGAGCTCTGCATCTGCTGCACTTCAAGCTTTGCAGCCCGCAGGTCTTTTGCCGCAAAGGATGCCGGAATACTGAAAGCTGCGCCTGCCGACACGCCAAACACCAGCCCGAGACATGCGACAGAGACTGCCTTTTTTCCAAAACCGCCTGTCTTTTTTGCTTTTCTGGCGGGTGTGGCATCTATGGTCTGTCCGTAATTTCCGTTTGGAGCCCCGGCAGAATAATAATATTCCTGGTATACATGGCTTGAACTTCCCTGTGATTCCGGCTGCTGTGAATAGTTGTCGTTATTTTCGTACATAATGGATATCTCCTTTCAAAAAACAATTTTTTATTTAAAAATGTTTTGTATCGCTGCTATGGTTATAATATAAACTGAAATTGTGTTTCAAATGTTATCTAAGTGTGATAAATTTGTGAACACCAATATTTGAAAAAGGTGGATATTTTCAGGTCTGTGTGGTACAATAGATGCTGTAAGGGCTTACAGCCGGATACGGTATACAGAGAATCAATAAAAATTTATTTAATAGAGGAGTGGTGCGTATGGATACAAAGAAAGAAACATTCAAGCGAAGGGGATTTGATTTGCTGGCACTCGGGGAGATCCTGCTTCGTCTCTCGCCTCCGGTAAATGAACGTCTGACCAGGGGGGATGCGTTCCAGAAACAGGCAGGCGGCGCGGAACTCAACGTTGTATCAGGCACATCGCTTCTGGGTCTGCGCACGGGCATCATATCAAGGGTTCCGGCAAATGACCTGGGAAGATACATACAAAACAGGGTCCGCTTCTGTGGTGTCAGCGATGATTATCTGGTATATGACAAGTCAAAGGACGCGAGGCTGGGCATATATTATTACGAGTACGGGGCGCATCCGAGAAAGCCAAATGTAGTGTACGACAGGAAAAACACGGCGTTTACCCAGATATCAATAGATGATTTTCCGGAGGAGATGTTTACCTCGACACGCTGCTTCCATACGACAGGCATCACGCTTGCACTGGGGCAGAAGACGAGGGAGACTGCCATTGAGATGATAAAACGTTTCAAGGAAGGCGGCACGCTGATATCCTTTGATGTGAATTTCAGGGGTAATTTATGGACAGGCGAGGAGGCAAAAGCGTGTATCGAGCAGATACTTCCATATGTAGATGTTTTTTTCTGCTCGGAGGAAACGGCAAGACTCACATTCAAAAAAGAAGGCACAGTGCAGGAAATGATGAAGAGCTTTACCAAGGATTATCATATCAGTGTCGTCGCCTCCACACAGCGCATCGTCCATTCGCCAAAGATTCACTCATTTGGCTCCTGCATCTACGACGCGATTCACGACACCTATGTGCGGGAAAAGCCATACGAAAATATTGATGTGGTGGACCGTATTGGCAGCGGCGACGCATATATATCAGGGGCGTTGTACGGACTGCTGTCCCACAATATGGACTGCACGAAAGCAATGGAGTACGGAAATGCGACGGCGGCAGTCAAGAATACGATTCCTGGTGACTTGCCGTCCTCTGACTTAAAGGAAATTGACGGAATCATTCGGAATCACCAGTCTACAGGACCACAGCTTGAAATGAACAGATAATGATTTTTAATAGAAAGGGGGGATGGCGCAGTGAAGTGCGTTGTTTCCCTTTTTATGCACATGGACGCGGAAAGGAAACAGGCAGCTAAAGCTGCCCGCGTCCGGCGCACGGGCAGGAGAGAAGGTCATTCCCCTACTCGATTGCACAGCCCCATGCAGAGGAAAAATGCCGCTAAGGCGGCGCATGGGGCGCGCGGCGAGCAGGGGAAGATGAATCTCCGCTACTCGATTGCACAGATGTGGAAAGGGAATTGCCGGGGATTTGTATAAAAGTAACAAAAAGACAGCCCATTTTTTTCATATAGATTATGCGCTGGAATATTGACTTATGGGATTGGCTTTGTTATGATAAATACAGATGCGCAAGCGGTTGCGCAAAGAACAAAATGTCAGGATATCCCAAAGGGAAGAAAGTGGAGAAATAGTATGCTGGATTATATCAAAGGAATGGACATCTCATCATTGGACGAAATTGAAAAGCTGGGCGCGAAGTATTATGACGACGGCAGGGAAGGGGATTTAATTGAAATCCTCAAACGCTACGACACCAGCTATATCCGCCTCAGACTCTGGAATGACCCAAAGTCACCGGAAGGAAAGCCATATGGCGCCGGAAACACGGACTATGAAACGACGCTGCGCATGGCAAAGCGCGTGAAAGCTGCGGGACTCGGATTTCTGCTTGATTTTCACTACAGCGATTTCTGGGCAGACCCCGGAAAGCAGCGCAAGCCAAAAGCGTGGGAGGGATATGATGCCAACCAGCTCGAGCAGGCAGTATATGACTTTACCAGGGAAAAGATGACAGGCTTTATCAGTGAAGGCGCTGTTCCTGACATGGTGCAGGTGGGCAATGAGCTTTCCAACGGACTGCTCTGGCCGGAGGGACAGGTGCCCAACTATGCCAATATCGCGCGCTTTGTCGGTGCGGGCATCCGGGCGGTGAAGGAGACCTGCCCGACTGCAAAGATTATGATACACCTGGACAACGGCGGAAACAACGCGCTGTACAGGGAATGGTTTGACCAGTATATCAATGTCAACAAGGGTGAGGATTTTGATATTATCGGACTTTCCTACTACCCTTTCTGGCATGGTACACTTGGCGATTTGTCAAACAACATGAATGACATAGCGGTTCGTTTTGGAAAAGAGCTTGTCATCGCAGAGGTTTCCATGGGACATACGATGGAGGATTATGCCGCATATGAAAAGCTTGCGCCGGAGAAACGCAAGGGGATGGCGACAAGACCGGCACTCTGCGAAAAGGTACCGTTCCCCATGACAAAGGACGGACAGTGTGAATTTATGAAAGCCTTTCTGGAGACGCTTGAGAAGGTTCCGGAAAACAAGGGCAGGGGATTCTTCTACTGGGAGGCAGGATGGCTTCCGGTGGAGGGCAGCGGCTGGGCAACGGACGAGGCGCTTGCGTATATCAAGGAGGCAGGACCGGGAGGAAACGAGTGGGCAAACCAGGCGCTGTTTGACTATGACGGAAATGCACTTCCGGCACTACAGGTTATCAGGGACTATCAGCCAAAATAATATAAGAAAGGGAGAATGGGACGATGATTACAGAGAATATAGCAGAGCTTGTAAACTATGGTATTGCAGCAGGGCTGGTCGATGAGGCGGACAAGGTCTACGTCACCAACACGCTGCTTGAGCTGTTCGGTCTGGATGAGTATGAGGAGCCGCAAAATCTGGCATCTATCACAGATGCGTCGGCATTTGACCTCGAAGGCCTGTTAAAACAGATGCTTGACTATGCGGTGGAAAAGGGAATGCTTCCGGATGACAGCGTTGTATACAGGGATTTGTTTGACACAAAAATCATGGGGATGCTTGTTCCGCGTCCTTCGGACGTAATTGGTGCATTTTGGAAGCTGTATGAGGAGAAAGGCGCAAAAGCGGCAACGGACTGGTACTATGCATTCAGCCAGAACACAGACTATATCAGGCGTTACCGCATTGCGCGTGACAAGAAATGGAAGGCGGATACAGAGTATGGCGAGATGGACATTACCATTAACCTTTCAAAGCCGGAGAAGGATCCCAAGGCAATCGCGGCTGCCAAGAATGCGAAACAGAGCGGATATCCCAAGTGCCAGCTCTGCATGGAAAATGAGGGGTATGCGGGACGCGTAAACCATCCGGCAAGACAGAACCACAGGATTATCCCTGTGACGATTCAGGGAAACAAGTGGGGATTCCAGTATTCGCCGTATGTTTATTACAATGAGCACTGCATCGTGTTTAACAGCCAGCACATTCCGATGAAGATTGAGCATGACACGTTTGTCAAGCTTTTCAATTTTGTGGAGCAGTTCCCGCACTATTTTGTGGGCTCCAATGCGGATTTGCCTATCGTGGGCGGTTCCATCCTGAGCCATGACCATTTCCAGGGCGGCAACTATGAGTTTGCGATGGCAAAGGCACCGGTCGAGAAGGCGTTTACGGTCAGGGGCTTTGAGGATATCAGCGCTGGTATTGTCAAGTGGCCGATGTCCGTTATCCGTCTTTCCCATAAGGATTACAACAGAATCATCGAGCTTGCGGATGTCATTCTTGCAAAATGGCGCGGGTATACGGATGAGGCAGCATTTATTTTTGCGGAGACGGATGGGGAACCACACAATACCATCACGCCGATTGCGAGAAAACGCGGTGACAAATATGAACTTGACCTGGTGCTCAGGAACAATATCACGACGGAGGAGCATCCGCTTGGCGTCTATCATCCGCACGCGGAGCTGCACCATATCAAGAAAGAAAATATCGGGCTGATTGAGGTGATGGGACTTGCGGTGCTCCCTTCCAGATTAAAGTCAGAGCTGGAACAGCTTGCCGGTGCGATTCTTGCGAAGGAGGACATCCGCAGGAATGAAGTGCTTGAAAAGCATGCGGACTGGGTAGACGCGTTTCTTCCCGCATATGACGACGTCAATCCGGACAATGTGATGGACATCATTCAGAAGGAAGTGGGTATCGTGTTTGGAAAGGTGCTTGAACACGCAGGTGTCTACAAGCGGGACGACGAGGGCAGGGCAGCATTCCGGCGCTTTATTGAATCCATCTGATACACGTAAAGGGATGACATATGGAAGTATTTCGCAATGAAGGGATGGCGAACCATAAGATTACGATTTCCGATGTCGCGGAGGCACTGAATGTCTCGAAAACGACAGTTTCGCGCGCAATATCGGGCAAGGGGCGCATTGGCGAGGACACCAGGCAGAGGGTGCTGGATTACATAGCTGCCAATGACTATAGACCAAACGTGATTGCAAAAGGGCTTGCGCAGAAAAAGACATACAACATAGCGCTTGTGATTCCCGGAGACTGTAATCTTGCGGATATGCCTTTTTTCCAGAACAGTATGCAGGGAATTTGCGAGGAGGCGTCCGCACATGACTATGATGTCATGCTTGTGACGACATCCGCAAATTCCTCCGCAAATCTTGAACGCATGATTGCAAACAATAAGATGGACGGCGTGATTCTCAGCCGTTCCATGATAGAGGACAGGAATGTGTATCTCCTGAAAGAGCATAATATTCCGTTTGTGCTGATGGGGACTTCAGGAGACAAAAACATCCTGCAGGTTGACAATGACCACAAGTCAGGCTGCCGGGAGATGATAAGCCGTATGCTGGACAGCGGATTGAGGAAAATCGGGCTGATAGGCGGCAGCAAAAACTATGTCGTTAACCGCACCAGAATGCGCGGCTATCAGGAAGCTTTTGCGCGTGCACGGCAGGAACTGGATGAGACGCTTGTCTTCGAGGACTGTGACAGCCCGGCTAGGATACAGGATGCGGTTGACTGCCTGATACGCGCCAGGGCAGAGTGTATTGTCTGCATGGATGATGTCGTCTGCCTGTCTGTATTGCAGATTCTTGTAAAAAAAGACATAGACGTTCCGCAGCAGATTCAGGTGGCTTCCTTTTATGACAGCACGCTGCTGAAAAACAATAAGCCTGCCATAACTTCGCTTGGGTTTGACGATAAGGCGCTCGGGGCACTGACCTGTAAAACGCTTCTGGATTATATTGGGGGCAAGGAAGTTCAGGGGAAAACCCGGGTGGATTATGAACTGGTCACCAGGGCTTCCACGCTTTTTTAAAGGTGCAGGAGCTGGCGGTATGGAGGATGAATATGCCGAAGAAGAAAAAGAGGACTGCGGAATTCCGGTTTTATGAGGTGCCACAGGAGGAGCCGGTACTGGTGCTGATGGGGGAAAAGTGGATACAGGTTTATGGGGAAAACATAGACAACATGCATTTTCACAACCTGATGGAGATCGGTTACTGCCATTATGGGGACGGGGACCTGGTCATAGAGGACGCGATGTACCGTTTCGGTGCGGGAATGGTCTCATGCATACCGGCAAACTTTCTGCATGTGACAAAAAGTGACACAGATGTCAGGGCATTCTGGGAGTATATCTATGTCAGCCCCGGGGACATACTAAAGCAAGGGGGAAAATCCGAGCAGGAAATCAGGGATATCATGGATGCAGTCGGCAGAAACGCATTTTTTATAAGGACAGAGGAGAATCCCATGATTGTCACGCTTGTTCGCTCCGTCTTTGAGGAAATGCAGAACAAGGGGGAGCATTACCGGGACTGTGTGGAAGGCTTGGTCTATTCGCTGCTGTTTGAAATTGCGCGTTTCAATGGCAGGGGAATGGGGCATCCATGCGGGAAGTACAACAGCCTTCAATTGGAAAATGCAATTGAATATGTGGAAAAAAATTATCCCGATAATTTTAAAATTGCGGATTTGGCGAAAGAATGCCACATGAGTGAGACCCATTTCAGGCGCGTATTTCAGGAAAAGATGAACATGACACCGGTCGAGTATGTGAACTTCGTGCGTGTGAAAAAGGCGTGCGAGCTGATTGACAAGACGGATATCAGCATGGAGGATGTGGCAGAAAAGGTGGGATTTATCACGCCGTCGACATTTAACCGGAATTTCCGGCGCATTATCGGCACTTCACCGTATCAGTGGAAGAAACGCCCTGACAACCATGAGGGGAAGCTTCTGGAATACAAAATATCTGCCCTGAAAGGGTGGTAGCGTGAAAAGTACTTCTAATTGCTTTCAGCAATTTCCACTCGCAGCAGAGGCTGCTTCGCGGAGAAGTACTAAGTTTCACGCCGAAAAATGCCAAAGTACGGCATTTTTCATAACGATTTGAGATTCCGCAGAGCGGAATCATGTTGGTTAGCATGAAAAAAAGAGGACATTATGATGCATGAAAAAATAAAGAATCCCCTGTTTTATGGGGAGAATCGAATCGCGGCGCACTCAGACCACAAGTATTATCTGAGCGAAGCCGAATTTGTACAGAATATCCAGAGCCTGAAACAGTCGCTGGATGGTGTCTGGAAATTCAGATATGCAAAAAATATGGAGGATGCGCCGGACGATTTTTTCAAAAATGACACAGACTGCCGCAGCTGGGATGACATCCGTGTACCCGCGCATATCCAGCTCGAGGGATATGGTAAGCCCCAGTATGTCAATGTGCAGTATCCGTGGGACGGGCATGAGGTCGTTGAGCCGGGTGAGATACCGACACGCTTCAATCCGACAGCAAGCTATGTCAAATACTTTACCGTGCCTGCGCAGTTTGTGGGAAAGCGGGTCTTTGTTTCCTTTCAGGGTGTCGAGAGCGGATTTGCACTCTGGTGCAATGGCAGTTATGTCGGCTACAGCGAGGACAGCTTCACGCCGTCGGACTTTGAGCTGACAGATGTATTGAAAGCGGGTGAAAACAAGCTTGCCGTCCAGGTGTACAAATGGACGAGCGGAAGCTGGTGCGAGGATCAGGATTTCTTCCGGTTCTCGGGAATTTTCCGGAGCGTCTATCTGTATGCGATTCCTGACACGCATGTCAGTGATATTCGGATTCGAACTGATTTGAATGCGGATTACACCAGGGCGGATCTGGTGGTTTCGCTGACTGTGACGGCCAGACAGGCAGAAGGTTCTGTCAGGGCAGGATTGACACTTTCCGATATCTCAGAAGCTGCTGAGACTGAAATCACACTTGTAAACGGCGAAAATCCGGCGGTTCACATGACAGTGGACGAACCGATGCTCTGGAGTGCAGAGGAACCGTTTTTATATGAACTATTGATTACCTTGTATGATGCGGATGGAAATGTCGTCGAAATCATCCCGCAAAAAGTCGGCTTCCGGCGTTTTGCGATGGACAACGGCATCATGACGCTGAACGGAAAACGCATTGTGTTCAAGGGCGTCAACAGGCATGAGTTCAGCGGTCGTTTTGGAAGGGTGCCCGATTATGACGAGATGCTACAGGACATCATCACCATGAAAAGGCACAACATCAATGCCATCCGTACCAGCCATTACCCGAATGACTCAAGGCTCTATGAGCTGTGTGATGAATACGGACTGTATCTCATTGACGAGTGCAATATGGAGTCCCATGGGGCATGGGATCTGGTGCTCAGGGGGAAAATGCCCATCGGGCAGGCGCTTCCGGGTGACAGGAAAGAGTGGGAACCGCTCCTGCTTGACCGGGTCAATTCCATGTACCAGCGTGACAAGAACCATCCGTCCATCCTCATCTGGTCGTGCGGAAATGAATCGTTTGGCGGCTCTGTCATCCATGCAATGTCACAGAAGCTCCATGAACTGGATGACACAAGGCTTGTCCACTATGAAGGGGTATTCAATGACAGGCGCATCAATACCATCTCCGACATGGAGAGCCAGATGTATTCCAGCGTGGCTTCCATCAAGGAATTTTTGAAAAAGGACAGGAGCAAGCCTTTTATACTTTGCGAATATACGCACGCAATGGGAAATTCCTGTGGTGCCATGCACAAGTACACGGATTTGACGGACGAGGAACCGCTTTTTCAGGGAGGCTTTATCTGGGACTATGTGGACCAGTCGCTTTACCACAGGGACAGATATGGAAATGAGGTGCTCGGTTACGGCGGCGATTTCGACGACCGTCCGTGTGACTATAATTTTAGTGGAAACGGCATTGTTTATGGCGGAAACAGAAACCCTTCGCCAAAGATGCAGGAAGTAAAATTCAATTATCAGAATATACAGGTTCGGGTGGACGGTGACAGCTTTGAAGTCATCAATAAAAACCTGTTTACCAATACATCCAGATACGAGTGCATTGTCACACTGGCGCTCGACGGGGAGGAGCTTGCCCGGGCAACGGTTGTGACGGACGTGGAGCCGCTTTCGTCAAAAGTTTGCAAACTGCCCGTATTTGGCTACATGACGCCATGGAGCAACGAGGAACCGTGGAAGGCAGTGCGGGGCGGCGAGTATGTCGTGACAGTGAGCTTCGTGTTGCTCTATGACACCATCTGGGCAAAGCGCGGTCACGAGGTTGCTTTCGGACAGGGCGTGTATACCGTGGAAGGAGCAGGCAATTCCTGCGATGTCCAGGAGCCGCAATTGTTTGAAATTGCCGACGGTTCCTACAATATCGGCGTGCGCGGCATGCACTTTGAGGCATTGTTTGACAAAGGCGGAAAAGGGCTGGTGTCGTATGTGTACGCAGGCAGGGAACTGATAAAAGCCATACCGAAACCGAATTTCTGGCGTGCGCCGACAGACAACGACTGTGGCAATCAGATGCCGTTCCGGTACGCGCAGTGGAAGACCGCAAGCTTATACCAGCAGATAAAAGAACCTGAGATAACAAAAAGTGACACGAATGTCATAATTAAGTACAGTTATAAACTGCCGACAACACCGGAGTCGGAATGCTTTGTGACCTACAAAGTGACAGGGGATGGCAATATTCATACTACGTTGGAATACCAGGCGCCGGACGGCGTTTCGGACATCCCCGAGTTCGGCATGCTGTTCAAATTCGATGCGGATTTGGAAAATGTGGCATGGTACGGACTGGGACCGGAAGAGACCTACTGCGACCGTGAGAAAGGCGGGAAGCTTGGTATTTATCATAAAAAAGTAACAGAAAACCTGGCGGAGTATCTTGTTCCACAGGAGTGCGGCAACCACACAGGCGTGCGCAGAATCAGCGTCACGGACAACAAGGGGCGCGGTGTCTGCTTCACCGGAAATGATTTGAGTGTAAATGTACTGCCGTACACGCCGCATGAGCTTGAAAACGCGATGCATGTCCATGAGCTGCCGCCCATATATTACACGGTAGTGCGGATTGCCCTGAAACAGATGGGGGTGGCGGGCGATGACAGCTGGGGGGCAAGGACGCATGAGGAGTATCTGCTGGATGCTTCAAACAAATTTGTATTATCTTTTGATTTTAAAGGGATATAAAAAACCAAAAAGGAGGAATGAAAAGTGGATAAATTTGTAGTAAACATTATCCATCGTCCGGAGATGGTTCCGGAGTATTCTGCGACTGTCACAGGACAGGGAAAGGAGGAGGATATCGGGGATAAGGCGCTCTTGACCGAATCACTTGATATCTTCAAGACACAGCAGAGACTGGCACATGAGAATGGTCTGAAGGTGACAATCCAGATGACCTACGCTTCATTGTTCAATGATGAGGCAGTGGAGCTTGCAAAGCATGACCATGAGGAGTACGGCGACGAGATTGCACTCTCCCTGCTCGGACTTCCCTGCGAGGAGTTCCGCGAGAAGTACAAGACAAAGGACTTCTGTATCTGGATGTTCTCGATGGAGGACAAGAAGGCAATCGTCAATGATGTCTTCGAGAAATTCCACGACAGGTTCGGATTTTATCCGGAGTCAACCGGCTCCTATTACATGGATGCCGAGCTGACAAACTATATCAAGGAGAAATACCCGACCGTAAAATGCGCGGTTGCGACATGCTGGGAGGAAGGACCAAAGGCATACCACACCTGCAACAACTCCTGGTATACCCTGTTTGACGGCGGCCCATGGGCACCGTGGATTCCGTCCAAGCAGAATACCCACGCACCCGCGGCAAATGCGGCAGAGGACTCGGGCATCGTTGCAATCCCGCATCTGTCAAGAGACCTGATTGCGTGCTATGACGGAAATGGTTCCAACTTCGGCACCCATCCGCAGAACGTGCTGCGTGGCATGATTTACGACACAAAGACATGGGAATACCCTTATCTTTATAACTTAATTGACCAGTACCGCGACCTTGCAAAGTACAACAATGGCTACTCCTACAACATGATGTTCGTAGGACCCGGCTGGATGAACAAGATGGGACGCTGGGAGCAGCCGTATGAGCTTCTGTATAAGTCATACAGCGACGGCTGCAAGTATTACGGCGACCTGAAGAAGGAGGGCAAGCTCATCGACATGACCATGGCGGAGTTTGCGGACTATTACAGGGAAAAGAAGGGTGTCAATGCAGGAAACTACAATGAGCCGGAATGCGCGCCGTGGCGTGATATCCTCTATGGCTCTGACAAGCAGCTGTTCTGGTACTGCGACCCATATATGAGAGCCTGCGTCAACATGGACCAGGGCGGCGCGATTGTCGACCTTCGTCCTTACGTGGCAAAATTGAACTGGCCTGTCGGCATTGGCACGCCGCATGTACAGGATGCTTCCTATCCGTTCCTGATTCAGGAAAAGTACCGTGCAGGGTACTTCACGCACTATGCAGGGGCAGGTACCGTGAGAAGCGCGAAGCTTTCCTGCAAGGGCGAGGAAGTTGACCTCTGCCTCTGCCCGACGCACAGCCACTTCTCAGAGGAAGTGATTGACGGCAAAAAGACACGCATCCTGACGCTCGACCCTGTTGAAATCAAGTTCAACGGCGTGACCGTGAAGCTTCAGACCAAGGAATACTTTGAGGAAGGTGCTTCCAATATCAAGATAGAAAGAAATATCCTTGAAATCAGCGACCCGTCCGCAGAGATTACACTCGACGAGTATATCACGGCATGCTACGGCACGACCGAGTATCCTGAGGACATGACAGGC
Organism: uncultured Lachnospiraceae bacterium; assembly: GCA_949066965.1. Classification (GTDB taxonomy): domain Bacteria; phylum Bacillota; class Clostridia; order Lachnospirales; family Lachnospiraceae; genus COE1. The sequence goes on from CARTDA010000005.1 coordinate 174,764, forward strand.
ATCACGCTCGCATGCGAGGGCGCAGGCGGCGAGACCATCAATTATGAATACAGATGCCGCGATGCGAAGCTTGACGGCGCGAGCGCAGTGAGCGCAGTAATTCCGGCAATCGAGACAAAGGTTTCCCTCACCGCCTCTGACAAGGCACTCGGCTACATCGAGGAGGGATATGCATTCTCACCGATGTTCAAGCTCGGCTACAAGAAGACAATTTCTGATAAGGAGGTATTTGCAACATGGCTCAACTTGGAAAAGGCAAATTAAATTACAGATGTCCATCCTGCTTTATGCGAGACCTCGACATCGACATGTTCTACAATAAGGACACAGGCATCTACAGCTGCATCCGCTGCCAGTACAGGGGGACAGAGGCTGATGTCCTTGAGAAAAACGAGATGGTAAGATTCCGCTACCTCGACAGGGCAAAGCGGTTTACGAAGTTTGATTTTGACTAAGAAAAGAAGAACCATGCAGCAGCATGGTTCTTCTTTTCTTAGTTGACCATTCCATCCTCTTTCCGGAATTGCAGCGGGGACATCCCGGTATTGCGCCGGAAGCAGTCGCTGAAATAGGAACTGCTTGAAAATCCGGCTTCAATGGCAATTTCCATCATGCTCAGCTTTGAGTGGACGAGAAGCTTTTGCGAGTATGCCATTTTCTCGTTCAGCACAAAGGTGGAAAACGGCGTGTGCAGATGCGTTACAAATATCTTGGACAGGATGCGCTCCCGCAGGCAGATGATAATCAGCTTGTACAGCAGCCCCTTCAGCAGCAGTTCGGAATACTTGTTGTATGCGTTGCAGACCCCGGTTGAGTTGTGTGTCTGGTCTCAATAGCTCGTTGATTGTAGTTGCTGTCGTGCTGTGATAAACTTTTATGTAACAGGGAATAGTATAATGAAAACACAGGGGGGATTAGACATGCTGGACAGGGAGAATGTCGGGAGGGCAATCTCGGAGCAGAGAAAGATAAAAGGAATGACACAGAAGCAGCTTGCCGATTTGCTGAATGTATCCTATCAGGCAGTTTCGAGATGGGAGCAGGGGGCGAGCCTGCCGTCAGTGGACATGATTTATGATATCGCGCAGGCGCTTGACACGACAGTTGATTTTCTGCTGAATGGGATTTCAGAGAAACGGAAAATCATCAGTTATTCGGATACGGGACTGGATGCAAAAATGCTTTATATGGTGAAGGGGATGCTGAGCCGTCTTGTCACGCAGGATGACAGGCTGCTTCACGCAAATGTAACGGATCCCACGTTTTTCCGGCCGGATATCGCGGGAATCGCGGAACCGGTGTGTGTGTTTGCAAGCCATGTGCCCGGTTCCAAGGAGCGCTTTGCCATGGAAAATGGATATGACAGGGAAATCTGCATGGAGCTGGTGGCAAGCGCAGCAAACAACCTGATACGCTATGGCGTGAAACCCTCAGTCCTGCAGGCGCATATTGTCTGTGGAAACAATGACAGCGGCCAGTTGCTGCTTATGGGTGAAACATTTAAGGAGGCATGTGAGAGCAATGACATTACCTTTTCCGGGATGGAAGTGGCAGCGCAGGCTGTCAATTACCATGCGGGCGAGTACCGGTTAAGCGCTTTGGTAATCGGGATTTCTGACAGGAAAAAAATCATTACAGGCACCCGCATCACCGAGGGCGATGTCATAATCGGGCTGCATACGGAGGGTATCTCGTCAATCAGTTATCCCTTTGTCAAAGTGATTCTCGACAGGAGACCGGACATCGCATATGCAAAGATTGACGGGGAGAAAGTTTTCATGGATGAACTGATAAAGCCAAATGCATCTTATGTGAAGGCGGTCAGTGAGCTCATCAGTGACAATCTCATACATGGCGCCTTTTGCATCAATAAGTCGCTGTTTAACCGAAGATGCTATGAGACGATACCAAAGGGGCTTGGAGCTGAAATTGATGTCACGGCGATACCGGTTCCGGCGCTGTTCCGGTATCTCTATGATTTGAACATGATGGACAGGGAGTGTTTTCTGGACGATTTTTCACTTGGCATCGGCATGCTGCTGGCAGTGCCCATAGAGCATTGCGACAGGGCAGTGAAAATAATCGAGAAATACCATCAGTGCTGGCGCGTCGGGACAATCAAAAAGGATGAGGAGCACCCCGATGCGCGCGTCTGGCTGAAATGAAAAGGAGGCTTTTATGGTAAGGGCTGGTTTTCGCAATGGGTATATGCTGCTGCTGTTTATTTTGTCTGCGGTCGGATTAAATGAAATCATTTTATTGGGAAATGACTTGATTGCACAGGCTGCGGACGGGGTGCTGGACGGACAGCAGGTTGATTTTTCCACTTTTATAATACCGCTGCTGTGGATGATTGTGCTGGGGACGGCAGCATCGTATTGCAAAAGTATTTTTGGGAATCATTACAGTGCGATGGTGCAGAGGGATGTGCGCGCGTCGCTTGGAAAACACCTGGTCAGGCTGCCATTTTCTTACTTTGACGAAAAGGGCAGCGGCAGTATTATGACACGGCTGATATCGGACATGGATGAGCTGGGAAGGTTTTTTTCGGAAATCCTGCCGAATCTGCTCATCAATGTCATTGCGGTAGTGACTGCAACCATATACCTTGTTCAGATGGATGTGCGGCTGATTGCCGTGTTGTTTGCAAGCTACCCGGTCATGCTGGTTGTGGCAGACCGGCTTTCCAAAAAGCTCGCATGGCTTGCCCAGAAGCTGCGCTCCCATATGGATGCGTGCAACGAAAAGGCGTATGACGCGATTCAGGGAATTGTGATAGGGAGAAGCTACAATCTATATGAAGTGCAGAAGAAAGAAATCGATGCCGTCATTGACCAGAAAGTGGAGCAGGCTTGCAAAAGCACGCGGATTTCTTCCATGGGATGGGTGCTGAAAAATATCATCACCACAATTCCTGTGATTCTCTGTTATCTGTTTGCACTGTATGAGACGATGCAGGGCAGGATTACAGTCGGGGAAATGCTTGCGTTTACGGTAATCCTCAGCAGAATCCTGAATCCTATCGGGGATATTGTATTCTGTGCGAATGATATCCGGGAGGCTGGCGTGTCGTTAAAGCGCATCCAGGAGATTGATAATCAGGAAGAAGAACGCACGGATGGAAGGATACATACACTTTCACAGGCTGGCGCGGATGTGCCTGCAATCGAGTGGAACGGCGTGTGCTTTGCTTATGGGGGCAGTAAAGAACATGCTGTCTTAAAAAACATGAGCTTCCGCGTTGAGACAGGCACACAGACTGCGTTTGTGGGAGGCTCAGGCGAGGGAAAGACGACGATTTTTAAGCTGCTGTGCGGTTTTTATGACAGGGATGAAGGTCGGTACCAGTTATTCGGACATCCTTTCGAGGAGTGGGATCTGGAAGCGGCAAGGAGCTGTTTTTCAGAAGTTTCACAGAATGTATTTCTTTTTCCCGGAACAATTTGGGACAATGTGGCGTGCGGAAAAGAACATGCCACAGATGAGGAAGTTGTGCAGGCGTGCAAGAATGCAAACATTCATGATTTTATTGTCCGTCTTCCCGAAGGCTATGAAACGCTTGTGGGAGAGCGCGGCGTGCGTCTTTCCGGCGGACAGCGCCAGCGGATTTCCATTGCACGGGCTTTTTTGAAGGATGCACCAATTTTACTGCTGGACGAGCCGACTGCGGCTGTTGATGTCGAGGCGGAGCAGAAGATACAGGAGGCTGTGGAGAGAATTGCGTCGGGCAGGACGGTGATTGTCATTGCGCACAGGCTGTCCACCATCAGAAATGCAGGGCGGATTTATGTGGTGAATGGCGGAAAAATCGCGGAGACAGGCAATCATGGGGAACTGCTGGAGAGAAGGGGAATTTATGCGGAAATGTATGCAAAGGGATGACTTAAATACTTTTTTTCGGTTTATGGGACTGATGGGTGACAGGCTGCCTGTTTATCTGGGAGCCATTTTGCTTTCCACGATTGGGGATGCAGGGCGCAAGATAGCAAATTCCTATTTGATTCAGAGTATTGTCACGGCGGCACAGGACAAAAATGTGGACAATGTACTTTTGCCTGTCCTCGGAAATTTTGCGGTTTTTGTCGTGTGCCTGCTGCTCTGGCGGTTTGGTATCATACGTTATAACATTGAGGGGCGGACAGGAGCCGGAAAGGTGGAAAAGCTTGTGTTTTCCAAGGCGATGCGCCTGCCGATGTCCTACTATGAGCAAAACCATAGCAGCGATTTCATGTCGCGCCTTATTTTTGATACGCAGAAGGCGTCGGATATTTACACATCGAGGCTTCGCAGGCTGCTTGCCGCAGTGCTTTCGACAGTGGCGTACCTGATTCCCATGTTCTATTTCAGCTGGGAGCTCACACTTTGCATGGTCGGAATCAGCCTTCTTGTTTTCGCGGCAGACAGCTTGTTTGCGAAACCTTTGAAGAAAGCGGGAGTTCGTCTTTCCGACAAAAACAAGGTAATGCTTGAGAAGCTGACCAGCATCCTGTCCGGCATGGAACTGATTAAGATTTTTCCGGTCGGGGCAAGGCTGACGCAGGAGTATGAAACCGCGGGCAGGGAATATTACCAGATTCAGAAAAGCACGAACCGATTGTCCGCAGGGCTTGAGTCCCTGAATCAGATGTTTGACCTGATTGGCACCCTTGCCTTTCTGGGGATGGGCATATGGTTTGTGTCCCTTGGGCGGGTAAGCCTTGGGGCGCTGACTGCACTGTATTCACTGTATGGCACATTCCGGTATGCCTTTCTGGATATTGGTCAGTACCTGCCGCAGATGATGAACTGTATCGCCAATGCCGAGAAGCTTTTCGCGTTTATTGATATGGAGGAGGAGCCGGAACAATGGACGCAGGAGCCGGTTTCGGACGACTGCCAGGACATGGGGGAGGAAATCATGCTCTCTGTGCGGAATGTCGATTTTTCTTATGACAGCCTGGGCGATGGCGCATGTAATGGCGGTGGAAAAGTACTGGAACAGTTTTCCATGCAAGTCAGAAAGGGAAGCTATGTTGCCGTGGTAGGGGAATCCGGCTGCGGGAAAAGTACGCTTGCAAAGCTCCTGCTTGGATTCTATCCGGTGGGGGCAGGAAGTATGTCTATTGGAGGAAAGGCATACCGGAACCTTACGCTGCATGAAATCAGGCAGCTGATTGCCTATGTCCCACAGGAACCATACTTGTATGAAGCGAGCATTGCCGAAAATATTGCTTATGGCAGATACGGTGCAAGCCGCGAGGAGGTTATCGCGGCGGCAAAGGCGGCGAATGCCCATGAGTTTATCATCAGGCTGCCCGACGGATACGACACGATACTGGGAGAGCGCGGCAATACCCTGTCAGGCGGAGAGCGGCAGCGCATTGCGATTGCGCGCGCAGTAATTCGGAATGCGCCTGTCATGCTGCTGGATGAAGCGACCTCGGCGCTTGACAATGAATCCGAGTCGCTTGTGCAGGAGGCTGTCAGAAAGCTGCGCGGGAACCGCACCATCCTGATGATAGCCCACCGCCCCAGCACAATATCAGCAGCGGATGTGGTGGTACGCGTGGGCGGATAACCGTATAGCCGGAAATGAAGTTTGAAAAAAGAAGAAATCTGTCCGGAATCGGGCTGGTTCCTAAGAAGCCGATGCTGGACGGTTATAAAAATGCGATGAACAGCTATGGCGGCGACATCAATATCTGGAAGGCGATGCTCAACACCTATTCCTACGTGATTCCGAAAGTTATTTTTACGCTGGGATATGGAGAATTGAGTTTTGCTTTATGCCTCAATAGCCCGTTGATTGTAAATGCAGATATCCAATGATAAAATAGTATTGAGAAGTCAAAAGGATACATACTGACAGCTGAGGGGGGAGCGGCATGACGGAAACGACAAAAATAATAAAAATGACGGACATATGCACGAAAAAACTGGAATTAAAACACCTGGAATCGGAAAGGATTGAGCTGCTTCCACTTCCCAAAGGAGATACAACAAACAGTGATGTCTGCGCATGGTATGTGATTGTCAGTAAGGAGGGCAGTCTGCCAATTGGAAGAATCGGCATCGTGCACTGCCATCCGGAGTGGAGACACACCCGCCTTCAGATTGTGATTCAGGATGAGGAAAAGCGCAGGCAGGGTTACGGAATGGAGGCGCTTCGCCTTGTGGAGCAGTACCTGTTTGACATACTTGCATATCAGAGGATAGCGGTGCGGATAGCGGTCTTTAACGAGGGTGCAGTGCAGTTTTTTAAAAAGGCGGGCTACAAGCTTGAGGGGGTTCAGGAACAAGGGTGCTTTTATAATGACAGGTTTTATGACGTGATACTGCTTCGTCTGTTGCGGGATGAGTATTTTTCAAAATGGTATAATTTTGGCGAAGAAAGGGGATAATTCTCACTAGACATAAAACCAAAGGAGATGAGAATAAATGATTGAACCGGATACAATAAAGCTGTTGCGTGAATGCGATGCCGGCATAAAAATGGGCGTTGCATCCATTGATGAAGTGCTGGATTATGTACAGGATGCTACACTCGGCAAATGCCTTGCGGACTGTAAGGACGAACACAATAAACTAAAAGACGAAATACAGACGCTGTTAGATGAATATCATGACGACGGAAAGGAACCCAATCCGATGGCGAAAGGGATGTCATGGATAAAAACAAATGTAAAACTGGGTATGGATGGATCGGACAAGACGATTGCCGATTTAATGACAGATGGCTGCAATATGGGCGTCAAGTCCCTCAACAGATATTTGAACCAGTATAAGGCAGCTGACGAAAAGACGAAAGACATCACGAAACGACTGATTCATGTGGAAGAAAAACTTGGTGACGACATCCGCCATTTTTTATAAGGAAAAAACAGCCGCTGAACATGTGCATTTCCGGAGGAAATGTGTGTCAGGGGCTGTTTTTGTCATATTCACCGATTACGGTTTTCTGACTTCATAGTACGCTAATTCCTGCCATGCTTCCTGCCAATTGATTCCGTTTTCTTTGGCGTCCTTATCAATTTTCGGGGAGACAACCAGCGTTCTGATATGTTCCAGCTGTAGGTAGGTTTCGGCATGGTTATAGATAACATCTGGAAAATCTTGCAAAAGCCCCGATATTTCGACATGCTGGAAACCATCATACGGCTGTTTTTTGTCATAATTATAGTTCGAGGCGGACACCACCATTGACTTGACGTCTGGATGACAGAAGGATTCCCACAGGCAAATGCATTGGCGATTCCCATGACTGCCGCGGGCATATTTTTCCACAGCATCTTTGAAGTCATGTATAATGACACTTAGGAGCTTTGCGTCATCATAGTCAACCAGCATAAAGTGATAGGCTTCCCCACCTGTGTCCGTATCCTTTTTTTCCATAAAACGGATTTTGCCTGCATTTTTTTTGACCATATACCTTGCAACAGGGTCTTTGGGAGGCTTTTCCCTCTTCAGCCAAATGATAAGTCCTATCATTGCAGTAATAACGGATAAAATCACCAATGCCGTTTTTTCTGGGTGTCGTACCTCTGACATTGAATCCATTTCCCGAACTTCATAACTCTCCAGCTCTGGCCATGCCTCATACCAGTCAATGCCGTTTTCCTTGGCGTCTCTATCGATTTCCGGAGTGACGACAAGTGTCTTTACATTCTTTAGCTGTAGATAGGTTTCAGCGTGGTTATAGATAGCCTCTGGGGATTCTGTCAGAAGACCTGATATTTCGATACACTGAAAATCATCATATCGTTGATTTGAATCATAGTAGTCTAATATATCTATTGCCGCTGATTTAATGTCTGGATTGGCATACGATTCCCATAAACAAATACCGTGATAGAACCAACGATAATCAGGGTCACATTCTCTGATTGCATCTTTAAATGTCTTAATGATAGTAGACAAAAGTTCAGGATCATCATAGTCAGTCAATATAAAATTATAAACAGTTCCACCAAAATATACACGCCTTGTTCCCTTAAATTGGATTTTGCCTGCATTCTGCTGAACCATGTACCTTGCAACAGGGTCTTTGGGGAGCCTGTCGCTCCCCAGCCAAATGATTATTCCAGCCAAGATGATATAAATGATGAAAGTTGCCAGTAATTTTCTTTTCATGACATCCCCTAAAATACTGATAAATAATTTGTAAAGTAATCCATTCCCATTATGTATGATGATAGATCCGCATAATATACTGTTCCCCAGCTGACAAGCTTTATGGCATATTTATATTTTTTTTCATTTGGATTCCAATATTTTTCCAGACCTGTTATGGTCATGTAATGTGAAGTTGGTTGACTAGGGGGATCCAAATTTGGATCAGTAATCTGCATCAGATTAAGATATAGCGCTAAGCCATCTTCTCTTTTGTTGCTGCTGGTATAATATGAAAATACTACAGGGACATTGTTTGACAGCATGGTTGAAATATCTGTTAGTATCGCTGCCTGTTCTACAGAACCAAGTTTTGCCCATATAACGTTCTGATAGGGGCTGTTATTTTTTGCGAGAAATTCTGTCAGTCCGCTTTCCATTCTCCAAGGATATAGTCCTGTATTTACATTAATTGCGTTTCCGTCAATAATATATTTGTTGTCATATAACTTTTCGACATAATCCATGTAATCTGTTTTTGTACATACACCATTGGCATCTGTAAATCCATTTGAGTAACTTAGGTGATATCCTGAGTTTTGCATTGTCATGTACAATTCTACATCACTTAGAGCGATGACGCCACAGCCTATTTGCCATAATCTGTAATATTTGTCTTTTTTCAGTGCATCAATTCTTTTTGTTCCTTCAAGACCGTTTTTATATGTTGCTTTTGCGCTCCACCAGCCTTGGTCACCACCATTATACTGTCCATCAATATCCAGATACCGTGCACTGTTATACTGGTTGTCAAGCGACACAACAGTATAATGATCCATAGCCCATGGCATCGTATCCACATCATCTGTAATGCCATCGCCATCCGTGTCCGCATTTGCCGGATTGCTTCTCATCTGGAAGTACTGCACCCGCTTTGTTTCGCCATTTCCGATATATCTGTCATCAATATTGTAAATAATGCCGGTTTCCTGAAAATCGGAAAGACCGTCTCCGTCCGTGTCCGTTTTGTTGACATCTGTATATACAATCTGACCATTGGGAAGCTTCATTCCTGCGGTTTCATAGATGTCATAAAGACCGTCTCCATCTGTATCAGTGGTGCTCGGCTTGTTTAACGTACTGTCCTCGATAGCGACAAAAATAGAACCGAGTTTTGAGACATCCCCGTTGTAATAATATTCTCCGTCTGTCTGGGACGCAATTTTCTGCAGATTTACGTGTGATGAGGTATTCGCTATGTTGGCGGATATGTTGCACAAAATTTACGAATGACAAAAATATTTTGGAAAAATCAATCGATTCATTATACGCCAGCGGCGGCACAAGCGTCATGAGCGGACTGCATACAGCCAAGTCATTATTTGACAGCCATGCCTGCGATAAGAAAAAAATTGTCGTCCTCATATGTGTTGCGTTGTATCCCGCATTTTTTATGCTATAATGGCTGCCCTCATGGCTTTCGATGACACCATTCCAGACAGACGTAATGGTTCTGTCAAAATCAAATTCCAGAATCCAGTCTTCTATAGGGGCAGATGTATTATTGGTAATGGATATTTCGCCAGTAAAACCGCTTCCCCAATCGCTGTTCAGACGATATTTTATGGCATAATCGTCAGTGGAGATGCTTCCCAATTCCCCTAATAACTGATAATTTTTGGGGAATCCTGTAAAATCTCCCGAACCGCTTATACCGAATTCAATATATTTTCCGGCTTCGAGGTCCTGATTCCATCCCGCGTTTTTAATGACATATTCGGAATCATCATGTTCTGAAATTACTCCGTTCCAAATATTGGTAATATCTCCCTGAAAAGAGAAGCCAAGCATCCAGTTCTCGATTGTGGCATTTCCTGTGTTTTCAAGCCGAACGTTGGCATTATAACCACCATTCCAGTGTCCGGTAACAGAAAATGTTACACGATAATCTTCTGATTCATAAACATTTTCAAGTGTTGTCCCATCCCACATTTCTTCTGTTTCTGAAATTTCTTATGTTTCATTTTCCGATTCATGTATGACATCATCCGCACCGTTGATTTCAGAATGTTCTTCGGTCGCAGATTCCGTTTCTGTAATACTGGCAGATTCAGACTCTTCCGTTTCAGCATAATCTGAAGGTATTTCGCCAGGCGCTTCAGTTGTCTCCGTCAGAGAAATTTCCGCTGTTTCTGTTTCAGATGCTATAGCTTCTGGCACAGATGTGGCTTCTTCCGTATGTTCAGGTTCCTGATAAGTAGTTTCTGCAAATGTTTCCAAGGATGTCGTTGAACAGGATATGCTAATTATCAGCAATCCGGCACAGATTTTTTGAAAAAATTTGAATTGTTTCATTTTTCCTCCTTCGTCAGACAAGTCACAGCACATAAAAAGGCTGCGCAAATTATTATGTGCACTTTTACAGATAAACCATTAAAAGGTGTACAGTCAATAATTTGTGCAGCCGAACCATCATAAATGTGTTGTGACTTGTCTATGGTGTTTGTGTTTACTATGACTTCAAGCTTTGCGTCCATTTATCACTAAATGTTTGCCCTGTTTGTATATCAGTATTATGCTGATGTTATGATAATATCATAAAATTTTCCAATGTACAATAAACATATTGCACAGATTTTTCTGGCATTTTTTGTCTGAAATTTTGTTTATTTGTAACAGTTCAGCCTTCGGCTTCCTGTTACAGGCATCAAGCCATGCAAAACCACTTCGTGGTGGCTTGATGCACCTCAGCCACTACACGTTCTTACGGACTTTGCAGCGCAGTGCAAAGTCCTGGGATGAACTGTTACCGTTTATTTCCTTGTCAATTTCCTTGTCAGTCAGAAAAATAATTGAAAAATGGCGAAATTCTGTTATAATTAGGAAATGACCGAAGAATACAAGGAGAAATCAGATGTTATTTGGACGAAAAAACGACAGTGAAAAAATATCGCAGATGAAAGCAGCAGTGGAGGAGTTTGTGGCAGAGGCATTCCGGCAGCAGGCACAGGAGCAGTCACGGCAGCAGGAGAAACAGCAGGCCCATCTGGATGAAATGATGGAAAAAAACCATAAGGCAGTGCGGAATCTTGCTGATACCGTGGAAGATTTTCTGGACAGCATGGAGGAGGAAGACAGACAGCAGCGGCAGTCACGGCAGGAAATCATGGATATCCAGAAACGGGAACAAGGACTGTTGGAACTGGTGGGACTTTATCAGCAGCAGATGGAACTGGTCGAGCAGTGGATGGCAGGGCAGGAGAACAGCAAAGCTGCCCAGACGGCATGGGAACAGCAGTATGCCATGCTCAGGGGAAAGATTATGACGGAGAGCCGGCTGTGCGCGATAGAAAATACAGGTGCGTCAGGAGAGCCGGTGGACTACCGCCTGCACGAAGTCCTTCAGGCAGTTGAGCCGGAGACAGCAGGGCAGGAGGGAACCATAGCGGAGGTATACAGCCAGGGGATGCTCTATCAGGGGACAGTCATCAGGAAAGCGCGCGTATCGGCGTACCGCAGGAAAGAAAACTAAGACAACAGCAAAATCAAAAAGTACGCACAAAAGTATAAAAACCAAAGGAGAAAAAGAATGGATACAATCATAGGAATTGATTTGGGAACGTCAACGACCGAGGCGGCAGTTTATCAGGATGGCAAGCCGGTTATCATGCTCAATTTTGACGGAAAGGAAGTTACGCCTTCCGTGGTGGGACTGGATGACACAGGCAATGTGATTGTGGGTGAAAAGGCAGAGGGGCAGCAGCTGCTCGCGCCGGAGCGAACGGTCAGGGAAGTGAAGCGTCTAATCGGGACGGACGAGCTTGTCACAATGGGAAAGCGGCAGTATTCCCCGGTTGAAATCTCTTCCATGATTTTATCCTATGTGAGAAATTATGCGGGGAAATATCTAGACAGTGACATCACGCGGGCGGTAATTTCCGTGCCGGCGTATTTTGATGAGCTGCAGCGGCAGGAAACGATGGAAGCCGGAAGGGCAGCGGGATTCATGGTAGACCGCATCATCAACGAGCCGACAGCTGCGGCGCTCAGCTATGGGCTGGAGCATATGGACGAGGAGAGCTATGTCCTGGTCTATGACCTGGGCGGGGGCACATTTGACGTGACGCTCCTGGAAATGTTTGAGGGCGTGCTCGAGGTAAAGGCGAGCAGCGGTGACAATAAGCTGGGCGGAAAGGATTTTGACCAGCGGTTAATTGATTATCTGGTAAGGCAGTTTCAGCAAAAACATGGAATCGACCTGACAAAGGATTTATATGCAATGGCACGCGTGCGCGACGAGGCGCTGCGCTGTAAGATTGCGCTGAGCGCACAGGAGGAATATGCGGTACAGCTGCCGGTGCTGATTATGAAGGATGATGTGCCCTATGCGATGGATGAAATCGTAACGCGTGTAAAGTTTGAGGAACTGATTCAGGATCTGGTGGAGCGCACACATGAGCCGATAAGGGTAGTGCTTTCGGACAGCGGCATTTCTGCCAGTGAGCTTGACAAAATATTGCTGGTCGGAGGTTCTACCCGCGTTCCGCTGGTGCGTAAGGACATTGAGGCATATTTTGGCAGGAAGCCGGAGGCAGCGGTCGACCCGGATTATGCGGTAGCGCAGGGAGCCGCGATACAGGCAGCCATTATAGCGGGGCTGATGGATGAGGACAATGAGATTGTGATGACCGACGTCAACCCATACACGCTTGGCGTGCGGACAATTCATGGCTATGATGATGAATATATGAGTGTCATCATTCCGAGAAATAAGACGATACCAACCACAAAAAAGCAGAGATATTATACCTCATGGGACGGACAGACAGCGGCAGTCATCGAGGTTTACCAGGGGGAATCCTCAAATGTCCGGTACAATCACTGTATCGGCGAATTTGTTCTGAAAGGCATTCCCGACAGGGCTGCCGGAAAAGAGGCAATAGAGGTTTCCTTTTCCTATAACCAGAACGGTATGCTCCAGGTAACAGGCACGGTTGTGAGCACTGGAGAGGAAGCGTCCATCGAGATAAATATGCTGAATACAAAGGAAGAGCGGGTGGATGTGAGCGGCTGGAAATCATCGGGGCTGGCAGGGGATTACAGGACTGTCATCAGGCGTGTGGAGAAATGGCTGAAAAATCATGCAGATGACGAAAATGCAGAGAAGCTCTTGTACAATCTGAAAAAGGCAGTCATGGAGGAAGATGAGGATCTTGCAGAGGAGTATGAGGAAAAGTTACATTATTACGTGGGTGAGTGACAATGAGAGTAGATTATGAAATACTTGGCATAGATGAAAATGCGGATGAAAAAACAATAAAAAAGGCATATTTTAAACTGATAAAAAAATATTCCCCCGAGAAGGATCCGGAACGGTTTCAGGAAATCAGGGCGGCATACGAACGCCTCATAGAGGAAAAGGATAAGCCGGAAAACAGCATCCAGCTTGAATTTCCGGCAGATGATAAATTTGCCCTGAGTATGTATGACCAGATTCAGAGGCTGATGCAGGAAGGTGATTTCACCAAGGCAGCCCTGACTGCCGAGGAGGGAATGAAGTATTATAAAGAGGTTGAGTGCTTTCTCTATATGTATGCAAGGTGCAGCATACTGGATGGAAAGACAGGGAAAGGCGTCAGGGCATATGAAAAGCTGGTGAAGCGATATCCGGAAAAGCTCCATTATAAGAGCGAGCTGGCAAAGGCATATCATATGAGGGGGTATGGACGGAAAGCGTACGCCATGTTCCGGAGTACCTACAAGATGGGATGGCGGGAAACAGATTTTCTGAATCTGTACAGCATGTGCTGCTTTGAGAGGGAAAACTATGAGGAGGCAGTCCTGGTTCTGAAGGAACTGATTCATTCCATCCCTGCTGAAAAGGAAGAGCAGAAGATACCAGAAATCCTGGAGGCATATACCGGACTGTTCATGCTGTATATAAGCAGTCCCTTTCCAATTGATGATACAGTGGCACAGTTTCATGCGTTTTTAGACCGGGTCGGAAACCGGATTCACGATTATGAAGAACAGCTGATGGCGGTATTTTTGTTTGCCCATACAGTGGCTTCCATGGATGAAGGGGAAGCGATTGACGAACTTGTGGAAAAGATGCAAGAATTGCTGCCCATGACACTGGGAGAGGATGAGCCTGCGGAGGTCGCTGAGGCATATGATTTGATGGAGGACGAGCGCTTCAGCGAGCTTATGAAGATAACTGTGGAAGCCTTTACGTTGATGGAATACGAAGAGTCTCCGGAGGAGTCGTTTGACGAATATGTCGATTTTATGCAGCTGGATGCATTTCTGTGCCAGCTTGAGGCATGGCCAAAGCAGCGGGGGGAGCTGGAGCTGTTAAAAAAGGAATACCCTAATATTTACGAATGCGGGTCGGATATCTGGAAAATGCTCAGGGAGAGCAAGGGAAACAGGCCCTTCATGAAGGATGCCGCCATGGCAGAGTATGGGAAAAAGGAACGGAAATTCCAATGCGGGCATTATTATGAGTTCTATCCGGAGAAACGTCAGGAACTGGAACAGGTTCAGTGGGACAGCCAGGAGGACGGAACCTTTGTCCGGCAGGGCAGGAAAATAGGGCGCAACGAGCCATGCCCCTGCGGGAGCGGCAAAAAATACAAAAATTGTTGTGGAAAAGGGCTGTAGCGTGCAGACCAAAAAATTCATGAAGGCATCACCCGGACAGTTTCAATTTTACCGTCTGGGTGATGCTGATTTACTTTATAAAAAACTTAAATCCGAAAATCCTTCCGTGGATGCTTTGTGGTAAGGATATCCCGCTGCTTGGACATGGCGACATGTGTATATATCTCCGTAATGTTAATCGAGCTGTGCCCCAGCATCTCCTGTATGTAGCGGATATCGACATCCGCCTCCAGAAGACTTGTCGCAAAAGTGTGCCGGAACATATGCGGCGTGATGTGCAAATCAATTGCCGCAAGCGAAGTATATTTGTTAATCATCCGGCGAACGGCCTGGTCGGACAATTCCCTGCCGTTCTGATTGGCAAAGAAATGACCGCTGCTTTGAATTTCCGACTGAAAATCACACTGATACCGTTCCAGGATTTGGGCGACAGCATCACTTCCAATCTGTATCCTGCGCTCCTTGGAGCCCTTCCCATAGATTAGTATTGTCCTGTCATACAGGTTGACGTTTCCCGCCGAAAGCGCGCAGAGCTCCGAAATGCGTATGCCGGTGGCAAAGAGCAGTTCAATCACCGCGGCGTCCCTGAGTGCGTTTCGTTTCTGGTAATCCGTTTTGGCATCCGACAGCTGCGCATATATCGTGGATAAAAAGGTTTCGACAGTATGCAGCGGGACTGTCTTGGGCAAAATGGCTGGTTCGCGGAACTTTACCTGTATTTTATGAAACGGATTTCGTTCCAGCAAATCCCTGTATTCAAAATAATGAAAGAGTGCTTTCAACGAAGCAATTTTGCGTTTGACTGTTTTGGGCTTGTATTTCTGGTGAAGCCCTGCTATATAAACTTCTAATGTTTCCGATGTAATGTCCAATATTTTGTCTGGTTCCACAGCTCTGCAAAACTGGTCCAGGTCAATGCGGTACGCCCGCAGTGTCTTTTCATCCAGCCGTTTCTGGTTCCGGCAGTAGTTCAGGTAGTTCGTCACCTGTGTCTCAAGTTCGCTCATAATATATAGTCTCCTTTTCTTTTGTAATTCAAAATATATCGTACATGGAAATGAACGATTATGCATCTGTTTTATAAAATACGTTTATTCCTTGTCCTTGATTTCCATATTGTCAAGGGCATAATAATTTTTTTGAAAAGTTCTTGAAATGTTCATTTTAAAATGATTGAATTTATAAAGGTTATCTGCTACAATAGTTTTTAGTTTGTGCATGGGCAATTTTATGTAAATCATTATACTGGGCACGAAAAAGGATTATTTTTATGATTGGAGCCGCATATGAGTATTATAGAAAAAGTATTCGGTACACACAGTGAACGCGAATTAAAAAGGATTGAACCCATTGTAAAAAAGATAGAAAGCTATCGCGAGGAGATGGGGGGGCTTACGGACGAGGAGTTAAGGGGCAAGACCGCGGAATTCAAAAAGAGGGTTTCCGAGGGGACAAGCCTGGACGATATTCTTCCGGAGGCATACGCAGTCGTTCGCGAGGGCGCGAAACGTGTACTGAACCAGGAACACTACAGGGTACAGCTGATTGGCGGTATCGTCCTGCATCAGGGACGTATTGCAGAGATGCGGACTGGTGAAGGTAAGACACAGACAGCCCTTCTGCCTGCATATCTGAACGCACTCGAGGGAAAAGGCGTCCATGTAGTCACTGTCAATGACTATCTGGCAAAGCGAGATGCCGAGTGGATGGGACAGGTGCATGAGTTCCTGGGATTAAAGGTCGGCGTCGTGTTAAATGACATGAAGCCCGAGGAGAGGCGCGAGGCATATGCCTGCGACATCACCTATGTTACCAACAATGAGCTTGGCTTTGACTATCTGCGTGACAACATGGTAATCTACAAGGAGCAGCTTGTTCTCAGGGAGCTGCATTATGCCATCATCGACGAGGTGGACTCCGTGCTCATTGACGAGGCGAGAACACCGCTCATTATATCAGGACAGAGCAGCAAATCCACAAAACTTTATGAAGTCTGCGATATTCTTGCCAGACAGATGAAGCGTGGCGAGGACATTCCGGAAATGACCAAGATGGATTTTGTCATGGGTGTCGAGCAGGAAGAGACAGGGGATTTCATTGTCAATGAGAAGGACAAGGTCATCAACCTCACGGCAGCAGGCGTGGACAGGGTAGAGAAGTTCTTCCAGATTGACAACCTCGCCGATGCCGAAAATCTTGAGATACAGCACAACATCATGCTTGCGCTGCGCGCGCATAACCTGATGTTCCGCGACCAGGATTACGTGGTAAAGGACGACCAGGTACTGATTGTTGACGAATTTACCGGACGAATCATGCCCGGGCGCCGCTATTCGGATGGTCTGCATCAGGCAATCGAGGCAAAAGAACACGTCAAGGTAAAGAGAGAGAGCAAGACGCTTGCCACCATCACGTTCCAGAATTTTTTCAATAAATTTGGCAAAAAAAGCGGTATGACCGGTACGGCGCTCACGGAGGAAAAGGAGTTCAGGGATATCTATGGCATGGACGTTGTTGTCGTGCCCACGAACCGTCCTGTTGCGCGTATCGACAATCAGGACAGCGTATACAAGACCAGAAAGGAAAAACTGCACGCCATCGTGGATGCAGTGGAGCAGGCGCATTCCACAGGACAGCCCGTGCTTGTCGGTACGATTACCATTGAGGCGAGCGAGGAGCTGAGCAAGATGCTGTCAAGGCGCGGCATCCAGCACAAGGTACTGAACGCAAAATTCCATGAGCTTGAGGCGGAAATCGTGGCGGATGCCGGACAGCACGGTGCAGTGACCATCGCTACCAACATGGCAGGCCGTGGTACGGATATCAAGCTTGACGAGGAGGCAAGGGCGGCAGGCGGTCTGATGATTATCGGTACGGAGCGCCACGAGTCGAGACGTATCGACAACCAGCTGCGCGGCCGTTCCGGACGTCAGGGAGACCCGGGTATGTCCAGGTTTTACATTTCCCTTGAGGATGACCTGATGCGCCTGTTTGGTTCCGAGCGGCTGATTAACATGTTCAATGCACTCGGAATTCCCGAAGGACAGGAGATTGAGCACAAGATGCTCACCAGTGCGATTGAAAATGCCCAGAAGAAGATAGAGAGCAATAACTTTGGCATCAGAAAAAACCTTCTCGAGTATGACCAGGTCATGAACGAGCAGCGTGAAATCATCTACGAGGAGCGCCGACGCGTCCTTGACGGCGAGAGCATGCGGGATGCCATCTACAAGATGATAACGGACATCGTTGAAAGTTCAGTGGACACGGCAATCAATGATGACCTGGAGCCTGAAGAGTGGGATTTAAACGAGCTGAATACACTCCTGCTCCCCATTGTGCCGCTCCATCCGGTAGTGCTTGAGCGTGTCTCCAAAAAGACGAAAAACGGATTAAAGCACCAGTTAAAGGAAGAGGCTGTCAAGCTTTACGAGAGCAAGGAGGCAGAGTTCCCCGAGCCGGAGAATATCCGTGAGATAGAGCGTGTCATTCTGCTGAAAGTGATTGACCGCAAATGGATGGACCACATCGACGATATGGACCAGCTGCGCCAGGGAGTCGGCTTGCAGGCATACGGACAGCGGGATCCGCTTGTGGAATACAAAATGAACGGCTATGAAATGTTCGATGCCATGACAGCCAATATCAAGCAGGATACGGTGCGCCTGCTGCTCCATGTGAAGGTAGAGCAGAAGGTAGAACGCGAGGAAGTAGCAAAGGTTACGGGTACAAACAAGGATGATACCTTACAGAAGGGACCCAAGATGCGCGCTGAGGCAAAAGTATATCCAAACGATCCATGTCCTTGCGGAAGCGGCAAGAAGTACAAGCAGTGCTGCGGAAGGAAGGCATAAAACGAAGTTATTCGAAAGACTCTGCGCCGTTGGATGCAAAGTCAAGAACAGATTATATAAAGGTGGTGAACGCAATGGTAGAACTCGACCAGATGAAACAGGAGTTACAGACCTACGAAAGTCCATTAGCGGAAGTGAGGGATTCACTTTGACCTTGCTAACAAGGAAAAGCGGATCGAAGAGTTAGAGCGTGAGATGGAAGCGCCCGGTTTCTGGGATGACCCTGACCGCTCCAACAGACAGATGAAAGAATTAAAACAGCTGAAAGGCACGGTAGAACAGTGCAATGACCTCAAATCCCAGTACGAGGATATCGAGACGCTAATCGAGATGGGATATGAGGCGGAGGATGCCGAGATGATACCCGAGATTCGGGAGGAGCTGGATCAGTTTATCGAAACCTTTGAGGCGCTTCGCATCAGTACCCTATTGTCAGAGGAATACGATAAGTGCAATGCGATCCTAAAGCTCAATGCCGGCGCCGGCGGTACGGAGAGCTGTGACTGGGCCGGAATGCTGTACCGTATGTATACCCGGTGGGCAGAGCGGAAAGGGTTTTCGATTGACGTGCTGGATTTCCTCGATGGGGACGAGGCAGGCATCAAGTCCGTCACCTTTCAGGTGAATGGAGAGAATGCCTACGGCTATCTCAAGTCAGAAAAGGGCGTGCACAGGCTCGTGCGTATTTCCCCGTTCAACGCACAGGGAAAGCGCCAGACATCCTTTGTATCACTCGATGTCATGCCCGATATCGAGGAAGATCTGGATGTGGAAATTAATGAGGATGACCTGCGCATAGATACGTACCGAAGCAGTGGAGCGGGCGGACAGCATATTAATAAGACTTCATCAGCAATCCGAATCACGCACATTCCCACGGGTACAGTGGTACAGTGCCAGAATGAACGTTCCCAGTTCCAGAATAAGGACAAGGCGATGCAGATGTTAAAGGCAAAGCTGTTCCTGCTCAAACAGGAGGCAAACGCCGAGAAGCTTTCGGACATCCGCGGGGAAGTAAAGGAAATCGGATGGGGCAACCAGATTCGCTCCTACGTCATGCAGCCGTATACCATGGTAAAGGATCACAGAACCAATTTCGAATCCGGCAATGTCGACGCGGTCATGGACGGTGCGCTTGATGGGTTTATCAATGCCTATCTGAAATGGAAAAGCACCGGTGCAGGGCAGTAGATGAAAGAGGAACGCGCGATATGAAAAGAATATGCAAGCAGTGCGGAAAAGAATTTGAGCTTTCAGACAGTGAAATAAAGTTTTATCAAAGAAAAGGCCTGGAGCTGCCAAAACGCTGTCAGGAATGCAGGAACCGGAACAAAGGAGCTACTGGCGGCAGGAATAGAAATGGCAGAAACAATATAAGCTATCCTGCGTTTGTAGCGGCAATCGTCCTGATGCTCCTGGCAGCCTTCCTGGTAAAAAATAATTTTTGGGATTCTTCCGATGACGTACTGGTGTCAGAAAATACCGAGGTTTTCAGTGGATATCTACCGCAGGAGCCGGCAGACACGATGCCAGGTGAACCACCGCAGGATGTTGCAAAGGAATCAGCAGCGGAACCGGAAACAGCACAGGGTGAGGAAGAACAGCCAGGGACGCAGGAAAGCTTACAGCAGAGTGCTCCTTTTGAAACGTCAACAGAGGCGGCAGTTCCAGAGCCCGCACTAAAATTTCGGAAAGCGCAATACCTCACACAGCATTTTGAGAAGCATGGCGACGAATTCCCTTATGCCACGGAAGAAGAATATCTGCAAGGTGCAAACAATGTCGTTACAAATCCTGATGCGCTCCATAAACTGGAAGCAGAGGACGGCGATGATGTCTACTACGTTGAAAGCACAAATGAATTTGTGGTCGTTTCCACAGATGGATTTATCCGGACGTATTTTAAGGCGGATATGGATTATTACAACAGACAATGAATCAGGCAGACCCATGCGCCGCTTTGGCGTCATGGATTGAGCTATAAAGAAAAAGCCAGACACAACTTTGAAATGTGTCTGGCTTTTTCCTATGTCCGGTTCGCCTTTTTGCGCGTCTTTTCCTCGTACATGGTTTCATCGGCTATGCGGATGTAGTCGTCAAGCGTCCTGTCAGTAGCCATGTCAGTATAGACAGCCCCCACGCTGAAGGTCAAGTCAAACGGAAGATTTTTTTCCTTCGCTTTCCGCGTTACCTCCTCACGCATACTGCTTATTATGCGTTCGTATTTTTCCTGGTTTATATTTTCACACACGATGATGAACTCATCCCCGCCGTTCCTGACCGGAATGTCGCCTTTACCGCAGTGTGCCATAATCGTTGAGGCAATAATGTTTATCGCATTGTCCCCATAGTCATGCCCGAAATTGTCATTGATGTATTTGAGCCTGTCCATGTCGACAAACATAATCAGCAGGTTCTCGCCCCTGGCTTTCTTCTCGTCAAAAAGGCTGCACACCAGCTTCTGGAAGCCAAGGCGGTTATAGAGCCCGGTCATGGCGTCTTTGACATTCATGTCCGCAAGCATTTTGTTCATGTATCCAAGCTTTTCTTTTTCATACAGGTTCCGCATCGCGGAGATAAGGACATTGAGCACCTTGAACAAATACTGCTTTTCCATCAGGTAGACCGCGTTGCGTATGACAAAATACCCGATTGTGTGCTGCCTGAAATGAAGCGGCATAAAAAGGAAATCCATCCCGCCCTTTTCCTTATAGTCAAACATGGGGAAAAGGCTGTCAATTGTGTGCTTTTCACTGATAGTCCCCTCCTTCATGTCATAGGCAAATTCCACGGACATCTTTTCCGGATAGCTATGGATATGAAATTTCTCATCGTCAATCAGGCTCGGGTTAAAGTAATTCAAGTCCTGGTGGAAATCATTTATGTGCTCATCCAGCACAATGTACATGGCGTCACATTTTAAAGCCGGAATACATGCCGGAATGCATGCGGAAATTTCCTTGATGGTAGTACAGTTTAAAATGGCATATTCCAGCCCCAGCACCTGTTCCTCAAAATCAATCGTCTCGATTTCGTACAAAATCTGTTCCTTTGAACGCTTTTCCTGGTCAACAACGGAATCGCTTTTACAGCCGCAGCTGTCCCAGTAGACAGACTTGGCATCTGCATAGTTGTATTTTTCAACCGGCTGCCCATCCCATATCCGAATCAGCAGATCGGCACAGAGATAACCAATATCTTCGCGGATGTAGCCCACCGTAGTAATTTTAGGGGAGTAAAAGGCAGCTTTGTCAAAGTTGTCAAAACCGGTTACACAGAAATCATCCGGAACCTTGTAGCCCAGTTTTTCGGCGGCATCCAGGACGCCGACGGCAATATTGTCACTGGCACAGACAACGGCGTCCGGAAGCTGGCCGCCTTTGTCCAGCTGGCTTGCCATATAAGTAAAACCCCTGTAACCGCACGAAAACTCATAGGATTCAAAATAGAAATCGTTTTCCGAGTACGCTAAATGATGACGCTCCATAAATTCCTTTAATGCGTTTGTGCGGATGTTGTTTTCATAATTGCTCTGGGGACCCATCATGAACCAGAACCGGCGGCAGTTGTGCATCGTGTAGAGATGTTCAATCATGGTAGTCATGGAACCACGGTTATCAATCCCGACATAATAAAATCCCGGAAGCTTATTCGAGATGGAGATGGCAGGTTTTCCTGTCTTTCTGACAATTTCGGCAATTTCATTGGAGACTTCCGGATAGCGGATATTGTTCAAATCCATGACAATGCCGTCAAAGTCGTTCAAATCCGGAAGCTTGTAGATATTGTATTCTCCGATATTGAAATCTGCGTCCCAGCTCCAGTCTCCGGAACTATTAAAAAGGTGATAGTCAACAACTGTGTTGGTGTCACTTTAAAGTATTACTAATTTATA
>CARTDA010000006.1:0-130815 GCA_949066965.1 uncultured Lachnospiraceae bacterium
CCTGTAGAAATATCAATTGGTTCTTTATCAGAACCAAACATATAATCAATACATTTAACAATATATGTCTTTCCTGTATTTGACGGTCCATAAATAATATTTACGCCATTTGATAATTCAATAATTGAGTCCGTTTTACCCAAACCTGCAACAATTATTTTTTCAATATTAAAACTCATTACATTCTTCCTCCTAAATCAGAAATGGCATAGTTGTTTATGGTATAAACTAAATTTCTGTCAGAATAAGGTTCAAACATAATATGGGCATTTTTTGCAATAATAGCATAATTTTCCGCATAATCATCATTTAAAGATTGGCAAAATGATATTCCACTTTTTGATATGCTATAAGTAAAACCACTTTTATTGCAATGTGGCAAAATATAACCCATTAAAACAAGATTTTTTAACGACTCTGATATAATTTTTCGTTTCAACGCATACTCACTAAAGCGATAATTATTATCTCCATGTAAATTATACTCTGACACACCAAAATCCTTTCCGTATATAATTATAAAATCCAAAGCAGATATTCTATCTATTGATAAGTTTTTTTTAGTCACATTTAAAATTATTAATACTCTCAATGACACTTCAAATGCAGTGTTAAATATATCTTTCACTCATTACTCACCCACCTTAACCTATTATCATTGACCAACATATGACATACTCCTTTTCGCTCACTGACTCCTATACAATGCAACTTACTGTCAAGCATACATTTTGATGTATTAATTACAGCAGCTTGTTTTAAATCTTCCACTAATCGCTTGTATCCGCTATCATAATCTTGTTCATGTGTATCTATTATCCCATCGTATATCTCATCTTTTAATATATCGAATTGCTGGGAATCTGTTAACATATCTCTAACAAAACGATGAATTGTTTCAGCAGAATAATAATCTTTTCTTTGCCTGTTAAGATTCTTAAAATAAGTAATATGTTTTTTCAGTTCCTCGACAGTGTTTATTTGTACACCAAGCTCATCCGAATATGCTTCTAACAAAGCAGTGATATATGGCATTTCTTCCTTTTCAATCGTATTCGTTGGTGATATTGATATTGGCATATTTAATCTGCGTCCACCGAAACGAATATTTCCATATATTGTATCTAAATATTCATCTATTACTTGTGCCATAGGATATGTCTTAACTATTGTAAAGTCAAATAAATCTATGTAATCCGATAGGGATTTGTCCAATGAAATCTCTGCAGTTTTTGTAATTTTTGTTTTGCAATATTTTTCCCAATTTTCCTTAAGTTTTGATATGAGTTTTATTGGATTATCAATCAAATCTTGTAAAGAAGACCCCACATCATTTGAAGCTATGATATAATATTCTTTAGGTATTGGAATCTCTTTATTATAAGTATAATAACAAAGTTTCCCCAATTCCAAATAATAATCTGTTGGCATAAGTGCAGCATTGTAATGTTTGCATTGATAATAATCTACCGAGCCATCATTATAATATGCAACAACATCTCTTCCCTTATCACCTGCTCCTCCGATCCTTCTTATAGATGAATATTTTAATTTCTTACACCCATACAGCCATTCCAGTGTAAACTGTTCAAATGAATCTTCATCCATAACATGAACCTTATCAATCGGCGGAATATATGTATCCGTTCCATATAACTCAATATCTATACGAGGTTTAGCCAACTCAGTAAATTTCAACATATACATTTCCCTTCATTTATTCAACGAACAACACGGTCTAACATCAGCAATAATGATTGACAAATAACCCTGTCAACCGTATATAAAATTGCCAACGCACTGTAACAACAATCTTGGAAAATTTATTATAAAAATGCACACAGTAATATAACATATTACAATCATAGTCTTTCCTACACTGCACATTTATCTCTTTCGATGTTTTTTGATGCTGATACCATAATCATAGCCTGTACCACCAACCTCACTCATATAATACATCCTTTACTCACTCCCACTTAGCGAGCACTACCCCTCTTTAATTCCTCCAACTCATTTTTATACCCCTGCAACCGCTGATACAATTCAAACCGCTTTTTTGGCTGCTGTTCTTTCCATGCTGCTGTTTCCGTCTTTTGTATCTGTTTTTCCAGTTTGATTATCTGCTCCTGTATAGCAAGCCGTTCATCAATTGAAAGTTCCCCTGCGGCTTTTGCCTGTTCTTTACCAATCGCAATCTGTTCTATAAACGAATCCCATATTTCATCAAGAGAAAATCCCTTTGCTTTCAGCTCTATATCAAATGGCGAAACCCATTCTGTCCGATATAATTTGCCATGCCATATCGCCAGTTGCCTGCTGTCTTCATAAATGAGCAAAAATATCAGCTTATGCGGATTCTGCTTTGCAATCACCTCTATAATTTTTGCGTCAAAATCCTGTTTCTTTAAGGAAATGCAAAGCAACAGGATTTCCTTTATCTCCGACTCTTCTGTCAAATTCAAATTATCCTTTGTAAGACTGTTTTCCACAAAAATTTTGTCCACATCGGATATAAATTTCTCCTTCAAAACCTTCGTCAACGGCAAGCGCTTATAAAATGCCTCCTTTGGCATTTGCCTATGTACCACAGTTGCGGCTGAAAAGTCTATCATTCAATCACCACCATAAAACATATCAATTCAAAATCATCAAGTCCCGAAAATCCTCCCGAAAGGAAAGTAGTCTGACCTCCTGAAAAAAAACTGTCAATATCATCCTGATCCTTAACGTCAATTATTGTCATAATGGCATCCTCCAAAAGCTGCGATACTTTCTCCATATTCCTGCCATCTCGGGTTGCCTTATTGAAAATATCACATAGTTTCCTGTCTGGTACGGATTTGCCTTTTGCAAGATGCCGCATTATATCAAGTGTGTCCTTTGGCTGTAAATGTGTTGTGACCACCTCCCCGTCCATACTGATATATACCATGTAAAACGGATGTAGCCTGTTCCGATTCTGAATGTTAATCTGTTCATTTACATTTTTCAGTACAAATATTACGCCCGGCTTTTCTCCCTTAATCACTGCATGGATTCCAAACGGCGTATGGTCGATATTTTTATTTGCTTTCATATAAGCTAGCAAATCCATACGGAATTCATTCAGACCTAAATCCATAATGGACACACCGCTAGTCATATCCTCAAGGTCAACAACTTCTTCCTGCAATTTTTTCAACTGGTTTCGGCGATATTCCAAATCACCTTTTTCTTCCTGATTGATTGGATCGTCATCGCCCGTTGAAGTCATGACGGAAATTTTCATTCTTGTTTCTACTCTTGATTTCAGATTGATATATTCATCCAAATCCAAATCCGGCCAAAAGTTTACTAACTGGATGACACTGTTTTTACTGCCGATACGGTCAATTCTTCCGAAACGCTGTATAATACGCACCGGATTCCAATGGATATCATAATTCACACAAAAATCGCAGTCCTGTAAGTTCTGTCCCTCTGAAATACAGTCCGTGGCAATCAGGATATCTATCTCTGCTTTATCATTCGGGTACAATACATCCTTATCTTTCGACTTTGGGGAAAAGCACGCAAGCACATGATTCATATCAGCCTTAAATCTTGGTATCGTGGTTTTTCCGTCAACAGAACCAGTGACAAGCGCCGTGTGCAGTTTCAATTCCGAAAGAACCATCTTGCTTACATTCTCATATAAATATTCTGCGGTATCAGAAAATGCGGTAAAAATCAGAATTTTCTTGTTATTCGTATTAATTGGAGCTGCCACTTTCTCACGAATCACACGCAGTAGTTCATTCAGCTTAAAATCATCCTCCGGCGTAATATCCCCTACCGTCTGAATCAATTTCCGGAGATTTTTCAAATCCTCATCAATATCACGTTTCCACGAAATGTAGTCCATATCGCGCAGATCAATCTTCACTTTCTTTCCTACGCTGAAAAAATCCGTATTCTGATCATCATCATCAAAATTCTCTGCAACTGCCGACAAATCTCTCATTTCTTCAATGTTTCCATTGCCGTTTGCCATGAAGTCCTCAATAATCTGAGAAGTATCTTGCAGATAGTCATAAATACGGCGTACTGTCAAAAGAAAGGAATGTACAGAACTTTCCATACGTTTCAGCAAATTTATGCTCATGAGCCTCTGAATACCAAGCTCACGTCCTTTTCTAAAGTTCTCCGTTTCTTTTTCATCCAAATACTTGTACAATTTACTGGCATGAATGTATATCGTTGGTGTGTATATAGTCAGCTGCAATTTTGAGAGGAGCTCAAAAACTTCTCTATAGTTGATGGCATTTGGTCGGTTCGTCAGTTTGGGGCGCAAAGATATTGGTTTATTTCTTGTGGGAAATGTTCCTATATCTGATACATCATAATATGTGTTTATATGTTTCCTTGAACGCGCAATTGTCACTCTGTCCAATACTTCAAAAAAATCAAAATCAAGTTGTGACAGCAATGCAGTAGTAGTTCTTTCGTTTTCCGGCAGCTTGCACCATGCATTATAAACCTTTTGTGCCTGACGGAAAACAGTATCTATATCTGATTTAATATTCAGCTTTTCATTAAATTCTGAAGGGTTGCCCTCATAGGCAAGCGCCAGCTGATTACGCAGATCATAAAAACGGTTATTTACCGGCGTCGCAGACAGCATCAACACCTTTGTCTTTACTCCCGGTTTCAGCACACGGTTCATCAAGCGCATATAGCGGTTTTCCTTTTCACCACCTTTGCTGTCAGTACCATTTCCATTTCGGAAGTTATGGCTCTCATCAATCACTACAAGGTCATAGTTGCCCCAGTTGATACGGTCAATCGGCAATCCGATTATCGTGTTTCCGCTGTCTCTTGAAAGGTCTGTATGATAAAGGATGTCATAACGCAAACGATCTCCTGACAAAGAATTATTAATAAGATTTCCTCGATATGTCATCCAGTTTTCAGACAACTTTTTAGGACAGAGAACAAGAACATTTTTATTGCGACCCTCGTAATATTTAATCACAGCCAAAGCCGTGAATGTCTTACCAAGTCCGACACTGTCTGCCAGTATGCATCCATTATATTGTTCCAGTTTATTTATAATTGCAAGAACTGCATCCTTTTGGAAATGATACAGTTTATTCCATATGATGCTATCCTTAAATCCTGTTGCCTCATTCGGCAGTACATCCTCCGATATATCCTCCAAAAATTCATTGAAAATATTGTAAAGAGTCATGAAATAAACAAGTTCCGGTGAATTTTCCTGATAAACTGTCGAAATCATGTCAACCACTTCTTCAGTAACATCGGATAGCTTGTCCGCATCATTCCACACAGAATCAAACATATGCAAAAACTCTGTACTTGCAGGATTTTCCATGCGCGTAATTATATTTGTCAGATTATTTCCACGTTCACAGCCAAGGTCAACTGTTGTAAATGTATTCATAGGAGAATATACATACGAATCTTCCTCCCCCTCGACAACAAGGAAATGATTCATTCCCTCACGAGTGGTATTCGACTTAAAATGCGCCTTTCTCCGAATCCATTCCGCACATTCCTTTGCTACAGCCTTCTGCCTTAATTCATTACGCAAACGGACTTCAAATTCTGTGCCATAAAGACTCTTCTCACGTTTTAAACGCGGAATATAAAATTCTCTGCGCTCCTTGGTTGTTTTTTCTGCTACAAAAGTCGGTGATGTAAATATAAAACGAAGTTCATCACACGATTCCAGCTGTGCTTTCAATTCTTGATAAGCATAAATTGAAAAGCAGGCTGCCGCAATAGATATACGACTGCCGGACTGTATCCTATTTTCTAAATCATCTTTAACCACTTTTGTTGTATTATTGAAAATTTCCATTATCTGTTGTCAACGCCCTTTCCCTCTACCCACAATCACTCTTTAAATCTTCTCTCTTTACAAATTCCGCAATGCCTCCATTCTGCATGCTTCTCCCTTATCACACCACTACAAATAAACTACCTTTAATCTGCATTCCTTTTTCTGGCAGCAGTTATAGTCCTACCCTCTTACCGAACTGATAATCGTATCAATTAACTTGTCAACAGATGCATCAATGCTGCCCTCACTCCAGCCAAGCTCCCAGCTGCCCCCGCCAGTCACGTCCGATATGATATAAACTGCCGACGCAGAACACTTTCTATAATTCGCAATCGTAAAAAGACCGACGCCCTCCATTTCCACACACAAAGCGCCCTTTTCCCTGTAGTCTAAGATTTGTCCCCAAGTCTCATGATACCCTGCATCCGTTGTCCAGTGTTTTCCCCTTCTAAATAAAATACCATTTTTTGTGAGAACTTCGCCAAGCTCATCTGTCAACCCTCTCGTGGATTCAATGATATCGTAGTCAAATCCATACAACTTTGCGACAGCCGTGTCATTGTATGCACCGTCTGTCAGCACGATGTCCCCCGGCTTCATGTCCGTCTGCAATCCGCCCGCAAAGCCTATGTGGATCAACTCCTCCACACCGCCTGCAATCAAATCCTCCGCCTGCGTGGCAATGGCTGGCGAACACATATGCCCTTTGATAAATCCATTTTCTTCGTTCCCATGAAACACGAAAAGCTCTCCGCCCAGCGGATATTTGTATTCCCCACAATTTCTGGAAAGCATTGTGTCATAAAGACTGTCAGCCAGCAGAAATACTCTTTTGGGGATATGGATATTGTCCATATCAAATCCTGCGTTTTTTAGTTCCAGCCGGACTAATTTCGACGGCTCCGTCAGTATGTCATTTCTGTTCATCCTGTTCCCTCCGAATAATACCTATAACTGTTTCAGTAATTGTTCCATAGTATCCCTGTGCGGGGTAATGATTTCTATATCCACTTCGGGGTGAATATCAACATACGCAATAAGCATATCCATTAAATTATCTTTAGACTCCATATAATCATCAACGATTATTTCATCACTGAATCCAAGACGTTTCAAAATAAGTGCAGAAACCACGCCCGTGCGGTCTTTGCCCGCCGTACAGAAATACAGAACTTTAGATTCTGCATTCATAATTACATTAATAATATTTTTCATTTTATCATCTATCATTTCCCGATATACCATACGCAGATGTCCAATTGATTTTGGCGTATCGCCACCTCCCGTAACCGGAAGATGAAAATATGTAAATCCTTCTATCTCTTTAAGGCGGCATGGCTTTTTCGCAATCTCCTCGTCCGACCTCAAGTCCACAATCGTAATTATATCATTATCTAATAACCACTGGATTTCTTCATCCGTTAAATTTTCCGGAAAGTCACTTCTAAAATAATGATTTGTACCGGTAGGTAACACTCGTGTATTTTTGGTTGAATGCAATAACGAACTCATATAAATCCTCCCTGCTGCCAATGGCCCGCGAATTTGGGCGTCAGCACAAATTTGCTCTGTGAAAAATTTATTTTTCACAGTAACGCCCCTCATAAATATTTTTTTGATTATTTCCAATTTCTTTAATCAGGCAGTTTAAGATGGGCTTGAAAAACTGGAATTTATTTATGTCGTGGATATTCAGGCATCAAATCAATCAATCTTGTTGTCCGCCCTTCTTTATCCAGTAGAATTTCAATATTTTCCACATCTCCGCCTAAATGCATCATAAATTCTCTACAAATACCACAAGATGGAATTATATTTCCATCTTTATATACTGAAACCACTTTTGTAATCTCACTTTCGCCATATGTAAGCATTGTTGATAAAGCATTTCTTTCCGCGCACATCCCTATAGAGCCGTCCGTATCAATGCATATTCCCTTATAAATATTACCTTTTTTCGTGAGTACGGCAGATGCCACACTCCCTACCCACATTTTATTTGAAACATCATGGGGATTCAAAACGCTCATTGCTTCTTCATATAACCTTTTCCATTCTTTGTCCACTGTTTTGTCCTCCTTAAATATATCCCGATTGTGACTTGATGTTTTTTAAGGGAAACATTAGCTGTTATATTTTGTTATTAAATACCCGCTAACCCTTGAAAACACTAAGTTTATCACAGGTAAGCTTTCCCTAATCCATTCTTAATGGCTTTTGTCATCATCTTCCCGCAGGGCTTTACGAACCCAGATAAACGAAGCTTCGCATCGTGGAAAAAATGAGGGAAACAAAACCACATAAAACATTATAACACAAAATATATGGGAATTGGTAAACTGATTGAAATGCTTTCAAAAAATCAATGAAAAGAGGACAGATAAAAAATGAATATGCAAATGTGGGTGGATGCGGAGGATTCTCTGGGTTTATGGTAAAAAATCATTTAATACAGCCTAGGGCGTGTTTGAAAAATCATTCCCGCCATCTGCACGCCCCATTTTGCGTGATATTTGCGCCAAATTCAGGTTGCATAGCCCGCTATGCGCCCCTCATTTGGCACAAATCTCCCACAAACTGTGACGCACATCTGACGGAAAGCATTTTTCAAACACGCCCTAGGAAATCAATCGACAATTACTTGCTGAAAATTTTTTGTCCAATCAATAATTATTTGTTTATCGTATTTATTAATATTATCAGGTAGGTTTGTCTTGTCAAAAAATCTATGTTCCAGTGCTTCTTCTGTATTATTTTGTATTTCCCCACTATACGCAGTTGTTTTAAAAATGATACCCATCCCACAGCAAATATCTCCATTCGGATAAGTGATAATTCTATCCTCACCTGAATAAATGCCAAACAATGTCAGTTCTTTTATTTCAATTCCGGCTTCCTCAAATGCTTCTCTTTTTACCGTTTCTATAAATTTTTCCCCAATCTCCATAGAACCGCCAATGATTGCCCAAAGTCCATTATCGCGTCGCTTTTGAAGTAATATTTCCCCTTTGTCGTTTTCAATAATAACTCCGCACCCTATTGTCCTAAGCGGCGCATGTCCTACTACTTTACGCATCTCTGCTATATAATTTCCCCTATACTTTTCTATAATGTCTTTCATACCGATAACCATTCCTTTGCGCTATTTGAAAATTTCACAATCCTTCTGCGGGTATGCCCCATAACATTGTAATGACTGTGGATGTGCCAATCCTGAAAATAATCGGCTGTTAATTAATGACAGCATACCCAAAAAACTGTTCTATCCATTCCACTGAATAATCGCCTTTTCAGATGAACATGCGCGTCAGTCATGCAGAATTTCCTCCTTCCATGCCTCAATCCGTGAAAATAACTCTTCCATATTAATTGTTGAAAAATCTGTTATATCAACTTTGATTTGCCTGCCATCAACGCAAAAGGCATCAAATCCCCTCTTTTCTATTCCACAAACAAAATTTTCATAAGAAATCGTTTTTGCTTTTAGGGTTTTCATATTATTCCCTTTCTTTTCAGGATAGCAGTCATTCACTACATGCCCCCTGTGCCTGTCAGGGCTGTTTTCGCGTTCCAGAAAACGCTGGTAAATCACTTTGTAATCACCTGTTAAGGTAATGGTCAGTACGGAATATTGATATTTTTCTAAAAGGCTTTTCATTCCTTGTTCTGATGAATATTCAAAATTATTCTCCAAGATAAAAGCTTGTCCTGCTTTCATAAGTTGACCTGCGACATAATACATGATTTCCATACTGGCAATTCCAAGTTTTACTTTTTCTGCTCTCGACTGAAAACCAACATTGTCAAACAGCAATTCTTTTATGGTATCCTTTGAAATAACAGGCAGTTTCAGCTTTTCTGACATAACTTTTGCCATAGTGCTTTTTCCTGCTGCCGGAATACCTGTCACTAATATACAATACATTTCTCATGCCTCTTTCAAACCAACTGTTTCTACAGCTACTCCAAGTTCCCTAATCTGTGTCAGAAAATCCTCTGATACATTATTGTCCGTAATCAGTAAGTCATAATCTTTTATCCCGCATACAGAATGGATGGAATTTCGCCCTATCTTCTTAGACGGATATAACCCAATATTCATCCCGCTGTTCTTCATAACAGCTTTTCCAAATTCCACACCGGCAGGATCGTGAATGGATGCCCCAAAATCCAAAGACAATGCCGCGTGTGACAAAAAAGCTTTATCCATGCGGATATTATTCACCATCTGAATGGTATAAAAATCGTGGCAGTGCCCACGATGGGACATTTCTCCGCCCAATAATATAACGGATATATTTATTTTTTTGCGCAATACATCTGCAATGGTAACGGAATTTGTCAGTACGGTAATGGTTATATTTTCCGGCAGATTTTCAGCCATATAATATCCAACTAAAGATGTGGTAATATAAATGACATCCTTGTTTTGAATATACTCGATTGCTTTTTTGGCAACTGCCAGGTAATCAGTCTGAATTTCTTTTATATCTATTGGATTATATGTCGGCGTGGGATAGATTTCTTTTGGATGAACTGCAATGGCGCCGCCATGTGTTCTCTGCAGCAATCCTTTCCTTTCCAACATCCTTAGATCCCGCCTTGCACAATCCGCCGAAATCTGATAACATTCCTGAATTTCTGATACTAAGATTCGCCCTGTTTGGTTTACTTTTCGAATAATATCTTTCTGTCGTTCTTCCATAAACATAATAAATACCTCGTTTTCACATTTCTGCCTGTTTTATCTTGTTATTATTTGATTATACTTGTTTGTTCGCGAATATGCAAGTCTTATTAATAAATATTGTAAAAAAATAAGGAATAACATTTAATTGATTTTTGGCTTTGTACATGATATTCTTTAGAAAATAGACGAGGAGGACTGACTATGTCAACTTTGGAAAAACAATCGACCTGTTAGAAACTATGTCAGACCACCAGATTGAGGCTGTTTATGCTTTTGTACGGTTCATTAATTCAGACACTTATGAATTGCCATCCGAACCCTCGGTCACAAAACAGAAACAATACAATCCATGCTCGGAATCGCTCACAAATATGCTAATCCGGCATTGACAGAACAGGAGGAAGGAGATTTCTGATGAAACACAAAAAAATAACAGCACCGGGCGGTGCTGTCCATTACTGGATTGAGAAAAAAGAAAATAACGCTGACTGCATTGTATTCACACACGGTCTGACTGCCGACCACACCATGTTTGAGCGGCAGGCTTCCTATTTTTCCAAGAAATATACTACTATTTTCTGGGATGTTCCCATGCATGGATTATCAAGACCCTATAAGAATTTTTCCTATCGTGATACAGCAGAAATACTGTATTCCATTTTACGGACAGAAAATATCAAAAAAGTCATTCTGGTTGGAATGTCCATGGGCGGCTATCCAAGCCAGCATTTTGCCGTCTGCTATCCCGACATGGTAAAGGGATTTGTGGCGTTGGATACAACGCCGTTAGGCTTACGCTACTACTCCAAATCCGACTTGTGGTGGCTGAAACGGATTGCACCGATGGCGAAATGGTTTCCGGCAAATCTTCTGCGAAAAAGCATGGCATGGTCGGTTGCCCAAACGCGTTATTCCTACCAAAAAATGCTTTCCATGACAGAACCGCTTTCAAAGGCAGACATGGTTGAACAGATGCGGATTGCATATGGATACTTCGCCCGGGAAAACACAGATGCCGCATTTCAGTTTCCCGTTTTGATCCTTGTCGGAGATAAGGACAGCACTGGCAAGGTAAAGGCTTATTGCAAAGCCTGGGCAAGACAGACTGGCTATCCGCTGCATTATATCAAAAACGCAAAACATTTCGCAAACGGTGACAATCCAAAACAGGTCAACCGCGAAATTCAAGCTTTTATTAAAAATATATCGTGAAAAAACATTCCAGAAAGGAAAAATCTCTCATAAAAAGAATATCCCCTGCCAGACGGAAAAAAACTGGTGCAGTTGGATATTCTTCTAAGGAATGTCTAACCCTTCTTCCTGACCGGAATCCAGATTTCCGTATAATAGTTTTCGTCGCCTGTTCCGCCAGGGTGTCGGGAACACCTTCTGCTGCACATAACAAAAGCATCCCTACTGCTTTGCATCACCGGCAGCCCAGAAACAAGTCAATACCATTCGCAATACCATCAGCAATTTTGTACTGATATTCATCGGTTGCGAGCAGCTTATCCTCCCCCGGATTTGTCATATAACCCATCTCTACGATTGTGACAGGCACCTGACACCAGTTGATACCGCTCATCGTGTCTGTCTCCCAGACACGCTCTTTTTTGGCACCAGTACTTGCTACCATCTCATCAAGCACACATGTGGAAAGTGCCTTGCTGTCCTGGTAGAACGCACCGTTATACGGATTGGACGCAGTCTGACAGATGGTCATCATGCCGTTTGCCCTGGAATTCGTTGAACCGTTCGCATGGATTCGGATAAATGCATCTGCATTGTTTTCATTTGCAATCTGCGCGCGTTCCGAATTGCTGATATTGACATCATTTGTCTCCCTGCACATGATGACATCATACCCGCGGTCTAACAGCTCCTCCTCAAGCTTGCGCGCAACAGACAGATTCAACTCATATTCAGGCAGACCCGTACTTACGCCAGAAGTGCCGCCGGACACCTTAATCTTCGTCTCCGCTGCACCGGGGCCAATGGGTTCCTTTGCAGTATCTGCCTTCGCCTGATGCCCTGCGTCAATCACGATAAGCTTCCCATTTGTGGCAATTTTCTCCGCGCTCAGGAAATCTTCCCTTATATATCCCAAGCCATCCCGATACTGGACTTGATACCAGCCGGCATCATAGCCGACCGCGACTACCGCAGTGTTCCTCGGCAGCACCCCAAGCACCTCGGAATCCGTTGTATTGGAAGCCCTGCAGTTTACCTTATCCGTCGTATAAAGTATGACCGGTTCAAATACCGGAATTGGTTTGTTTCCACATCCTATGCACACTGCAAGGACAACCAGCAAAATCAAACGGAATCTTTTCATATTAAGTGATACCTCTCTTTTTTATAAAATCAAAACTATCCTATCAGACATTCTTTCCCCTTGAATGCTATGCCATATTTTCTGATGCGCCCTGGCGCAAATCCCTCTGCAATAAGTTCTGTCTCGTAGCGTTTCTCCTCGATTTGCAGCAGGGCATTTGCAAGCGTCTGCTCCAAATCTTTTTCTTTTCTCGGCTTATGCACCTTAAACTCTATAATGTAGGCATCGTCATTTTCTTTATCCTGCGGCTTCATCATGATGTCATAGCGTCCAAATCCGCTCTCCCTGTTGGATTGAATCACAAACCTATCTGACAAGTCCACAATCAATCCCAGCACAAATCCATGGTAGAACCGCTCTGGCGCATCCTTGGACGATGCGCTTTTGGACACATCGAAGTTTGAAAAACTCGCAAGGGCAATGTCATTCATAAACTCGTTCATGGAATCTACATCGTCAATCAGCATCGCCTTGATAAAGTCATTGTACGGAACGCGGGCATTATTCTTAAACCAGCTGTTTACCATGTTTTTGAACATCAGGGCAACTTCCTTATTGGTAAGCGTCAGGGTATACTGTGCTTCTTTGTCCTCCCCCATAATCTCCACCTCAAGAATCCTTAAGTAACCTGTCGTAAGCAGCAGGCTCCATACTGCACCTGCACTGTCAGCAAGCTGGTTAAAGACAATCTGTTCATCAATCACCGCCTTAAAGCTGCCACCCTTGATGAGTGTCTCCATTGTCTCCTTAATCTCTGCCTTGCCAGTCTGTACCAGGGAATTAACAAGGCCATTTGAGCTTGTATTTGCCCAGTACGCGCCGTACTTACCATTTTTCTTCATAAATGACGTGATTGACCACGGATTATAGATATCCGTATAGCTTCCAAATGTAAATCCGTCATACCAGTATTTCACATTCTCCCTCTCATTTCCAAGTCCCATATCATCCAGAACCCCAAATACCTCATCCTCCGTAAAGCCAAATGAAATGGCATACTCATCCGAAGTTGCCGTGACCACGTCCAGATTATTGAAATCAGAAAAAATACTCTCTTTTGAAATTCTTGTTATTCCTGTTATGATGCCGCGGTACAGGTGCGGGTTTGTCTTGAACGTATTGTCAAAAAAACCGCGGAAAAACCCGACTGCCTCATCCCAGTAGCCGCCAATCCATGCCTCCTGCATCGGGGTATCGTACTCGTCCAGCAGCACGATTACTTTTTTCCCATAATACTTTTCGAGGTAGATGCAGAGCGAGTTGACTGCCGTCTGTGCCTTGACATCCTCCATCCTTTCATTTACCGCCGCAAAGGATTCCCTGTCGCTATCATCAAATTTGTCTGACTTCATAATTTCCCTGTACATTCCGTACAGATTGGAAAGTACAATCTTTACTGCCGCCTTCATATCCCGCACATTACCAGTCTTTACCCCTGCAAAGCTTAGGAATATCACAGGGTATGTTCCCTGGAGCTGCCTGTACTTCTCATCGTCC
This sequence comes from uncultured Lachnospiraceae bacterium, assembly GCA_949066965.1. Classification (GTDB taxonomy): domain Bacteria; phylum Bacillota; class Clostridia; order Lachnospirales; family Lachnospiraceae; genus COE1. The sequence continues at coordinate 14,350 of CARTDA010000006.1, forward strand.
CAGACGGCAAGACCCTCAAACAGGTCGCCCCTCCCTGCATACTTATTCGAAAAAAAGCACTCCATCATGCTCATGTTCAATGTCTTTCCAAATCTCCGCGGGCGTGTGATAAGCGTCACGTCAGAGCCGTTCTCCCACCATTCTTTTATAAATGCAGTTTTATCGACATAAAAAGCCCCCTGCTCCCTAAGTCTGTCATATCGCTGCGCACCTAGATTGACAACTATATTGCAGCCCACATCCGCACCTCCCCAAACAGCAGTCCAGCTTCCGCTTTTATCCTGCCATAATCTAAATACAGTATACCTATATTTCAGAGGAAGTGCAACCACCCAAAATAATTCTATTGATACCATGCAAAAAATTTCATATAATAGTCACAGACATAGTCTTCTTCTGCCCAATATATTCATCGTAATTTTAGAGATAATTTAGATAAAAATAAAGTAAAATATAAATTACAAAAAAGATTTTACCAAATGGAGGAGCAACAATGCGTATACTACTCGCCGAAGATGACAAGAAATTAAACGAAACACTCACCACACAGCTGGTTTCAAGGGGCTTTGATGTGGACTCATGCCATGACGGGGAAGAGGCTCTCTATTACGCCGCGCAGAATATCCATGACGTGATACTGCTCGACCGAATGCTTCCCGGCATGGAGGGTACCATGGTACTGACCAAGCTGCGCAGGCAGGGCATCAGCATCCCGATTATCATCATAACTGCACTCGGAACCCTGAATGACAAGGTAACCGGACTGAACCTTGGCGCCGACGATTATCTGGTAAAACCATTTGCGTTTGAGGAGCTGCTGGCACGTATCCAGTGTGTCACAAGGCGTTCTCCTGTCCTCAGCCAGACGGAATTGCCCACCTACTGCGACATCAGCTTTGACGAGGCAACAAACACCCTCACCGGTCCAGGCGGCAGCTGCACCTGCTCCAGGCGCGAAGGTGCAATGCTTGAAATATTTGTCAAAAATGGCGGACAGACCCTGTCAAGAAGCACACTCCTGCTAAAAATCTGGGGACCGGACAGTGATGTTGAGGAAGGGAATCTCGACAACTATATTTACTTCGTCCGCAGGCGGCTCAAGACGGTCGGAAGCCGGCTGAAACTAAGAACGATACGAGGCATTGGCTACTGTCTGCTGGAAGAATAGAGAAGGATAATTTCTGTCATATGAATACCATCAAAAAAGCACATATTCACCTAACGCTGTTAAACGGCTGCATCACCACATTGATTTTAATCGTCATGACGCTTGGCTATTTGTTTATCACCGAGAGCAATATGACGAAAAACAAGATGTACTCCTATCAGAGTGACATCTACACCATCGCCTCCTACATTGAACAGCAGGACATCATCAGCAACACCTGGCTGTCCCAGCTTGAATCCGGCAAAAAATATTATGTATCCCTGATGGACAACAATACCGAATTTCTATATGATACCAATAAAATACACGAAAGTGGTGAGAGGAAGCAGGTGCTCGACAAAGCATGGAACTATTATCATAATGAAAGCTCTTCCATGATGTCCCACACACTTTCCTACAAAAGCAGTTACACTTCCTTTATCCTGAACTACAAAAATGACACAAGTGTCAGCAAATCCGGTTACTGCTGCTTTGTGATTCATATGGAAAAAAACACATCCACGCTTGAAGTTCTGCTGGCTTCACCGCTTGCATCCATCCAGAAGCAGATGACAAGGCAGCGCCTTTTGTTTTTGGGCATTATTTCACTCGCCCTCATTGCAATCTGGATATTCGCATGGATTTTTACCGGAAAACTATTAGATCCCATTGAGGCGAACAGACTCCGCCAAAATCAGTTCATCGCTTCTGCCTCACATGAGCTGCGTACACCACTCGCAGTCATACTCTCATGTGCCGAGGCAGGGCTTGACTGCGGCGCATCTTCCGAATTGACAACCATTAAAAACGAAGCCCTCCGCACATCACGGCTTTTGAATGACATGCTCACCCTGCTCAGCTGCGACACAGGGCATCTCGACATCAAGCCAGTGCGCACCCAGCTCGACACACTGGTTCTGAATGCCTGTGAGGCTTTTGAAAACATGGCATCCGCAAAGCACATTCAAATAAACGCCGTTCTTCCCGAGGATTCCCTTCCTGACTGCATGTGTGACAGTGAGCGCATTATACAGGTACTCACAATCTTCCTCCACAATGCCGTCAGCTATACACCGGAGGGCGGAAAAATCTGCCTGTCTGCCGATTACCGGAATAAACATTTTGAAGTCAAAATTTCTGACACTGGTGTCGGAATCAGTGATGAGGAGAAAGCAAAAATATTTGACCGCTTTTACCGCAGTGAAAAAGCCCGAAGCGACAAAAATCACTTCGGGCTGGGTCTGTCCATTGCCTACGATATTATATCTGCACACCATGGCAGTATCAAAGTAACGGATACGCCGGGCGGCGGTACAACCTTTCTGATACTGCTCCGCAGCCAGCCTGTTTCCTAATATAGGAACGGTTCCTAAGCATCTACGGAATCTGCTACCTTGTTTGCTCTCGCTTTCACCTGTGCATCCTGGATATCGTTTGGTGTCTGCTCATATCTCGTAACTTCATACTCAAAGCTGCCGCGTCCGCCCGTCATGGAGCGAAGCACGGTGCAGTATCCTGTCAGCTCCATCATCGGGATATCTGCTTCAATAACCTGCTTGCCATTCCCAACCGGATTCATGCCAAGCACCCTGCCACGCCGCTTGTTCAAGTCGCCCATAATATCACCGGTGTAACGCTCTGGTGCCGTCACCCTGAGGGATGCAATCGGCTCGAGCAGCACGGGGCCTGCCTCCATAAAACCTTTCTTAAATGCCTGGATTGCCGCCGTCTTAAACGCCATTTCCGAGGAATCCACCGCATGATAAGAGCCATCATACAAAATGCCCTTCACTCCCACAACCGGATACGCAGCCAGAGGTCCTTTCAGGACAGATTCCTGCATACCCTTCTCAACTGCCGGGAAATAATTCTTCGGTACCGCACCGCCTACTACTTCCTGCTCAAACACATACGCTTTCTCCAAATCACCAGACGGCTCAAAACGCATCTTGACATGACCATACTGTCCATGTCCGCCAGACTGCTTTTTATACTTGTACTCCACATCCGATTTCTTCCTGATTGTCTCGCGGAATGCAATCTTCGGGTCACTCAGTTCAATTTCACACTTGTACTCATTTGCCAGGCGGCTCTGGATAATCTCAAGCTGCTGGTCACCGATACCATAGAGCAATGTCTGCCTGTTCTCCACGTCATTGACCACCTTCAGCGTCTGATCCTCATGTGACATCTTCTGCAATGCCTGAGAAACCTTGTCAATATCCCCCTTATTTGGCACCTTATAGCGCTTCGCCGTATAAGGCTTCGAAATCTCAAACTTGCCGTACTCAATCACTGTTGCCTTCGTGGAAAGCGTGTTTCCTGTCCTCGCAGCTGTGAGCTTTGCAATCGCGCCGATATCCCCAGCGTGCAGCTCGCTGATTTCAATTGGCTTACTGCCCTGCAATATGTATAGTTTACTTACTTTTTCCTCAATATCCTTGTCTTTGTTATAGATTATGTCATCTGCCTTAAATACGCCGGAGCATACCTTAATCAGGGAATACTTGCCAATAAACGGGTCAACAATTGTCTTGAATACGTACGCTGACTTCGCCTTGGAAAAATCATAGTTTGCCTCAAAAACTTCGTTGGTTTTCATATTAAAGCCGGCAAGCTGCCTGTTCTCAGGACTTGGCATGTATTTCACGATATCGTCAAGCAATGTGTATGTACCCTGGCACAACAGGCTCGACCCCATACTAATCGGAACAATGGTGCTGTCAATGACATTGGTGCGCAGCGCTGCACGAATCTCGTTTTCAGAGAATGTCTCACCCCCGAAATAGCGATCCATAAACTCCTCGCTTGTCTCAGCTACTGCCTCCATCAAAGTGTCTCGGTACAGGTTCAGATTATCCATGCTGTAGTCCGGAATCTCACACGCCTCAACATCCTTGCCCTTCCAGCGGTTTCCTGTCTCACTTACGACATTCACATAACCCACGAACTTCTCATTCTCCCTGATCGGGAAATGGAACGGTGCAATCTTCTTGCCATACATCTCCGTGAGCTTCTCCACAACGTTCTTAAATGATGCGTTGTCCGCATCCATTCCAGTCACATAAATCATTCTTGGCAGCTTATATTTTTCACAAAGCTCCCATGCCTTTTCTGTCCCTGCCTCGACACCGGACTTGCCCGATACCACTATGATAGCTGCATCTGCTGCACTGATTGCTTCCTCAACCTCACCTATAAAGTCAAAATATCCGGGCGTATCAAGCACATTAATCTTCACACCGTCCCACTCAATCGGTACGACAGAAGTGCTTATGGAAATTCTTCTCTTCTGCTCTTCCTTACCATAATCGCTGACTGTATTGCCGTCTTCCACTTTTCCCATGCGCGAAGTGATACCTGACAGATATGCCATTGACTCCACGAGACTTGTCTTTCCAGCCCCGCCATGACCTAACAATACTACATTTCGGATCTTATCAGTTGTGTAAATATTCATTGCAGCTACCTCCTATTTGTGAGAACACGCTCGAAATTTTCTGATCATGCTCTTAATTTGTGATAATCGTCCAACATGCCAGTTCAGGATTCGACATCTTCCATGTCTAAATCATTCCCATAATTTATCCCATACAATGAAAGGAAACCTGTTCTTTCATAAAACAGCCTGCACAATCCACTTTGCATGACTGAACTATTACAATTTTACTATATATTATCAGATAATTCAATCTTTTTTGTGCATTTTGTATATAGCATTTTGCATAAAATACTTTTCTAGTTTTCATGATAATTGTCTAATAGACGTTAAAATATTTAGCGTTGACTTTAATGCTTTAAAGTGTAATAATCGTATATGAATAAAATCTATGTTTTGAAAGGAACATGCGCACATGAGTATGAAAAATTTTGGTTTTTTAAGCCTGGGGTTGATTGGCGGTTCCATCGCGCTTGCAATCAGGCAGATTTATCCCAATGCGCACATCACAGCCTACGCGCGCAGGCAGTCCACCTTGGACGAGGCTGCCGCAGCTGGCGCAATCGACACCGGAACGACTGAAATCAACGAACTTTTTTCTGACTGTGATATGATATTTTTATGCGGTCCTGTCGCCATTAATAACATCTTTTTGGAACAGCTTGCACCCATTCTGGGTGATAAGACAATCATCACGGATGTTGGCAGTGTCAAAGGCACTATCCATGCGACCGTTTCACGCCTGGGGCTGGAAAGCCATTTTATCGGCGGCCATCCGATGGCGGGCAGTGAAAAGACGGGCTTTGCGAATGCCAGCCCCATCCTCCTGGAAAATGCCTACTATATCCTCACGCCAACCGAATCTGTCCCAAAGGAAGCTGTCGCCGAATACTATTCCCTCGTGAAAAAAATGGGTGCACTACCACTAATTCTGTCCTGCAAGGAACACGACTATGTAACGGCGGCAGTCAGCCATGTACCGCATCTTGTCGCCGCCACCCTCGCAAATCTGGTACATGACCATGATTCCCCAGATGAGACCATGAAAATGATTGCCGCCGGGGGCTTCAAGGATATCACGCGCATCGCCTCCTCGTCCCCTGACATGTGGGAATCCATCTGTATGTCAAACGCGGAAAATATCGCGGATTTGCTGGATGACTACATTGCCTCACTGCAGACAGTCAACAGAGCCGTCCGCTCCAGGCAAAAAGGATTTACGTATGACTTGTTTACCGCATCCAAAGAATACCGCGATTCTTTTGCCGACCTGCCAAAAGGACCAATTAAGAAAGTATTTGCATGTTATGTGGACATCCCCGACGAAGCCGGATCCATTGCTGCACTTGCCACACTGCTCGCCAAGGCAGATATTTCCATAAAAAATATTGGCATTGTACATAACCGGGATTTTGAGGAGGGCGTGCTGCGGATTGAATTTTATGAACAGCCTGCCCTGGATGAAGCCGTCACACTGCTCCAAGGCCTGCAATATACCGTCCACCCCAGAAAGTAAATCATTCTTCCCACATAAGAAAGTTCGCAATCGCATAAAATATGATAGATTCTTTTTCTGTCACGAGGTTTTTTATGTGGGAAAAATTGAAGCCCTATTTTATTTCTATCTTCATCGCCCTTGGCGTTGGCAGTCTCTCTGCATTTCTCATCCGTGATAATGTCTATATTTATGACTTGCTGCGCAAACCACCCCTGGCGCCCCCTGCCATACTGTTTCCAATCGTATGGACACCCCTCTACATACTGATGGGCATCAGCAGCGCGCGTGTCTGCCAGCAGAAAGCTGTATATCCTGATGACGTTTTTGACGCCATGCTCAGCTACATATTCCAGCTGATTTTTAACTTTCTGTGGCCCATAATCTTTTTCAACATGCATACCTTTTTGTTTGCCTTTATATGGATAGTCGTTCTGTGGACCGGCATCCTGAAAATGATATTTAAATTCAGCCGGATTGACACCACAGCTGCCTATCTGCAAATACCGTATCTGCTGTGGGTAACCTTTGCCGGTTATCTGAATTTTATGATTTACTTAATGAACTAAATTTATTGTTCTGATGTGCTGACTGCCTGCGACCAGATTAATAATTTTTCAGCCTGCAAGGCAGATTTCCGACGGCGCAACGTAATTACATCGATTTCAGACACACTGAAAGTTACAATAGAAGAACAAATAAGTGAAAAGGATATAATCAAGATGATAAAAATACTCCTTGTCTGCCACGGCAATATCTTAAAGTATCCCGAAAAAGCCAGTAAAATCAATGATTCCGCAGCGAGGAAAGGCAATTTACTACACCGTTTCTGAAAGAGCCTTGACGTGACAGGAAATTAAAACGTAATGAGCCAAAACACGCAGAAAATCAAACGTAAAAAAATACGATTGATTTTCTGCGTGTTTCTGTGTATAATACATACAGTAAAATTGGAAAGGGGAGCAGTGTATGCGTGAAACGAGAACAACAGAGTTCAAAGAAATGATAACAAATACATTTTTAAAAACAGTAAGTGCCTTTTCGAATTATGATGGTGGAGAAATTTTTTTGGCATTGATGACAATGGCAATATCAAAGGACTGTCGGATGCAAAACAAGCGTATGTCAAAAATTAAAAGAATGTATTCAGATTGAAACTTTTAATCAGGATACCTTGAAAACGCTGAACTTGTATAACAGCACCGCTGGATATAATAATGCGGCTGGTATTTTGGCGGATAAAAATCATTTTCCGGGAATTGATATGGTGGGGTTCGGTGAGAGCATCAGTGTGATTTATAAGAGATCAACATTTGATAATATGTCCATTTTGGCAGTCTACGAAAAAGTATCAGAGGTATTCAAAGATTATTATCAATACGAGGAAATACAAGGCTCCGAAAGGAAAAAGGCAGAAAAAATACCGGAGGCCGCGTTTAGGGAAGCAATCGCAAACGCGCTGATTCACAGAGCATGGGATATGGAATCACAGATAAAAGTTTCAATGTTTGACGACAGAATAGAAATTATTTCTCCGGGAGGACTGCCTTCTGGAATAACAGAAAATGAGTATTTATCAGGAAAACTTTCAGCCTTAAGAAATAGAAATCTTGCAAATGTATTTTACAGGCTGGGGTTTGTCGAAATATTTGGTACAGGCATTACATGGATAAAACAGCTCTATGAAGAAGGATTGAAGCAGCCGGATTTTGAAGTGTCGGAAAATGCAATTAAGATTGTACTCCCGATTTTTGAGAATAACCTGAATTTAACGGAAGACGAAAGAAAAATATATAAAATTTTAAGCAAAACAATGCTGAAATCAATTAGCGAAATTGCTCCTTACGCCTCGTTTGGTAAATCAAAGACAACACAATTACTGAAAGAGATGGGTAAAAAAGGTGTTGTGAAAATTGAAGGCAGAGGAAGAAGCACTAAGTATGTGATAAAGTAATTATCATGACAATGAGTAATAATGCAAACATTGTACTATACTGACTAGCACAATGTTTCTTTAATAACCATATACTTATCTCTTCCACTTTTTAACAAATTATGCAATAATATTCTACCTGGCAAAACGTGCCAAAACACGGCAAACTAACGCATTTTAGGAGGAATTTTTATTATGATTAAGATACTTTTCGTCTGCCACGGCAATATCTGCCGCAGCACAATGGCAGAAAGCGTCATGGCGTACCTCGTAAAACAAAAGAAAATGGAGCAATCCTTTTACATCAACTCTGCTGCCACCAGCCGGGAGGAAATCGGCAATCCTCCCCACCATGGAACCGTCGGCAAGCTGCGCGAAATGAAAATACCAGTAATTGCGCACCGCGCAGTGCAGATGACCATGCAGGATTACAATGCATATGACTATCTGATTGGCATGGACACTGCAAATATCAGAAATATGACACGTATCGCAGGTGGTGACAACGAGGGAAAAATCTATAAGCTCCTCTCCTTTTCCGGCTCCGGGCAGGATGTTGCCGACCCATGGTATACAGGGGATTTTGATGCCACTTACGCCGATGTCATTGAGGGCTGCAAGGGGCTTTTGGCATATATCCTCAAAAATGACAGGGACAAACTATAGCCATACAGTTTTATGCAGTGTAAGCCCTGGCGCCTACACTGCATAATGCAGGTTCTTTTCGCGGACTTTTTTCACTGCCAGATAATCCGGAATTAATTTCTTTATCCTGTCCACAAGCTTCTCATCATACTCTTCATCATATTTTACCTTCAATTTATCCGCACTGATTATGGCACAATTACTCTTTGTATCATATATGCTATCCCTTGCCCAGAACCCTATTGTCAGAATTTCATTATAGTCATCCTCGGCAAAACAGATGCTGATTTCCTCGTCGACAAAGAAATCAACCTGTCTGTTTTTGACACACATCGGCGAACCGTTTTTGAAATATATGGTGAAATCATAGCATTCCTGATCCAGGTTGATAATATTCAAATCACCGACCGCACTTTGAAAGCTTTCTCCGTTATTAATTTCAAACGCAATCGCCCTGAGGCAGTCATAGTTCAAATCAACTTTTCTCGAAAATGCGACAATCCGCTCAATTTCATTATAATGGGCTTCCTTTAGTTTGTCATAAAGGTACGTCCTTATTTCTCCGGCAGACGGGTATTCAAATCGAAAATGATAGTGAAAACGCCCCGGACGGTTCACAATGAAATCGCTGAGCTTTCTAATGTCATTACAGGTAATGACAAACAATTTTTTGCCTTTTTTGATTCCGTCAAACAGTCCCAGAAGCGCCGCCTGTGCCTCGACTTCCCCATCGGAAACCCTGACATCGCCAAAAGTCTTGTCAAACTCATCAAACAGCACCATCACGCTCTGGTCTATTGTCTCAATATAAGATGCTATCCCTGAAATATATTTGTCCACAATTATGACAGGTATGTCACTTTTCAGCGCTTCCACTGACAACAGTTTTGCAAACATTGATTTCCCAATTCCCTTGCTCCCGCTCAGGATGACACCGAGATTTCTGTCAAACTGTTCATATGACCGCAGCACCTTCTCTACCTTCTGCATATGTTCTCCATAGACCTTATCCTCCTTTACCTCAATGTCAGCATACTCGTCCAGATAAAATCCCAGCATCTTTTCAAACCTGATGATATAAGTCTTTGCCGGAAGTTTGTTGTACGTTGTTACCGTGTCATTGTAAATCTCAACCTTTGTACCTATTTTTATTGCCTTCATATAGCTCCTCCTCCGTTCAAAATAAAATAAGCTGCCGCCCAAAATAATAAGGCATCCTCTATACTGACGCATTTTTTGTGTCAACTAGAGAATACCTTATTTTTCAGATTTTGTCATTGGATTTCTTGTCCAAATCGTAGTACACGATAACAGTTATGGACTTACTATTTTTCCGGCAATTGCACAGGCTGCCGCCGATCTGGGTGAAGCAAGGTAAATATTTACCTTGGAAGTTCCCATACGTCCAAGGAAGTTGCGGTTGTTTGTCGCAATCACGGTCTCGCCGTCTGTCAGAATACCACCGGTTCTGCCGCAGCACAGACCACAGCTCGGGTGCGTGATGATAGCGCCTGCCTCTGCAAGTACTGCCATTGTCCCATTTGCAGCCGCCTCCCTGTAAATCTTGCGGCTTGCCGGCGTGACAATCAATTTCACAAAAGGTGCTACGTGCTTTCCCTTCAATACATCCGCCGCTGCCATCAAATCCTCAAGCCTTCCATTTGTACAAGAACCAATAAATACCTGGTCAATTTCCCTTCCCGCAAGCTCCGAAACAGGTTTTACATTGTCCACATTGGACGGACAAGCCATCACCGGAACAAAGTCCTCTGCCCGATAATTTATCACGGTACAGTAATTTGCATCCGCATCGCCAGCCAGATCACGCTCTTTATCCGTAAGCGTGATTCCACAGTATTCCGCAGTCTTTTCATCTGGTGTGAAAAGCGCACATTTCGCGCCTGCCTCAATTGCCATGTTTGACATCGACATTCTTGACGCTACTGTCATATTTTCCACGGTATCCCCTGCAAACTCCAGTGCCTTATAAGTCGCACCATCCGCGCCCAGTTCACCTATCAGCTTCAATATGATATCCTTTGCCATGACATTTTCAGGAAGTTTCCCTGTGATGTTTACCCTGATTGTTTCCGGCACACGTATCCAGAGTGTTCCTGTTCCAAGAATGCTTGCCATTTCCGTATAGCCGATGCCTGAAGAGAATGCACCGACACAGCCATATGTAGTCGTATGGCTGTCTGTGCCAAAGACGATGTCTCCCGGCTTTACATAGCCTGCCTCTGTCATCAGCTGATGGCAGATACCGTCTGCGCGGTGGATATTTTTCATGCCATATTTCTCAACAAACGCATTTCCAATGCAAAAGTGCCTGGTATCGTCCACCTGGCTTGCAGGCACAAGGTGGTCATAGATTAAAACAGCCTTGTCTGCATCCCATATTTTGGTAAATCCCATTTCCTCAAACTTGGATGCCACGAATGGAATAAATATGTCATGTATCATCACACGATCCACATTTACCGTAACAATATCTCCGGAATGAACTTCTTTTCCGATGTTATTTCTTATAATTTTTTCTATAATTGTTGAACCCATTTTTACACCTGTGCCTTTCCTAATCCAACCCATTCAGTTTTCTCATTGCTTTTACAAGCCCCCCTGCATTGATGATGTCAACCAGGTTCTGTGGCAATGATGTAATCGGGTACTGATTCCCATGATGTTCTATGGACTCATTGATGGTGACAGTTATCTCATCACCTTCATTTACGTTGTCGCGCAGCCTGTCATTTTCTATTAACAAAAGTCCGTTATTAATAGAATTTCTAAAGAAAATTCGCGCAAAGGATTTTGCAATTACACACTTGATGCCAAGCGCTTTAATTATCTCTGGCGCCTGTTCCCTTGATGAGCCGCAGCCAAAATTTTTGCCTGCCACTATCATATCGCCCTCTCTTATCTGCCCTGCAAGCTCAGGGCGCAGCGGTGAAAACGCGTATGGCGCCATATCCTGTACTGTCTTTAATGCAAGGTACTCTGTCGGAATAATGATATCTGTGTCTATATCATCGCCCAGGACCCATATTTTTCCGGTGAATTTATCCATAATTTATAACCTCTCCACATCTTTCATTTTAAAGTACATCTGCTGTCGTTATTTCCCCTTTTATCGCTGATGCCGTCACGGTCGCCGCAGAGGCAAGGTATACGAAGGAATCCTTGTGTCCCGCGCGCCCCTTAAAATTGCGGGTTCCCGTGCTGATTAACGTCTCACCCTCGCCGATGACACCCTGACAGCTTCCCCAGCATACGCTGCAATTGGGGTTCATGACAATCGCACCTGCTTCCATAAAAGTGTCGATAATGCCTTCCGCGAGCGCCTGTCTGTACACCTCTGCACTTGCCGGAACTACCAGAAACCTTACAAGGGGATGCACTTTTTTACCCCTGATTATCTTGGCACCTACCCTTAAGTCCTCGATACGTCCGTTATTGCAGGAGCCGAGAAACGCCTCGTCAATATGCGTGCCCGCACATTCTTTTGCGTCTACCACGCTGTCCACAAAATGCGGTTTTGCCACGATCGGCTTGATGGTTGATAAGTCAATGTCGTAAACCTTTGTAAAGACGGCATCTTCGTCGCTTTTGAAGTTGTGCTTAGGCTCCCTGCCACGCGCTTTCAGATAATCAAGCGTAATCTCGTCCACCTCCATCAGCGCGGTCTTCGCGCCCGCCTCCACGCAGAGGTTGCAGATGCAGATTCTGTCGCTCATGTCCAGCGTCTTTAAGCCTTCCCCGCCAAACTCCATCGCCATGTAATTTGCACCGTTTGCGCCAATCATTCCGATAACAGAAAGGATGAAATCCCTTGCATACACGCCGTCATTTAATCTTCCTGTCAGGTTAAATTTCAGCGTTTCAGGCACCAGAAGCCACGATTTGCCTGTCACCATGGCGTAGAGATAGTCTGTACAGCCCACGCCTGTTCCAAACGCACCGACTGCGCCGTATGCGCACGTATGGCTGTCCGCACCAAATATCAGCTCGCCGCTTGTGACGTGCTTCTCCATCATCACCTGATGACAGACACCCTCGCCCTCATAATATCGAATACCATGCTCTTTGGCAAAATCACGCATTTTCTTATGTGATGCCGCTGTTTTTGCACTGTCGCATGGTACGTTATGGTCTACAATCCAGACCAGTTTATTTACATCCGCGATACGCGGATTTTTCAGCTTGTTATACATGTCAATTGTGAGATGTGTCGTCCCGTCGTTGCTCATCAGGCGGTCGAGCTCCACGGTATGTATGTCACCCGGCTTTACAGACGCCACGCCAGCCGCCGCCGCAATGATTTTTTCTGCCATTGTCATTCCCATATTCAAATCCTCCACTTATCTATACTTTTCTGCAGCCCATAAAAGTCATACTGGCGGTCGAAAAGACTGACCGCCCAGTATAATATTATTCGTTTAATGACGCAATCAGCCCACCCTGGTCAAGGATTCCCTGCATGTACTCGGGCAGCTTCGTGCAGGCATATTCTTTTCCGTTTACACGTACTACGCCCTCCTGCATGGAAAGCTCCATCTCATCGCCCGCATTCACATTGTCGTGCAAATCCTTGCAGATAATCACCGGAAGCCCGATGTTGATTGAATTTCTATAAAAAATCCTGGCAAACGATTTTGCCACGACTGCCTGAACCCCAAGCGCCTTCAGCACACTCGGCGCCTGCTCCCTCGAAGAACCGCACCCGAAATTTTCCGACGCCACGACATAGTCCCCCGGCTGTACCTGCGAGGCAAAATCCGGGTCAAGCGACTCAAATGCATGCCCTTTCATCTCGTCAATTGTCGGAAATATAATATACTGTGACGCTATAATCTGGTCTGTGTCAACGTCCTGCTGAAATTTAAATATCTTTCCCATTTTATTATCTTGTCCTTTCCTGATTACATATGTTTTGCACTTTTATAGTGTAACAAATATATTCACAAAAAACTAGGATAATTTTTATCATACCCTGCTGTTTTTTTGTTTTTAGTGTGGTATAGTTATAATATAATAGACACTGCAAACAATATCAGGGTTTGGAAGGGAGTTAAAAATGAAACGATTTTTAAAACGCTGCGCAGCACAGATTTTAGTAATTGTTTTCTATGCTACTGGTATGGCATACCGAACCGGGAATCACGAAATCAATACGGTGAAACATTTGAAAAAACGGGCAGACAGCTAGGAGACAGGTAATATGAAAATAGAACATACAGCCCTATACGTAAACGATTTGGAAAATGCCAGAAATTTTTTCATAAAATATTTCGGCGCTGTATCCAATGATGGGTATCACAATGAAAAAACTGATTTTCGTTCTTATTTCCTGTCTTTTGACGATGGTGCACGATTGGAAATAATGAAAAAACCGCAAATGACCGACGGCACCAAGGAACTGGCACATACAGGTTACATCCACATGGCATTTTCTGTTGGAAGCATGGAAAACGTCGACAAACTGACACGACAGTTAAAAGCGGACGGCTACGAAGTGCTGAGCGGTCCGAGAACGACGGGCGATGGTTATTATGAGAGCTGCATCATCGGAATTGAAGGGAATCAAATAGAGATTTCTATTTAAAAATATAATAAAGGAGCTTACGACTATGGAAAAACAAATTTTCACAAATGATATCATCTTAAGCTGGCTTCAGTACTACTCACAGAACACCCCGATTGATTTGGAGCATGTCAAAATCATTGACATCACCAAGAAAAACAAGAACGTCATCCCGACTGTCGAGGCGCACAAGACGACGCTCGTGTTTACAAACGCCGGAATCGAGGATATCTTTTACCGCCTGTGGAACGCGGGTCTCGGGGAATGTGAGGTATGGTACAATGAGGGTTCCGACCCGAGCGGGGAAATCCTGCACAATCAGGTAAAGGACATGATTAACCGTGGCATCAACGCCTCCGCCGGTATGCTTATCCTCAATCCCAATGCCAGAAATTCAACGCGCATCGGCCTGAGCAATGAAAAGCTGCAGCGCGGTTCGATTCAATATGTCGGAAGTGAAATCCGTTCGATTATCCTAAGCAAAATGATGGTCGACCCGCAGGATGATATCTGCGTCATCGGCGGGGAAAGCATCGCCATCGAAGCCGCCCTTATTGCCGCGGAAGGCTCAGTCATCGCGGTGGAATACAGCAGGGACGACCGCTCTACCCTGGAGGACAATGTGGCGCACTTTGACCTCCACAACATCAAGATTATAGACCATGTTGATGACAATACAATGGCGCAGTGCCCTGTCCCCTCCCTCGTATTTCTCGTTGCCTCGGCAAGCACGGAGCAGGAGCTTGAATGCCTGCTGAAATTAAACCCAAACATCAATGTCGTCATCTATACACTGGACTTTAAGGCTGCCGCCAGCCTGCCTGACACGCTTCACGACCTTGGCCTTGCTGACGTAGAGACCATACAGGTTTCCGTGACAAAGCTTCGCAGCAACAACACATTCAAGTCCGACCCGGCGCCATGGATTATCACTGCGCGCAGCAGAGAAGATTAAAAAAGGAGCTTCCGCTCCTTTTTTAATCCCGTGAATCAATATAAATTTTTGACTTTAAACTCGCGTTCTGTCTCCCGCCTTGCATCCTTCTTCGCGATATCTTCACGCTTATCATACAGTTTTTTACCCCGTGCAAGACCAATTTCAACTTTTGCCCTGCCATTTGAAAAATAAACCTGCAAAGGCACGAGTGTATATCCCTTTTCCTTTATCTTTCCCAAAAGCTTTTGAATCTCATGCTTATGCAGCAACAGCTTTTTCACGCGCAGGGGGTCTTTGTTAAAAATATTTCCCTTTTCATAGGGAGAAATGTGCATTCCATACACAAACACCTCGGCATCCTCAATCCGGATAAACGCCTCCTTGATACTGCATTTTCCCATACGCAGCGACTTCACTTCCGTACCGTGAAGCGCGATGCCGCACTCATATTTCTCCTCAATGAAATAATCATGGTATGCCTTTTTATTGTTGGCTACCAGTTTCATTGCCTCACTTTTTGCCATTGTTCCAACCAGCCTTTCCTTACCCTTCCTCGTCCATTTCCCAATCCTGGGGAATGACAAAGTCAATTGTCCTTAATATCTTATCTGTCGCGTTCACCCTGACTTTCAATGTCTGTCCGAGCTTATACCGGATATCCGTTGCCTGCCCCACCATTTCGTAGGTTTCTTCATCATAATAAAAATAATCTCCCGGAAGCATGGACACGTGAATCATCCCCTCAATTGTGTTGGGCAGCTCCACATACACACCCCATGCCGTGATGGATGAAATGACTCCTTCAAAAATCTCGCCAACATGGTTCTCCATAAACTCAACCTTCTTGAGCTTATCTGTCTCGCGCTCCGCCTCGTCCGCGCGCCGCTCCATCTCCGAGGAATGTTTTGCCACCTCCGGAAGGATTTCATTGTAATGGTCAATGCGCTTCTCATTCAGCCGTCCGCGAATCTGCTCCTTGATAATGCGGTGTATCTGTAAATCCGGGTAACGCCTGATTGGCGATGTAAAATGGCAGTAGTACTGGCAGGCAAGTCCGAAATGCCCCGTACAGTCTATGGTATATTTTGCCTGCTTCATGCTCCGCAGTGTCAGTCTGCTAATCAGCGCTTCTTCCGGTGTGTCTTCTATCTTCGCGAGCAGTTTCTGCAGCTCCTTGGGATGAATCTCCTCCTGCCTGCTCTTGATGGAATACCCGAAATTCCGGATAAATGTTCCCAGCTTGTCTATTTTTTCAGGATCCGGGTTATCGTGTGTCCGGTAGACAAACGGCAGCTCCATCCAGTGAAAATGTTCTGCAACGGTCTCGTTTGCAATCAGCATGAAATCTTCTATAATTTTCGTCGCGACGTTTCTCTCATATGGCTTTATCTCTACCGGATGCCCCTGTTTGTCGAGAATTATCTTGCTCTCCGGAAAATCAAAATCAATCGAGCCCCTTTTTTTGCGCTTGTCCCGCAGAATTCCCGCAAGCTCTTTCATCAGCTCAAACATTGGGACAAGCTCTTCATACATTTTTATCTCTGTCTCATCCTTGTCCTCAAGAATCTTTCTGACACTTGTATACGACATGCGCCTGTCCACTTTTATCACGGATTCCACAATCTCATGGCTTACGACCTCGCCCTTTTTGTCAATGGTCATCAGGCAGCTGAGTGCAAGCCGGTTCTCCCCCGCGTTCAGCGAACAGATGCCGTTGGAAAGCTTGTGCGGCAGCATCGGAATCACCCTGTCCACCAGGTAGACGCTGGTTCCTCGCTCCCTTGCCTCCCAGTCAAGCGCCGAATTCTCCTGCACATAATTCGTCACGTCCGCAATATGCACGCCAAGCAGATACTGCTCCCCCTCTTTTGCCAGGCTGACCGCATCGTCCAGATCCTTCGCGTCCTCGCCGTCGATTGTCACCATCTGCACATCGCGCAGGTCACGCCGTCCTGCCGTATCCGCCTCGGAAACCTCATTCGAGACATTCTCCACCTGACGCATAATCTTTTCCGAAAATTCAACCGGAAGCTCATACCCTTTTACAATGGACATGATATCCACGCCCGGATCATTGACATGCCCCAGAATCTCTGTAATCTTTCCTTCCGGTTTCCGGTTGTTTTTGCCATAATCCGTTATCTCGCAGACAACCTTATGACCGGACACCGCTCCCTTTGAGCGTTCTGACGGCACAAAAACATCCTCGCTGATTTTCGTGTTATCCGGAATGACAAAGCCAAAATTCTTGTTACTCTTGTCAAAGATGCCCACAATCTGCTTCATTCCCCTGGCAATGATTTCAACGACCTGTGCCTCCTGGCGTCTGCCGTTCTTTCCTGACAGCAGCGCCACCTTTACAGTGTCTTTATGAAATGCGCCATTTACATAATTCTCCGGAACATACAAATCTTCTTCCCTGCCGTCAACCTCGACAAACCCGAAGCCCTTTGGATGACTGATAAACGTCCCGATGAACTCCTTGTCTGTATGCTTTGCCTTGACAAACTTCCCCTTCTTGGTCAGTGACAGCTTCCCCTCTGCCAGCAGTTCATTCAAAATGCGGTTCAGCTCACCCCTGTCCTCTTTGGATACCTGTAGCATAATCGCAAGCTCTTTCTCTTTCATTGGCACATAAAAATCAGCCGCCACCAAATCCATGATTACCTTTTTCCTCTTATCAGACATTCTGATCCCTCCCTCTGTTTCCAAATTACGAAAAAACACTCTTATTACAAGAGTGTTCGTGGTTTTATCTTAAATATATAACAGTCTAAAAATTTATATTTAAAACAATAGCAAGCAACATAAATACAACGCCTAAAACTTTCGTAAACTTGACCAGCGCTCCTTCCATGGAGCGGCCTTTATTCTTGCCCCAATATGTCTCTGCTGCACCGCTGATAGCGCCAAGCCCGGCTGACTTACCCTCCTGCATTAAAACAATCACTGTAAATGCAATCGAAACCAATATCAAAATAATAGTAAGAACGATTCTCAATACTGCCATCTTCACACCTCCTTATCGACGATCTGCAGACTTCATGTCCCAAAGCCCACTGATAAAGAACAGTTTATCATAAACAGGAATACATTTCAACTGTTTTTCTCAAGTTATTTTCAAAACATATATGGGTCATCGGCATATGTACATAAAAGGTGTAAAGCTTTGTCATTATAACAAAACCTTACACCTAACATTTCATTTGACCATTAATCGTCTTCCAACATTGACTGGAAGATGTCCTTTAACGCGATAAGACTTTGATTTTCCGGTGATTCCTGCAAAGCTCTCTCCAACCAGCCTAAAGCAAGTCTTATAAACCCCTGAAACTGTTTGTTTGTCATCCCCATTACAAGCACCCCTTTCGTTTCCTTTCGCTCCATAAGCAGAATTTAAGTTATTAATTAAACAGCCATAAAACATGTTTTGGCATATTAGGGTATTGTTTTCACATCTCTTACAGCTGTTTTAACTAATATTTTGCTGCGCATTATATATATCGGTAAATTTTTGCAATTTATTATATTATTTCAAAAATTTATGTTAATTTTTTATTATAACCATGCCCGCACATAAAAAGTCTGAAAATCATCCTAATTTTCTTCTCATTTCAAAAAAAGAGGCGTTAACCGCCCCTTTTTCGAAACTATATTTTATTAAAGGGATTCAGGTACTTTGAGACAAGGTCAATCTCCTCCTCGATTCGCAGCAGCTGGTTATATTTCGCCACCCTGTCACTCCTGCATGGCGCCCCTGTCTTTATCTGCCCGGCATTCATCGCCACTGCCAGGTCCGCGATAAAGGAGTCCTCTGTCTCTCCGCTCCTATGGCTGATAACGGCCTTGTAGGCATTGTGCTGCGCCATTTCCACAGCCTCTATCGCCTCACTCACCGTACCAATCTGGTTTACCTTTACGAGAATGGCATTTGCAACCTTCTTCTTGATTCCGGCATCCAGACGCTTTGTATTTGTCACAAAGAGATCGTCCCCCACAAGCTGGACTTTGTCACCGATGCGTTTTGTAAGCTCTGCCCATCCGTCCCAGTCATCTTCTGCCAGACCGTCCTCAATGGATATAATGGGATACCGCTCTATCAGCTGTTCATAGTAGGCAATCATTTCCTCCGTGGAGCGTGTGATGACCGGTTCATTGTCTTTCACGTCAAACTCCTTGCCTGCCTCATAGCATGCACATGCCCCGTTTCCATTTGCAGAAGCCTGTCTGCGTTTCAGCTCTGTCTCCCCGTTGAAATGATACTTTCCGTCAGCCTCATCATACAGTTCGGAAGCCGCCACATCCAGCGCTATCTTGATATCGTGTCCCGGAACATATCCCGCAGCCTTGACTGCTTCCACAATCAGGTCAAGCACCGCAAACGCATCCGGCAAATCCGGCGCAAATCCACCCTCATCGCCCACGCCTGTCGACAGCCCTCTTTTCTGGCAGATTTTTTTGAGGTTATGGTAAATTTCGGCACAGATTCTCAAAGCCTCGCGGAAATTCGCCGCAGAGACAGGCATAATCATAAATTCCTGAAAATCTACAGTGTTTGTCGCATGCCTTCCGCCGTTTAAAATGTTCATCATGGGAACAGGAAGCCTGTCCGTCTTGACACCACCCAGATATCTGTAAAGCGGCATTCCAATCGCATTTGCCGCCGCACGTGCTGCTGCCATTGATACGCTCAGTGTGGCGTTCGCACCCAGATTTCCCTTATTGTCCGTTCCGTCCGTATCGACAAGAACATGGTCAATCATCTTCTGGTTACACACATCCATCCCGATAAGTTTATCCTTTATCTTGGTGTTTACATTATTGACTGCCTTCTCTACGCCAAGTCCCATATAGCGCATCTCGCCATCCCTAAGCTCCACTGCCTCAAACTTACCAGTACTTGCACCCGACGGTACGCTTGCCCTTCCTTCACAGCAGTCATTGACTGTGACGACTGCCTCCACGGTCGGATTCCCCCGTGAATCCAGCACCTCCCGCGCATGCACATCCGTAATCTTTAAATGTATTGTTTTCATAGCCGACCTCCTGATTATTAAATGTATTCCATATCATAGACAGTATTTCCCAATTTGGCAGAAAAAATACAGGAAACCATCATGCAGCGGTTTCCTGTATCATATATTTTTATATTGTCTACTCGTTATTCATGTTCCTGGTATATTCTATGAATTCATCTGCAGGAACCGGACGGGAATAAAAGTACCCCTGTATGTAGTCACATCCCAGCTCCCTGAGTGTGCTCATCTGCTCGCGGTTCTCCACACCCTCTGCGACAAGCTTCCTGCGCACGTCATGAAACATGGAAATCAAATTCTTGATGGTCACAAAGCTGTCACGGTCCGTAAACGCTGCCCACACAATGCTTTTGTCAAGCTTAATCACATCCACGGGGTATTCCAGCACGCGCACGAGATTGGAATATCCCGTCCCATAATCGTCCAGTGAAAAAGTAAATCCCAGCTTCTTGACATCCAGAAGCTGCTCTTTCAGGCGCTGTTCATCAAAATTTGTTGCAGTCTCTGTTATTTCCAGGTTAATCTGCCGCGGGTCGATATCATATTTCTGTATGTAATACTGTAGCTTCTCCGTCAAGTTTTTATCCATACACTGCATTGCAGAAAGATTCATCTCAATAAAATCCATCCCCATTTCCGCAATATTTTTTTCCTTGACAAAGCGAAATACACTGTCTATGACAAACTCGCTGATTTCCAGAATCTTGCCATTATTTTCTGAAATCGGTATAAAATCTTCCGGCGAGACAAATCCCAATACGCGGTCCTTTAGCCGGATCAGCGCCTCTGCGGAGACCACCCTTCCTGTCCGTGTGGAAATAATCGGCTGGTAGTACATCTCAAACTCATTCTCCACAAGCGCCCGCTCAATGGCATCCTCAATATTCCTGTACTTCTGCAGCTCATCCAGTCCGAGATTGTCACTGCGGACAAACTCTATCAAGTCCGAACTCTTATACTTTAAATCGTCACATGCCGCAAAATAGCGGTAAAAATTATTTTTATTGATTTTTCCCTCGCTGACATCCATCATGGCAACAAACAGTGACAGATTAATTCTCGCGCCATTTAACTCGAATGGCACGCAAAACCGTTCCTTTAGTTTTTCAAGGAATGCCGTTTCGTCAAACCTGTCCCTCTGCCGCACAACAATCCCATATTTGCCGTCATCAAAGTAATAGATGGATGACAGCATTGCGTATTCTTTCATGTATTCCGCAAGCTGTTTCACCAGTACCATGACAGAAGGTTCATGACAGTTTTGGCGGAGATACTCATAATTCTTTAATTTTATCAGATAGACTACACGCGTCCCCGGCTTGCCTATCTCCCTGTCTATAAACTGCCGAAACGCCCTTTTGTTGAGAAGCTCTGTCGCTCCGTCCTTATAAAACTCCACCATGGTAATCGTGAGCAGGAAAATAATGATGTTCACAATCAAGGTTGAGTAATACAGTGTCTCATCCTGATAAATCAGATATTCTATCACCTGGATTATGGTAAAGACTGCCAGCAGTATGATGCTCTGCCCGAAAATTTTTATCATAAGCTTCCGCTTCATCAGTGCGTACACAGTTGCCATAATTGCATACAGCCCTCTTGTAAACACGAGCAGAAAAAAAAGCTTACCATGGTAAGACACACCATCCTCGACATAAAATATCGCATGTGTCCACGGCGATGTCAGTATCAGTGCATTCATCACAAAATTTAACAGCCAGAATGTGATTTTACGCTTCCTTGGATAATAATGGAATTGTCCGACAAGGCAGAAGATAAAGTAAGCATATAGTGTATATATGGCAAGCGTAAGGAAATAGTGGATTGTCCGTTCCATCACAAGCAGCCATTCCACACAGGGCAGAAATCCCTCGTCATACGCAACGCCGACCAGCCTGTTGATATACATCACCACTGCCGCCCAGAGTATCCCCCTGAAAATTTTTCTGTAATATGCCTTACTGTCCACACTGACATACACAAACCATATACATACCAATAATATACTAAGAATCAGTAAATTGTATGCGATCCTCATATTTATCACCAGCCTCATCTCCCATGGCATTGTCATTTTTATAAGAATTCCATAATATTTTTAGGAATCTATCATAAATAGTATATCATTGTTGACTAATTTTTTCCAATATATTTTTATTCTTTGTGCATTTTTTGTAACAGTTCAGCCTTCGGCTTCCTGTTACAGGCATCAAGCCATGCAAAACCACTTCGTGGTGGCTTGATGCATCTCAGCCACTACGCTTTCTCACGGACTTTGCAGCACAGTGCAAAGTCCTGGGCTGAACTGTTAACACTTTTTCTTATGGTTGCACCTTAATGGAAAATCCCTCATAGATTCCGACAGGCACATCTTCTCCAAAGGAATACTGCTCCATCATTACTTTTCCCTCGAACTGATATGCCATAATCTGTTCCTTTGACGGGTCGACAATCCAATATTCCCGGACGCCCGCAGCCTGATACTTCATCAGTTTCGTAAAATAATCCATGGCTTTGTTGCCAGGAGACACAATCTCGATAATCCAGTCCGGCGCGCCATGGCATCCTTTTTCATCCAGCTTGGAGGTGTCACAGATTACCGAAATATCGGGTTCAAAATAAGTGGTGTCATTTTTCTCAAGAAAAACGGCAAATGGAGCTGCATATACTTCACACTTGCCGCCATTACTATCAATATAATTTAATATGCTCTGGTTCAATCTATTGCTTATTTTCTGATGCGTCCGTCCTGGTGACGCCATATAATAGATTTTTCCATCAACCAGCTCCGCACGCACCCCATCCGGTAATGCATAAATATCCTCAATTGTATAAAAATCTTCTTTTTTTAAAGCATCCATATGAAAACCCCTCCTTATCATCCAAGCCAGACAAGGTGTAATGCCTTAACAGTCCGCCAAGACCTTACACCTTGCTTTTCATCTGCAAATTATCTATTTTTGCAGCAATTATTGTATTATTTGCGCACCAGCAATGATTTTCCTGTCATCTCTGTCGGCTGCTGCATTCCCATCGTCTCAATGAGCGTCGGAACGATGTCCGCAAGGCATCCGCCTTCCCGCAGCGTATACGCCGGATCATAGTTTACAAGGATAAACGGAACCGGATTCGTGGTGTGTGCCGTAAACGGCGCGCCCGTCTCATAATCGACAAGCTGCTCCGCGTTGCCATGGTCTGCACAGATAAACATGGTACCGTTTACCTCAAGGATTGCATCCACTGCCTTACCCACACACTCGTCCACTGCCTCAACCGCCTTGATTGCGGCATCCTCAACACCTGTATGCCCTACCATGTCCGGATTTGCAAAGTTAATGATAATCACATCATACCTGCCTGACCGAATCGCGTCCGTCAGCTTGTCGCATACCGTGTAGGCACTCATTTCCGGTTTCAGGTCGTAAGTCGCCACTTCCTTCGGGGATGGGACAAGCACTCTGTCCTCATCCTTGTTCGGCTCCTCCACGCCGCCGTTGAAAAAGAACGTGACATGCGCATACTTCTCTGTCTCGGCAATCCTTGCC
Source organism: uncultured Lachnospiraceae bacterium (assembly GCA_949066965.1). Lineage (GTDB taxonomy): Bacteria > Bacillota > Clostridia > Lachnospirales > Lachnospiraceae > COE1. The sequence continues at coordinate 38,108 of CARTDA010000006.1, forward strand.
TGGGTCATATTGTTGGCTGCAAGCCACTCGCCAAAGGTATTTGTCACTGCAATCTTATGGAATGCAACGGATTTATTCGGAATCGTAGGGTCATAGTCCGAGAAGCAGACATATTTCAGGTCAAGCCGCTTTCTGTCAAACCCCTTGAAATCATCATCGCAGAATGCCCTTGTAATCTCTCTTGCACGGTCAGGCCTGAAATTAAAGAAAATAACAGAATCACCGTCCTTGATTGTAGTGATTGCCTTTCCGTCCTCTGCCACAACGGTAGGAAGCACGAACTCGTCCGTCTTATCATTGTCATAGGATTTCTGGATTCCCTCCGGACCGGATGCTGCCTGCTCGCCCTTGCCCTCGGTCATTGCCTCATATGCTTTCTGAACACGGTCATAGTTATTGTCTCTGTCCATGGCATAATAGCGTCCCATGACAGAGGCAATCCTGCCGACACCAATTTCCGCCATCTTTGCCTCAAGCTCCTCCGCAAACCCTTTTCCGGATGCCGGGGGCGTATCACGTCCGTCAAGGAAACAGTGCACGAATACCTCTGACAATCCATTCCTTTTTGCCAGCTCCAGCAGTCCGTATAAATGTGTGTTGTGACTGTGCACACCGCCGTCTGATAAAAGTCCGAACAGGTGCAGCGCAGAGTTCTTTGCCTTACAGTTCTCAACTGCTTCCATCAGCGCCGGATTCTCAAAGAACGTGCCATCCTGAATCTCCTTGGTAATTCTTGTCAGCTCCTGATAGACAATCCTTCCGGCACCCATATTCAGATGCCCCACTTCGGAGTTGCCCATCTGTCCGTCAGGAAGCCCTACTGCCATCCCGCTTGCGTTTCCCTTTACAAACGGATACTCCTTCATCAGCCTGTCCATAACGGGTGTCTTCCCAATTGCTACGGCATTGTGCTCTGTCTTTTCATTCAGTCCGTAGCCGTCGAGAATCATTAATACGGTTGTTTTCTTGCTCATCTTCATTCTCCTTTTTATATCATAATAAAATAGTATTTGAAATAACACATTTTGATACTCCGTATAAAGTATACACTTTTTTCCATGCATGCGCAATCATTTCAAAAATAATATTTTAAGATTCAATAAAAATCAGTTGACATTCATTTCAAATGAGAGTATGTTTAATGAAGTAACCAATTATTTGTCATTTCAGAAAGGAGGTAGTACTATGTTAAATAAGTTAAACAATGCCGGCAACAATCACTCTATCATATTTTTCAATAGTAAAATTATCTCCGGGGTATTCTGTATCTGATAAATCCGTATTGTCATTTGACCTCATGGTGATTTTACCATGGGGTTTTTTTATACCTTTTTATCAGTCAAGTACACTGGAGAAAACCGTAACAGTCCAGGCTTTGTCTCCCTGTTACGGATAATCAGAGGGAGGAATCGAACTTTTATGAGAAAGAAACTATCAACCTATATCTGGGAATACAAGTGGCACTACCTCTTTGCCATTACATCGCTGATTATCAGTGTTTCCCTTGACATGCTGGCGCCAATGCTCACCATGCATATCATTGATGATGTCATACTGGGTGGCAATCTGGCGATACTGCCCTATCTGCTTGGCGGAATCCTCATTGTCGGTGTCGGGCGCTGCATATTCCAATACACGAAGGAATACACCTTTGACAAGGTGGGCTCCTCCATCGCGTCAGACATGCGCAAAAACCTGTTTGACCACATCCAGGGTCTGAGCAGCAGTTTTTTCGACAAGACAAATACCGGGGAGCTCATGGCACGTGTCAAGGACGATATTGACAGGGTGTGGGATACTTTGTCCTATGTCAGTATGTTAATTATTGAGGTCATCTTCCACACATGCATTGTTCTTTTCTGTATGTACCGGCTCCATGCACCGCTTGCAGTCATACCGACAATTGCCATGTTCATCTCCGCATTCATTGCCGTCAGCATGGAACACCGTCTCGGCTCCATCTACGAAGACATCAGCGAGGAGAATGCGGCGCTCAATACCGTGGCAGAGGAAAATCTTGCCGGCGTGCGGACCGTAAAGGCATTTGCAAGGGAGAAGTTTGAGATTAACAAATTCCTCTCGCATAACCAGCGCTATTACGAGCTCAACATGAGACAGTCCAAAGTGTTTGTGCGCTACTACCCATACCTGCAGATTATCACAAAGCTTCTGCCCATGACCATACTTCTGCTTGGCGGACGCCTTGTCATTCAGGGCACGATTACGCTTGGCGTGCTCGGCGCGTTTCTTGAGTACTCCAACAATATTGTGTGGCCCATGGAAATGCTCGGGTGGCTGTCAAACGGCTTTTCTGCCGGCATCGCCTCCAACAAGAAGCTTGTCAAAATTTATGCGCAGAAGCCTGCCATTACCGAAGCAAAACATCCTGCCATACTGGATAAGGTACAGGGTAAGATTGAATTCTCACATGTCTCCTTCCACAAAGAAGACATGCACGAAATCCTGCATGACATCACTTTTGAGGCAGATGCAGGCTCCACTATCGGCATCATGGGTGCCACGGGCGCAGGCAAGACATCGGTAATACAGTTATTGCAGCGGCTCTATGACGCCACTGACGGATGTATCCGCCTTGACGGCGTGGACATCAGGGAGCTTTCATTAAAACAGCTGCGGAGCAGCATTTCCATTGTGATGCAGGATGTATTCTTATTCTCAGACACCATCAATGAAAATGTGAAGTTAGGAAAAAGGGATTATATTAATGAGGCAATCGTGAGAAAGGCTTCCAGGGATGCACAGGCAAGCAGCTTTATCGAAAAGATGCCGGATGAGTATGAGACCGTTATCGGGGAGCGCGGCGTCGGGCTTTCCGGCGGCCAGAAACAGCGCATCAGCATCGCAAGGGCGCTTGCAAAGCACACGCCCATACTGATTATGGATGACTCGACATCCGCACTTGACATGGAAACGGAGCATGAGATACAAAAAACCCTGAATGCGCTGCCTGATACCACCAAGCTGATTATTGCCCACCGCATCAGCGCCGTGCGCCACGCAGATGAAATTATTGTTCTGGAAAACGGTTCCATCGCGGAGCGTGGCACGCATGACACGCTGCTTGCAAAAAAGGGGCTCTACTATACCACTTATGTATCGCAGTACGGTGAACCGTCTGACATCAGCATCACCACTGCGTCCGAGGAAGGAGGCGCATATCATGGCAATTAATTCCTACAAAGAAGACGAAAACCTGAAGGAAGTCGGCAAGCTTAAAACACTGGGAAGACTGTTTTCCTATCTGCTTGCACACAAGGTTTCCATATTTGTTGTCCTGTTAATCATGGCATACTGTGTATGTGTGAGTCTCATAAACCCACTCATCATTGAATCTGCCATTGACAACCATATTTCAACCGGCGACTACAACGGCCTGTACCGCCTTGCTGCCATCGCGCTTGTGTTAAATGCGATTCTGATTATTCTGGTCAAGGCACGCATGTACATTATGGCAAAGGTGTGCAACAAGGTACTTGTCACAATCCGGCAGCAGCTCTACACACATATACAGACACTGGATTTCAAGTTTTTTGACAGCAGGCCGACAGGAAAAATCCTTGCCCGCATTATCGGAGACATCAATTCCTTGAAGGATGTACTCTCCAACAGTGTCACGACACTGATACCGGATTTTATCACAATCTGCGCGGTAGTCGGTATTATGTTCTTCAAAAATGCAAAGCTTGCCGCGGCGGCACTGGTAAGCATTCCCCTTATGATGATCGGAGTATGGTTTATCCAGGTACGTTCGCATAAGCGCTGGCAGATATTCCGCAAGAAATCCTCCAACCTCAATGCATTTGTGCATGAGGATTTGTCAGGCATACGGATTATCCAGAGTTTTACGGCGGAGACGGAAACAAAAGAAACGTTCCGTTCCCTTGTCGATGAGCACCAGCACTCTTTCATGGATGCCGTGCGGTACGCAGATGCTTTTGGTTCTGTCGTGGATTTCTGCTGGGGGCTTGGCAATGTATCATTGTGGTTTACAGGCATCATGGTACTCGGTGTCGATAACGTATCAGTGGGTACCCTTGTTGCATTTGGCACCTATATTTCCATGTTCTGGCAGCCAATCATGAACCTGAGCAACTTTTATAACCAGCTGATTACAAACATTTCCGGCGCAGAGCGAATCTTTGAGATTCTCGACACTGGCGCGGAAATCGTGGACGCCGACGGCGTGACACAGATGCCGGAAATTATCGGTGCAGTAGACTTTGAACATGTTGGATTCTCCTATGACGAAAACACAAACGTTCTCAATGATGTGAGCTTCCACATCAAGCCAGGTGAGACAATTGCCCTCGTGGGACCGACTGGCGCCGGAAAAACAACCATTGTCAACCTCATCAGCCGTTTTTATGATATCCAGAAAGGGATTATCCGGATTGACGGGCATGATATCAAGGGCGTCAGCATTGAGAGTCTCCGGCAGCAGATGGGCATTATGACGCAGGACAATTTCCTGTTTACAGGCACTATCCGTGAAAATATCGCCTATGGAAAGCTGGATGCCACTGACGAGGAAATCATCGCAGCTGCCAAGGCAGTCCATGCACATGATTTTATCGCAAAGCTTCCTGACGGCTACAACACGAAGCTCGAGGAACGCGGCGGCGGACTCTCCGTGGGACAGAAACAGCTGCTTGCCTTTGCACGGACAATGGTCAGTATGCCAAAAATACTGATTCTGGATGAGGCAACCTCAAGCATTGACACCAAGACGGAGCTGCTGGTCCAGGACGGCATTGAAGCCCTTCTGAAAGGACGCACCTCATTTGTCATTGCACACCGACTGTCCACCATACAGAAAGCAGACCGCATCTTTGTCATTGACAACGGCGGCATCGTGGAGGAAGGAAATGCCCGGGAGCTTATGGCAAAAAGAGGCGCCTACTACAGACTCTACACCGCGCAGCTCCAGGATGTTGTATAATGACTATATATGTTTATGAAAAAAGCAGGCTTTATTATTTGCCTGCTTTTTCTTAAATGCATTCCCTTCCGATTGCTGCTGCCAGCACATTTCTCAGTTTTCTCGTCAGTGTAAACGTTCCTGAATCCCTTAACTGCAGCATCATCAGGAATGTGACATCATCCTCCGGCAATCTGACCTTCCGCCACACTTTCATCAAGCAGCTCGCCTAATCGGAAAAGCCGGTTTCTATCAATTGTCTGCATAGTTTTTCCCTTTCCGTGAAAATATTATGTATAGAAAAAATGATACATCTTCTGGAACAGCTCATCCACATCAATCGGCTTTGCAAGATGTGCGTTCATTCCGGCATCAAAAGCCTTCTCCACATCCTGTGCAAACGCATTTGCCGTCATTGCCATGATGGGAATCGACATGGAATCCTTTCTGTCCATACTGCGTATCGCCCTCGCCGCACCATATCCGTCCATCCCCGGCATCTGGATATCCATCAATATCAGGTCAAAATGCCCCTCCTTTGATTTACCAAAGATATCAATTGCCTCCTCGGCATCCCACGCGCAAATCACATGTGCATGGGTGCGCTCAAGAATCGCCTTTATGATTTCCATATTCATGTCATTGTCTTCCACGACCAGTATATTTTTCCCAGAAGCATCAAGTATTGCTATGCCATCCTCCACCTTGAAATTTTTCTGTACATTCTTATCTTTTTTTAGCCGCACATGGATGGAAAACCTTGAGCCGACACCGACCGTACTTTCAATCGCAAGCGTTGCCCCCATGGCATCTATGATACTTTTTGAAATGCTCATGCCAATGCCGCTGCCCTCGACCTTCTGCACCCGCCTGTCCTCGGAACGCTCAAATGGTTTAAAGATATGGTTCTCGATAAACTCCTGCGTCATTCCGACACCAGTGTCCGTCACAATAATATCAAATTCCGCATAGTCACTGTCATTCATTGCAGCCTCTGTAATAGAAACACTCACTTTTCCAAATGCATCCGTGTACTTAATGCCATTGCTGATGATATTCATCATAACCTGCCGCAGCCGGACGGAATCCCCCAGCAGGTTTTCATGCTCTACATCACACGTCATTTCAAACTCGACTTTCCGCCCCCTTGCCATCTGCGCCAGCACAACCTGAATGTTTTCCGCCAATTCCGTCATACTGAACTGCCCCTCTTTCAGCTTTAACGTATCCATCTCAATCTCGGACATATCCAGTATATTGTTTAACAGGTTCAGCAGCTGCGTAGAAGATGCGGTAATCTTATTCAGGCACTCCTGTACTTTTTCCTTGTCATCAATATTATACTTCGCAATATCCGTCATGCCGACAATCGCATTCATCGGTGTTCTGATATCATGTGACATGTTTGCCAGAAAGTTTGTCTTTGCAACATTTGCCTTCTGTGCATTCAGCTTCTCCTGTTCCGCTTCCATGACAGCATCTTCGATTCTTTTTGTCTGCCTGGTCTGTACATACCGCTGGTATTTTAAAATCAGCCCAATCGTACCTGCCACTACCAGGACTGCAATCAGGTTATCCTGATAGTAATAAAAATCATTGTCAATATACTTAAAGGTCTCCTGGTGGAAATAACCGTATAGAATAATCATCACGTCCGTCACCACCGTAACTGCCAACAATATTTTAAAATATATCCCGCTGGTCATAATACATACAAGCAGAATCCCAAATGTCAGCCAGACCGGCATTCCCGACTCGATACCCCCGCCCTCAGCCCACAGGAACATAAAAGGAAAAACCACAAGGTTTACAGGAGCCACAACCAGCGCATAAAAAAGCTGAACTTTTTTTGGATAATAATTTGCCAGCAGTGCCATGGCTACCAGATAGACCCACAGGGCAGCCATCACCAGAAGCCCATCCTGCTCGTATCCCATAAAAAACTCTATTGCCCCAAGAATGGTGAGCGCTAAAATTTCTATTAAGATAATTGTGTTGTAAATCCACAGCTGCGAATCTGTTCTTGCAATATATTTTCCAAACCTGTCTTTTATTTTCTGTACCATTTTTATCCCCACTCTTCATATACTTGTTTACGCTTTCCTGTTGCCTACTCGTCCGTATTTTCTCCTGTAAACTCAACAAACCTGGAAAATGCCTCCTCATGCATTCTTGATGTTGCCTGTGGATTTCGCTTTAAAAGCGAACTCATACGTCCATACTCCCTTTTTGTTCTTGCACTGTTTACCCTTTCCATAATTGCAGCTTTTGAATTTCTGCTGCTCTCACCCAGCCTGTCATACATTTCCTTTCCTGATTCCAGTGCCGAATTAATCCTGCGAAGCCCTGCTTCCGATTTCTCCTTTATCTCGCCGCCATAAAATGCCGAAACAACCTCAATGTGCTTCTGAAACCTGCGGAAATCTTCATTGTTCTCCTCAAGCCCAAGAAGAACCTCTTTGAGGTTAATCGCTTCGCGGATGCTTTCTGCCATGTCAATGGAAATATAGACCGTGAGCACAAACACCAACACCTCCAAAACATTTGTATTCATATTCAGCACAAAGCGTTCCACCGGCGTATGTCCGTATAATGTAAGGATGACTGAAAAACACCCCCAGGCAAGCGACGACGTGACACAGATATGACCATTCAGGTTCAGGCGCTGCTTGCTGTAATCCCAGTACCTGACATGGAACATCTTTTCCATTGCCGCTCCGGTAAAATATTCCAATAATGTAGCGCTTGTCATTCCCACGACAAACACAAGCCCTGCATTCGTCCGAAAGGGCAGCGTAAAAATTAAAACGACGATTGCCCCGGAGCCATATATCGGAAGAAACGGTCCCCTCATAAACCCCCTGTTTACCCATTTTGCCTTTAACACAGACACATAGCATGTCTCCCACAGCCAGCCCAGAAAACAGTAAAAGTAAAAAAACAGAAGCCATGTTGAAAATGTGTATATCATTGATACTCCTCCTGATTGTAAATCCTACATAACTATATTGTATCTTTTCTTTCCATGATTTCCAACCATTATTTCATAAAAATATTATTTTATTTCCATGCATATCAGCAGCATGCCATTCTGCACTTCTATCATGGCATGTCTGCCTGTAAACTCATTGCTCACCCCAACCGGAAACTCCTGCTTTAACAGGACATGGTCCAGTGTATATTTCAACCCCACCTCGGAAACGCCGTCTGCATCTCCGCCAAAAGCAAACACAGAAATCCTTCTCCCGCATTTCGCTTCATCTGCCACAAACGAAATGCTCTCATTCCGAATCAGGAAAACCGACAGCCCGTCACCATAAAGCGTACCGCGCGCGCCCCGGTTTAACAGGTATAAAAGACTCTGGATATTTGCAAGTGTATGGTCCAGCCGCCCGCCAAGTGCACCATAAAGCTCAAATTTCCGGAATCCCGCGGACAGTCCCTCCTTGATTGCCGCAAGCATGTCGGTATCGTCCTTCTCCTCCGGAAGCCTTTTCACAGATAAAGCAGCGAGTGCCTCCCGCGTCCTCAGGGAATCCATGTCCCCTAATACAATATCAGGTGTTATTCCGGCTTCCAGCAGATAATCCAGTCCTCCGTCCGCCGCAATACACAGGTCTCCTTCCTTGATTACCGCCCGCTTCCTTAACTGCCCGGAATCACACACGCCTGCACCTACAATCACACACTTTTTCATTATTCTCTGTCCTTTCATGTCTTCGAAATCGAGTAGGGGAATGACCCTCCGCCCGTGTGCAGAATAAAAGTCCGCCAAAGCCAAAGCCTGGCGAACTTTTTGTTCAACGCTATTAATCGAGTAGGGAAGAGTCATCTTCCCTACTCGCCGCGCGCCCCATGCGCCGCTTCTGCGGCATACTTCCATGCGTGCATTATACGCATTGTGCACGGGGCTGCGCATATTCAGAATCAGAAGTTCTTAAACACATCCGTTTCTTTCTGCAAGGCTGCCGCAATCTGCTGGTTTTCATCCATCCTGTTGCTGATATTTTCCATATCCTCAACAAGCACCTGCGTACTTTCCGCAGCGCCAGTGACACCCCTTGCACCTTCCTCAATTGCATCTGTAATGGTCTCAATCGATTTCGCAATCTCATCAACCGCCCGCTTGAGGTCGTCTGTCTTTGCGGTAAACTCATTCATGACACCCTCTATGTATGTGGCATTATCCCGGTACTGCTCACCGCTGCTGACAAAATTCTCAAACTCCGGCAGAATCGCGTCTGTCATGTACTCTACCAGATTATTGGAGTGGCCTGCAAGATTGTGAACCGCGTTGATAACCACACCGTTAATCTCCTGGATGCGGTTCGCCGTCTCACGGCTTGAAGCGGCAAGCTGCCTGATTTCATCCGCAACAACTGCAAATCCCTTTCCAGCCTCCCCTGCACGCGCGGCCTCTATGGAAGCATTCAGCGCAAGAAGATTTGTCTGGCTGGAGATATTGAGGATATCATTTGTCAGCCCATTAACCTGCTCAACGCTCTTGCTGTCCTCAATCGCCTGATTCAGCACCTCGAGAATCTCCTGGACTTTCGTGCTTGTCTCCTGCATGTTTGTCTTCGCGTCCGACTCCATCTTATCTGCATTTTCTTTCATTTTCTTAGAGTAGTCGTTGATGCTGCTTGACTTATCGGCAATCATCTCAACCTCGCTGCGCACGGAATCCGCATTCTGGTTGATAATCGTCGCGGAATGCCCGACTTCCTGCATCGTGGCAGACAGCTCCTCCGTGACTGCTGACAAATCCGAAGCACTGTCATTGGAAGTCCGCACGCTCTCCTGCACTTCGCTGACAACCTCCTCGAGTTTTCTGGAGTTCTCGATAATCATTTTCATGATGCTTTGCAGTTTGCCCATAAATGTATTGATACCATTTCCCAGGTCGGCAATCTCGTCGTTGGACAAGATGCTGATTCGCTTTGTCAAATCGCCCTGGCTCTGGTCAATGCCATTGATAATATCATTAATCTCATGATTTGCAACAATCAGCTTTCTGATAATCAGTATAAATACACTGTAGAGCGTAATAAACAATGCAACAACACTCAGGACAACAATGACCGTATTTTTAAATACTGCCTTGCTGTATTCCGCTGTCAGAGCCTCGCTTGCCTGCGTCGCACTCTGCTGTGCATATTCCATCATAATCTCAACCTGACGCTGCATCTCGTCACTGCACTGTTTAATCGTTCCGTTTGCAAGGGCAAATGCTGTCTCTTTCTCCGCATTTCCACTAAATGCCATCAGGTTCGCTATCTCGTATTTCATGGTCTCGTAATTTTTTACCAGGCTATCATACGCAGCAGCATCCGCCTCCAGCAGGCTGTTCTTGTATTCTATCAGGTATCCGTCCAGTATCTCCTCTTCCGCACGAACCTCAGCCACTGTCGCAATCAGGGTATCCAAATCAGTTGCTATGATATGGGAGAGCGCCTTCTTATGGATTTCCTGAAGTTCCTTCTCAATATTGCTGAGCTGGGAAATATTTACCATATGCTCGTCAGATATTGTCACGGCAGTCGAATTCACCCGTTTGAGGTTATTGATTGCCGCTATATTTGAATAAATCGCCAATGCTCCGAGAATAAAAACCGGAACCAAAATGATTATTGTAATACTTAATCGTTTCTTTCCATTCATTTTATTCCCCTCCTTACTGTACCGCCGAAGCTGCTATGCCCTTTACCAGTCTGTCCATCAGATCCTGCAAAGGCATGTTGTCCGGACTTCCTGCTGCCAATGTGTCGGCAAAGCTTGTACACGCATCCCAGTAGCTGTTTCCCACTCTCTGAAGGACACCGTACTGTGACTGGTCAATTACGGCAGCTATCGCCGGAACTTTTCCAACTGCGTCGGAGGAAGCCGCAACGATATTGGACGGTCCCTGGCTCCTCTCCTCAAACCGCAGAATCTGGTTTTCCTCGTTAGTAATCCAGTCTGCAAGTTTATGCGCCCATGCCAGATGTTCGGAATATGCATTTACCCCAAACATTTTATATCCTTTAAAAGAAGACATCTGTATCTGCTGTCCGTTGCAGGTATATGTAGGAAGTTTGCAGGCACTGTAATCATTCCCCCACGCTTCCTGTATGGCAACTGCATTCCATACGCCGCTTACACCTGCAATGCATTCGCCTGACTGTGCCATCTCCACAAAGCCGGCATCCGGCTGTGCCACAAACCCAGGGTGTGTCGCAATACTGAGCAGCGCCTGCGCCACATCAACACCCTTAATGCTTCCTTCCGTAGAATTCCAGTTGCAGTGATTTGTCACACCGTCTTCATTGATGCCAAACTCCAGACCTGTATTGCCAAAGAAAGAATACAGGTACCACCCTGAATTAAACTCCATGGATACCTTCTTTTCGTTTTCTGCCGCAACCTCAAGAATCCTGTCAAACGTCTGAACATCTTCTGCTGTCAGATATGCACTATTATAATACAGAAAATATCCGTTGTCCGCAGTGTATGGATATGCATATAAATCCCCGCGATAGGAAGCTGCATCGACTGCATCCGGCAAGTTAGCGTTTTTCACCTCATCCTGGTTAACCACCGGCGAGAGCGCCCCGCCTGCTATCAGACTGTACAGCTGGTCATCCGGCATTGAAAAGATATCTGCCGCATTGTGAATATCACCCAGAACATTTTTTCTTGTATCCGCGTCACCAGATACCTCAATTGTAATATCAAAATCAGCCTGTCCGGCATACTTCTGTTTAAAACTGTCAATCATTTTCTGCAGATTTGCAATGTTTGACTCCTCGACCCAGACCCTCAATTCCACCGTGCCTGATTCCAGTTGTCCGTCCGCATCGCCCTGATCTGCACCAGCATCTACAGGCTCTGTCTCTGCCTGATTGCCGCCATCTGTATTGTTATTTCCGCAGCCCGCAAGTGAAGCCGCCAGCAGTGAAGCAGCCAGTACTGTCATTAAAATTTTCTTTTTCACGGTAAATCTCCTTTCGCAATTTATTTTCCGACAATTACCTACTTAATAGTTTATACTATCTGTCAATTTTTTTCAATGTATTTTTTTAAGTACATAAAGCTAAATTTTGTCGACGAATCGGCAATATCACAGACACTTTCCGAGTCATAATGTAACAATTTTGTGTTTAAATCAAACCTTTGTCTGTACATTTTACCATATTTTTCAATTTATTTTTGTACAATGTTCTATTTTTACAAAATTTAAATGGCATATAGTTGTCATTGATGTTATAATAAATGAAATGATTTGAAATCATATATACATCTATGTGTACCAAACGGTATTACAAATAAATCATCTAGGGAGTAATGCTACAAATGAATACAAACATAAGTAAGAAAACCTATGTAACATACATTATTTGTTCAGTTATTATCTGCATATTTTTAATCGCAATCTTTATATATGACAAAAAGACAGACACCCGCCAGCAGCAGTCTGCCTATGCCGTGGCAGAATGGACGGATTTCGAGAAAGAGTTCCGCATGAAAAAGACTGTGGTTTCGGGCACAATCCGGGTAGACCCATCCATCGGAAACATCCTTGCTTTTTACACTGTTCACCAAAACGTAAAGGTATACTCAAACACGACTCTTATCTATGAGTACCCTGTCAAAAACAATAACCCGTTGTCTGACTCTCCGGGTTACTGCTGGAACTTTGTAAACCTTCCTTATACGACAAATAATATCGAAATTGTTTTCTCTACTCCTTATTCTTCTTACCTGAAAACAGTCCCGGTATTTTATATGGGGAATCCGTTTTCCCTTCCTACATATATTATTACAGAAAATTTTGCTCCGTTTGCCCTCTGTATTATCATGTTTATTCTGGGTATCGTGCTCATTGTATACCACATAGTCGTAGCGCACAATATCAGTACAAACGGAAAACTTGTCAAGCTTGGAATTTTTGCTGTTTTTTTGTCCATCTGGTCCGTCAATGAAAGTACCATTACGACGATGATACTAAAAAACAATCTGGTGACATCCTATCTGTCATTCCTTGCGCTGATGGTGCTTGCCCTTCCATTCGCATTGTTTGTCAAAACATTCTACGAGGATAACAGCCCGATCTGGGAACTGTTCTGCAAGGCTGATGTCTTGCAAATCGTTGCCTGCCTTGTGCTTGCTTTTACGGGTATCGCAGATTTAAGGGAAACGCTCTGGACTACGCACATTATGCTGTGTGCGCTCGGGATTATCATCGTAGTGCAGTCCTACTCCCTTATAAAAAACAAAATACATACCCATATGGTAAAAGTGCATATGGCCTGCGTCCTTATATGCTGTCTTTCCCTCACTGTAGATTTGATTGACTTTTATTTTCTTAATATTGGTGACGGAAATACGTTCGGACGTCTTGGTTTTCTCACATATATCATCGTGCTCGGCATCGCTTCCACGCGGGAATCCGTCACGCTTATGAAAATGGGGCAGGAAGCGGACGCATACCAGACGCTCGCATACACAGACCAGATGACAGGACTCAACAACCGTACCTGCTTTAACGTGGATTTTGCCAAATTATCAGAGAATCCGCATGATGTCGCCGTTATTGATTTCGACCTCAATAACCTCAAATATACCAACGATACCTATGGCCACAGCGTCGGTGATGCGTACATCAAAAGCTGTGCCACCATTATCTATGAAATATTTAACGGAATCGGAAAATGTTACCGGGTGGGCGGCGACGAGTTTGTGACTCTTGTCGAAAACTCCTCGTCCATAGACATGACACATTATCTTGCAATGCTTGAATCGAGCGTGGATGCCTCCAACCGTGAGAGCAAGCACAAACACTTAAAAATGCAGATTGCCTACGGATGTGCCACATATACACCGGATATTGACAAAAACCTGGAGGATACTTACAACAGGGCTGACAAAATCATGTACAATAACAAAAAGGATAAAAAGGAAAAACAGAAATTCGAGCGTTAAACGAAATATTCCAAAACAAAAGAAGCAGTCAACTTACAACTGCTTCTTTTGTTTTGGAATTATTTTTAGGATTATTTAGGAGCTTTGTTATCTATCAGAAATACCAGCTGCTATTATTGCCATAATTATTATAATTGTAATTATTATAGCCGCTGTTCAGGTATGAGTTACTCGTTCCATATCTATTGTAGGTGGATGTGGCACCATACAGCTTGTTTAAGGTATTCACACTGTCGGCTGCTGCTTTTTCTATGGTTTCCATCTTCACGCTTATCTTCTCCGCAAAACCGCCATCCCTGGTAAACAATGCCTTTACCTTGTCAAAATCAGCCTTCTCCAACGTTTTTTCATCCAGGGAAATCTCACCTGACTTTAAAACCGTGATGCCAATGTCCTTCAAGTCACTTGTATATGTCGATACAATACTGTCCAGTGTCTTTCTGAGTGCGAGATTTGCAACGCCGCCAATGTCAGTCAGCTCATCGCGGACGGTGTTAAAGTCCGAAACAAACTCCTTAATGTTTTTGAAAAGGTTTTCCTTATCATTCTCCTGCGCCTTTTTGCCCGCCTCATCATCCGTATAGGTCATTTTTCCGATTGCAAGCATCTTCTTGACACTGCCCTGGATATCATCTGCTGCCTTCTCCACTTTCTCATACATGGCAAGCTGTTTTATCTTGGCTGTTGATGATGTCGTTGACGAAGTGGTTCGTTTTGTGGAGCCTGACCTGGAGCTGCTGTTTGTCTTGGAAGTCCTGCTGCCTAATATATGTCCGACACGGCTTCTCCTGGCGCTTCTTAAATTTCTTGCCCTCAACAACGAGTTTCTCGAACTGTTTATCTTCATTCTACATCCATATCCTTTCCGATACTGTCTATAATGTAAATACAATTTGTTTTGTTTGGCTGTTTACGTAATATATATCGGTAACGGAATGGAAAATCTTTATAGCCATTTTCCAAAAAATGCAGAAATTGTTGATTTTTTTCAAACAATTCCTGCATCAGGCACAATTCTCTTTTTTAACCCGGCTGATTGTCTGCCGTTTTCTGGGTCACTGTCAGGTTTACCCCGTCAATTCCGTTGACGGTAATATTCCTGTTGACTTTTGCATCATACGACTCTGCGTTTATAATGTTTGCAAGGTCAATGCCTGTTGTCTCCTTCATGGACTCGAAAAGCTTTGTCATGACTGCCGGAACATTTCCAGCCACCTGCTCGACACCATTGGAACCGCCATCCCCGCCGATAATTGTAATCTTGTCAATCTGTGTCAGCGGCTCTGCTATCTTTCCGGCAATGTCAGGAAGCACCTTAATCATCATCTCGGCAACTGCTGCCTTGTTATACTTTGCATATGCCTCTGCCTTTTTCTCCATGGCTTCTGCCTCCGCCAGACCTTTTGCCTGTATGGCTTCTGCCTCCGCGACACCCTTTGCGCGGACTGCCGCTGCCTCTGCTTCTCCAAAGGCGCGGATACCCTGCGCTTCCTGTTCCTTCGAGTACCTGTCTGCCTCTGCCTGTGCCTTTTTCGCCTCCGCTTCACGCTGTGCCTCAAACTGCTGTGCTTCCGCTTCCTTCTGCCTCTGGTAAAGCGCCGCATCCGCCTTCTGCTGTGCAGCGTACTTCTCGGCTTCCGCCTGTTTCTTTACCTCCGCCTCGAGGGCACGCTCCTTGACTGCCACCTCTTTCTGCTTCAGCTCAATCTCGCGCTCCTGCTTTGCGATATCCGCATTGGCAGTCGTAATCTCGATGGTCTTTCGCTGTTCTTCCTTCTGGATTTCATATGCAGCATCCGCCATTGCCTTCTTGGTGTCCGCTTCCATCTGGAGCTCGGACTTCTTGATGGCAAGCTCGTTCTGCTTTTTCGCAATCTCCGTCTGTGCTGCCACTGCTGCGTCGTTGGACTCCTTGTCTGCCGCTGCCTGCGCAACCTTGATGTCCCTTTCGCTCTCCGCCCTGGCAATCGCTGCCGCTTTCTTAATCTTTACAATATTATCAATACCAAGGTTTTCAATGACATCATTCCCGTCAACAAAATTCTGCACGTTAAAGCTTATGATGTCAAGCCCCATCGCGGCAAGGTCCGGCTCCGCGTTCTCCTTTACCAGCTCCGCAAATTTCTGACGGTCCGAAACCATTTCCTCAAGGCGCATGCGTCCTACAATTTCACGTACATTGCCCTCGAGAACCTCTCTCGCCACCCCTGCTATGTACTCGATATTCTTGTTCAGGAAGTTTTCAGCCGCAATCCTGAGCTTGTCCGGCTGGTTGCTGATTTTGACATTGACCGTGGCATCCACATTGATATTGATATAGTCCGCCGTGGGCACTGCGCAGCTTGTCTTGACATCAATCGGAATCAGCCGCAGGTTCAGTTTGTCCAGTCTCTCAAAGAACGGAATCCTGATGCTTGCCTTGCCGATTACAACCTTTGACTTTTTCTTGATACCTGAAATAATAAACGCCATGTCTGGCGGCGCCTTCACATAGCCCAAACTCAGCAGGACTATCAAAATAATAACCACTACCAGCGCAACTATTCCCCCTACCATTCCACCTTTCATTTTCTTCCTCCATTTCTGTCATTTGTAATGTGTATTACTCGCGCACAGGACTTAGACAGCTTTAGCTGCATATTTCCTTTCCGTGTCCGTGTGCAATTGAGTAGGGGAATGACCTTCTCCACTACTCGCTGCGCCGGGCGTCCGTCAGCCTTAGCTGACATATTTCCTTTGGACGCCCGTGTGCATAAAAAATGTAACGATCCAGTCTCTGAACCGTTACATACAGTATAACATGAAATGAAAACCATGTCATTATTCTTTTTCCCTGTTATTCAAACGCAGGCTAAGGAACTAAACCGCAAAGTCCACTTTCCGCCCAACCTGATTTTCGTGGTTTGACAGGAAACCGCCGCTTTCGAACAGATACTCATTGTCCTCAATAATCCGAATCAGTTCGTCAATGGAGTCTGCCATAAAAGTCACTTCATCGTCCTTCACCTCTATATCCTTTCGCTCCTCACGGCTCTTTTCCAGCTTCTCCTGCTGCTTTTTCTGCTCTGCCTTCTTCTGCTCTTTCTTTTCCTCCGCTTTCTTCGCTGCCTTTTTCTTTGCCAGTCTCTGCTGGGCAGTCTTGTTCTGCGCCCGGAAAGATTTGTCCATCGTCGCAAAGAACGATGCCGCTCCGTCGTCATTGACCTTCATGCCGCAGTTCTTCACATTCATTCCCATGCCTGCCAGCTTGTTCTTTAGCTGTGACAGCCCGCTTGCACCCTGTGAGATAATGCCCTCATACTGCTTGCGGTACTCTTCATCCACTGCCATGCGCTCAATTTTTTCCTCGTCAATCAAAACCACCATCCTGTTCGGATTGGCATACTTTGATGCGGTTGCCCTGGCAAATTCCTTCTGATCCTTGCTCACAAGGATAAAGTCAAGGTTTCCGTACTTTTTCTTTAGTTCCTCATAATACTTTGCAGCGCCCTCACTCAGCTCAGGTTTTCCGATTGTCCTTCCGCCAACCGGTGTCTTTTTGACAGTCTCCTTGGATTCCTCTGGCTTTTTTGTAACCACGATGTCTTCCTTCGGTTCGTCTGTCTTTGATTTTCTGCTTGTTTTTGATGTGTTGTAGTAAGCCGAAACGCTTTCTGCAACAGCGGGCATTCCCGCGGAAATGGTACTCATAGCTCATCCCTCCCTGATCCTATTACAGCCAACATCCGTTTTAGCTGGTACCTTGTTAATATGTTGCCTTGATATCAATTAACATGATTTATGCTTTTGCATGAAAGCCTGCGCTCTCTGTCTCCGAAGCCCAGAATATACTGTTATATTTTACCTGTGCCTCAATTTCTCTGACATTTGTCGTCCTAATGGTGGAACGTGTTATCTGTTTACTTACTTTATCTGCCGCACCTATTTCTGTGCTGATATTGTTGTAATTTTCCATGCGGCAGACACAGCTTACAATTTCCCCCCCGGTAACGGAAATCATATCCCTTAAGTTTTTCATACAGTCAGGCAGCATATCCAGATTCTGTTCCAGCCACTTTCCGATTGTCTTATCCTTTGCCGCCCTGTAATACAGTCTCTGGCTGATTTCCACCTGATAACCGTCTGCTTTCATGCACTCATAATTCTGTTTGATATGTCTTTCATATTTATCATCCATCAGCATGTACGAAATTTTGTCCCCTTACAATCCAACTGCACCTGCCCTTATGCCTTAATGTCAATCGGAACATACTGTCTTTCGAGATACATCTCGGTCAGTTTTTCCTGCTCGACAATCTCCGGAAGCTCTTCCTCGAGCCCTCTCTCCGATTCTGCATTGTCTGTCAGCATCTCCTCAAGGGTCTCCTCCAATACCTCTTCCGGCATCTCCTCAATATCCTCAAGCAGTTCATCGAGCATACCGCCGTCGTCCTCGATGCCGAGTGCTTCTTTTGCAAGCTCTTCTCTTCTTTCCTCGGCTGTCTTTGGCTCGAGCTCCTCGGCTGCCTTTGCGATTTTCTCTCCAAGCTCCTCTGCCTCATCCATACAGTGCATCATCTGTTCATAGTTAAACTGCCTTTTTACCGCATCTATCTGGTCATTATAGTTGTTAAACAATTCCAGCTTCTTTCCGATTTCTTCCAGCGTATCACAGTGCATATTTTTCAAATCTGCCTTTTTTCCTTCAAAAAAATCTACCTGCGCCTGTGTCTTCTGAATCCGCTCCTGCTTCTCCTCGGTACTCTTAAGTCCCCATCCGGAATGCAGCATAAAACCGGACCCATCATTCATAAAAATATTCATGCTTCCCCTCCATACTGCCAACTGTACTGGCTCCCATATATACTCTTTTATTGATACCCTGCCGCCTCTATATGATATATCGGTCTTAAACGCAAAAGAATCAACTGTTTTTCTAATTTTATTTTACAGATTTGCAGGTATCGTTGCACAGACATTCTTCCTCCCAAAATTTTAATAGAAAAACAGACTAAATTATTTTCAGATTATGTCGATAAATATAAGAGGGTATTTTATTTTTTATCAACGGAGGATGCATAATGAAAGCTGAACCAAATGATTGGAGACCATATGGTAAAATCGTTTATCAAAAACAAAATTTCATAGTCAAGCAGGTGGCACTGTTGCCCGAGAAAGCAGCCGAGTATGACAGCGCTCCTGACTACACATGCTGTCCGATTCAGTCCTGGCAGCATACGGATTTACATAAGTTATTTGATGACTGGCGCAAGCAGTTCGCCAAGGCATCGGGAAACGGCATCTGCAAACGGATTCCATGTATCTGTTATCCGGATGCAATAGCCTTTCGGGCAGCTTACTTAGCCGGCATCAAACACAGTGCATTTATGAAGGCTATGGCAGATAACCTCAATAACGGATGGGAAACTGCAAGAATCGTTGCACATGATACCGTCACGAAAGCGACAAAAGCAAAAGACATGAAGGAAATTTGCAAAGCCATAGGATATCCTCCATTTATAATCGCTGCACTTGGCAAGGCTCTTCTCAAGTTTGAGGACGGAGACGCAATGCCGCTTATAGCCAAATTTTATGAAGAACTGATTACAGGAATTCTCTATGTACCCGTAGAAAAGCTTGATGAGCTGGCTTTTAAGATTTCTGACAAAACGTGGGAAGTAATTGATTCAACAGAATTTAATTATTAGACAACCTTATTATAATTATGGCACTTTCAAACAAGCAGACTGAAATCTGCTTGTTTTTGTCGTGTGTATTAAATTACTGCTTGCCCCATTCCGGCAACAGATAAAAATCCATGCAGGATTTGCTTACCGGACAGGCAGAAACACGGAAAAGACAGAGCCCCTATGTACCTCCGAAGACAATTTGATATAGCCGCCCTGTTTCATGATAATTTCGCGTGCCAGATACAGACCGATACCCACTCCTGGCTCGTCGTGCACTTCCTCCTCCCGGTAAAAGCGCCGGAAAACAGCTGCCTGACTGCCCTCCGGAATGCCCTTCCCGGTATCTGCCACATCCAGCTTGACATACATCTCCCACTGTTCCACCGAGACGCGGATTCTGCCGCCGTCAGGTGTGTACTTCACTGCATTGTCCAACAGATTAAAAATCGCTTCCGCCGTCCATCTGCTGTCATGGGGCAGATGCAGTTTCTCCGGGCACTCAACGGTGACGGCAATGTTCTTTTTCTCCGCACCATATACAATACCGCTCATAGCCATTGCCAGCGTGCCAAACAGCGGCATATCCTTCTTTTCCAGGCGGACTGCCCCCACCTCCATGCGAGAGGTTTTCACCAGTGCCTGGAAAAGAAAATCAAGCTTGTCGGTCTGACTGCGGATTCCCTGTAAAAACTCTGTGCGTTCCTGTTCCGTAACAGGTTTTTCCAGCAGCGTCTCCGTCACCATTTTCAGGTTGCTCACCGGAGTTTTTACCTGGTGTGAAATATCTGACACCAGCATCTGAAGCTCCCTGCGTTCCTCGTCAAGCTTGTATCTGTTTTTCTGTGAAATCTGGTTAAAACGTTCAAGCTGATGGCAAATCCGCGCAAACTGTGTCTCGCTGTCTGTAAGTCCCTTCACATCCTCACCGCTCATCATGCGGTCCAGAATATTGCACAGTTTTGCCACAAACGCTGTCAGACGCATCCGGAAAATAATAATTAACAGGAGATTCCATAATGCCGCACTCATCGTAAAAACGATGCCCGAAAAAAGAATTTCTTTGCTGCCCGATATCAGGTACAGCAGGATTGTCGCCCCAGACATTGTGATAATTATTCCGGTCAGTATTATCTTACAGAGCGTCTGCACATCAAAATGAATTCCTTTCATCTTCATTTCCCTCCGCGGTCGTCTTTCTTCTTTAACAGCTGGGAAGTGTCCAGCGTCTGTTCTGCCTGCTTTGTCTTCCTTGCTTTCTTTTGCTTCCTTCCCTTATTTTCCATAGGCTTTTCATTCTTTGTTTCGGATGCTTTCTCCGTTTCCGGCATCCCCTGCTGTCGTGCTGCCTGCGGTTCGTTTTTCGTGTTTTGGCGGCGTGTTCTGCCCTTCATAATAGTCCATTTGGGCTGGTACTGGAAACGACGCATCGCGACATCTGCCAGAAAGAGGATGACCGCCAGTGCCAGCAGCCAGTTTGTCAGCGGGTACCCCTCCTTTGCCCCGGTGGAAATCCGCGTCCAGACAGGGTCTTCTTTTGTGATGAGCTTTCCGTACTGCTCCACAAACTTCAGATAGGAATCGGTCGTCACGTCAAACTTGTACTCGTCGGAAAACTGGACTGCCGCGGCTGTCGTCATATAATTTTGTATCTGTCCGTCTTCCATTCGGCGGATATTAAAGTGGTACAGCCCTGCCTGGGATGTCGGGAGGTCTATTGTGTATTTTCCCGGAGCGGCGGCATGAAGCTTTTCTTCCGTTGTATTTCCATCCGGGTCAATCATAGTCACCTCAATCCCTGTCGTGCTGCCATAGTCGTCTGTCTGGTAATCCACTGTTGTCTGCTCTCCTGCGGTCACCACATTCACGCTGTCCTCGCCCATATTGGCATTTCCGGTCGAATAGTCCGCGATGCGCTTCCACAGCTGGACATAGTCCTCCTGCCCCGCAAAAGCGCCTGTCCACTCGCCCGTGACATCACTGTTCCATGCCACCGTCCGTCCCAGTCCGTACTGCCATACCGTCAGAACCGGGTCTGCCTTTTCCCCTGCCACAATCACAGGGCTTGACGCGGTCTTTGGCGTCGCGGCAATATATCCGTAAACCACTGGCCATCCGTCGGAAAACAGACTGTTTGTCAGTTCATGGCCACTCTGTACGGACAGGGAAAACGCGCCATTCTGAATATAGCTGTCACCACCCAGAAATACCTCCTGTGCGAAGATTCTGGGAATATCACTGGATTCGTCGGAATAGTAATACCTGCCGCCGCACTTATCGGCAAGCCTTTTGAGCAGTGTCTTGTCGGCGCCGCTCCCCACTGCCACGGTGGACAGGGTTATCTTGTTATCTGTGTAAACGTCTATCACGTCATTAAAATTGGATGTCTCCCCCATGCCGTCCGTCAGAAGGACTACATGTTTGACAGATACATCACTCTCGGAAAGTACCCTGCCTGCCTCGCGCAGGGATGGCTTAATCGTCGTTCCGCCGCCGTCACTTATCTTCTTGATTTCTTCCTTAATCGCTGCCTTGTCGTCCGCCTGCCTAAGCTCCACCTGCCAGCTGAATTTGTCGTCAAAGGTCAGGACGCCTACATAATCCGTGTCCTGAAGATTGTCGACCGCCACCGTTGCAGCCCGGATGGCGACATCTAAATTGCTGGCTCCCAGGACGCCTGCCTGACCTGTCATGCTCCCGGAACGGTCAATTACCATGACCATCGCCATCGACGGAAGCTCGTTCATGCTCCGAAGCTGCATATCCACAGGGAGGACGGTCTCCAATACCGTATCGCGGTAGCCGCCCAGCGCAAAGCTGTTCTCCCCGCCGCAGCAGACAAATCCGCATCCGTAATCCTTGACATAAGTCTCCAGATTTTCCAGAAAACCGGATGGCAGGTCATCAATATAGGTATCCACCAGTATGATAGATTTATAGTCAAGCATATCATTGATATTGTCCGGCGCATTCCGCGTGGATACAAGGCTGTAGTCACAGCCTGCCGCCTTGAGCACGGATGCAAATCCGGCTATATTGCTGTCACGGCTTGAGATGACCAGGATTCTCGGCGGTGTCTCCACCACGGAATAGGCATTAAAAAAGTCATTCTCCTGGCACGTATCGCCTTCTGCCTGTACCTGTACCCGCAGATTCTCCATCATGCCGCTCTCCGCGCCAGCGTCGACCTGCGCCTCGAACACGAACCGGCTGCTTCCCTTGTCCAGGTGCACCTTGTTTGCAGCCATCTGCCGGCTTCCGTTATAAAGCGTGACCACTGCGTCTGTATCGTAATTACTCTCCACAACCACTGTGACGGAATACTTGTCCCCCGGATGCAGATACGACGGCAGCAGCACATTTCCCACATAAGCGTCCGGCATCTCCTCGTTTTCGTACAGCAATGTGAGAAATTCCGCATGGCTTGCCGCGAGCGCCTGCGCCATGCCCTGGATATCCCCGCGCGTTTCCTTACCGTCCGTGAGCACTACCAGCCGCTTGCTGTAATCGCCCGAAGCCAGCGTCAGCGCCCTGGATATTGCATCCTCAAAATTTGTCGCCGTCTTTTCCGGCAGTGTCATCAGGCCGCCAAAATGACGCTCCGCAGTCAGGAACTGCTCCACAACGGCATTTTTGCCAAATGTTACAATCCCATGGACATTGCCTGCCGGCATCTGGGAAATGGTTTTTTGCAAATAATCCTTTGCTTCCTCAAGATGTTCTTCGTTACTATCGGACAAATCCACCACAAACACGGTCGCAGTCTGACTGCTCCCCAGACGGATTTTTAACCCCAAAAGCGCCAGAAGCACACAGAGAAAAACAATGCCCCGCACAACAAGATAAAACCTTCCCTTATAACGCATCTGGCGCACATAGACTATCCACTCTGCCACAAGCAGCGCCAGTGCCAGCAAAAGAAACAGATTGCGGATGGTCTGCTTTACCTTCTGCCGCTGTGTCGTACTGGTGCTCTGCGTAGACACAGCCACTCCCCTTCCGTCCGACTCTGTCGGAGTGCAAAAACGCACGATATATTGTTCCTGATAATCCTCGTTTCCCAGCTGGTACAGCCCTGCCTTTGCGGGGCGGCTGTCAAACTGGCTTCTGTCCAGCTCTGCCCACGGCTGCAGGGCAATTTCCTCCCCGGCATAATAGACATTTGAAGCAAGCCACGAGGTGTCAGAGAGATATATCATGGCATTTGCCAGAAAGACAGGAAACTCCGCGCGCAGCGGGAAATCGGACTCCCGTATGTCAAATCCCACCACAATTTCCTTGATTCCATCCTGTTCCATGTAGTATCCGACGCATTTCCCATCGTATTTCAGAAAGCTTTTCGCGCCCTCCGGAACCGCAAAACAGTACGCCTTGTTGACACCTATCGAAAACCCTGACAGCCCCGCCGTCAAATCGCAGTCGGCAATATCCAGCACCACGTTTTCCAGCGTTTCAGAAGACGCGTTTCCTGCATTTCCAAAAATCAGCCGGTTGGTGTCAGCCGCACTTGGCTGCTGCCCGGCATCATATATGATGATATTATAATCCATATCGGAAAAAGGCGTCCGTTTGCCGATACCAGTCTCCTCCACCGCAGCGTCCGTCTTTGCCTTCGCAATGCTCTCCCCGGTCACGGCAAGATATGCCTTTTCGATAAATGTATTGCCCTCCCCGACAAGAAGCCCTTTCATCCGGTTTTTGCCGCCTTTGACGGCATATGACACATTATCCGCCACGAGGCTGTCAGCTGTGCCTCCTGCAAACGAAATTCCGTCTATGCGGGATTCCATCGTCTCCCCCTGCCAGTGCACTTCCTCAAACAGGCAGTAGTTGCTTGCGGATGGGGCAAGCTGCATCTGTTTCAGGGCGAGCAGCTTACTGCCCTGACCGCCACCATCATACAGGCTGACATCGAACGTGACCGCTGCATCACTATAGTTCGCCACACTCACCATCACATCATAATATCCGTCTTCCCGCCTGGTGAAAACAGTATATTCATTTGCCACATTCCCGACAGCCGCCCCCATCACATGAAGCTCTTTCCCTGCCATGCTGTGCAGCCTGTCAAAACCGGATGCCCCCTGGCCATCCGTATACACGATGACATCCGCTGCATTATCCGCCACGGCGTTTTCTGTGCCGACGCCTGCCAGCGTGTCCAGCATCTCCTGCGCCTGCTCAAGGCTTCCACCGCTGTCACTGCACACAATGCCCTGTAAGGTCTGTACCAGACTGCCTGCATCCGCAATATCCACCGCAAGAAGCTTCGTCCCCGTATCATCGGTCGTCAATACGGAAAACCGTGTATTCTGGGCAGTGCGCACATAATCACATGCCTGTAAAACTGCCTCCTCAAGGCGTGTTTTCCCCTGATTCGCACTGCCGCTTGCCATATGCTGCATACTCGCACTTGTATCAAACAGCAGTATCTTTCTGCCGCCCCCCTGTCCGTCTGCCTGAATAAAAGGAGACATCAGTGCAATAACCAGCAGCGCGATAATAAGAATCTGCAGGTACATAAGAATGTTATGGACAAACTTCTCAAAAAAGGTGCGCGACTGCTCATTTTTCAGCAGCTTTTTCCAAAGCAGGCTGGACGATATCAGATAGTCCGTCCCCTTTGGCTTCAGAAGGTATAAAATTATAATAACAGGAACCGCTGCCAGAAATAACAGCGGCCATAAGCTCTCAAATATCATATAGCATCCTTAAATCCTGAAAAATCAGTTGATAAATATCCGTTTCCGTGCTGCACACCGCATGGACTGCCCCCATTTTGGCACATTCCCTTTTCAGCCGCGCCAGATACTCCTGAAGCGCCTTTTCATAAACCCTGATACTCCCATCATCCAGGGTAATACGCAATGTGCTTTTGTCCTCCATGTCAATCAGATTCCGCGTTCCCGTAAGTTCCTCACAGGAACGCACCGAAAGCTCCTCCCCCGCCAGCACATGCAGGCATACCACCTTCTGCTTCCTGTAATCGAGAAAACGCAGAAGCTTTCGGGTCTGTTCCCCGGACTCCTCGAGGAAAATGTCCTGCAGGAAATCACTGATAAGGAGGGTCACCCCCGGTCCTTTCATCGGAAGCTGCCGGACTGCCCCGGCTATATCCGCCGTGCCGTCAAAATGACGCTGTTCCAGCCAGTCCGTAATCATGGGAAGCACTTTTTTCCCGCCCCTTGCCACAAACGGCGACTGCATTTTCTGCATGTCATACAGCATCACACGGTCCATGTGGTTCAGTCCCATGTAAGAAAACGCCGCGGCAATCAGGCAGGCAAGCTCGCTTTTTTTCTTTTTCCCATAATCCATGGAGGCGCTCGTGTCAAGCAGGACGGACACTGCCATCTCTTTTTCCTCCATATATTCCTTTACGTAGAGCCTGTCCAGACGTCCATATGCATTCCAGTCAATACGCCGGATGTCATCTCCTGGCATATACTCGCGGAAATCCGAAAACTCCGTGGAGGAACCCTTTTGTACCGACTTACGGTTTCCGGTCAGGTTCATGGATGCCTTATGCCCCATGGCAAGCCGCAGGCGGGACAGTTTCCCAAAAAATGCCGCATCTGCTATCATACTTTTCCATTCGCCTCCAAAATGGCACGGATAATATCATCCTCCGCAATTCCTTCGCTGATGGCATCAAAGCTCGGAATGATGCGGTGCCTGAGGACAGGATATGCCATTTCCGCCACGTCCTGAAAGGAGACGTTGAAGCGTCCCTCCAGAAATGCCTTTGCCCTTGATGCGCGAATCAGCGCCTGCGCCGCCCTCGGACTTGCCCCTTCCCTGATATGCGGGTTTGCGGCATGCGTCGCCATGACAATCCCAAGCAGATAATCCATGACCGCATCGGCAATCGGAATCTGGCTGACCAGCTCCCGCGCCGCAAGCAGTCCCCTGCCGTCCATCCTTTTTTCAATCAAAGGTTCCTGGTTTCCCTCCGTCAGCCCGACAATTCCCCGCAGCTCCTCCTTGGACGGAAAGCGAACCAGTATCTTGAACATGAAGCGATCCAGCTGCGCCTCCGGCAGCGGATAGGTTCCCTCGTTCTCAATGGGATTCTGCGTCGCCAGTACAAAAAAAGGTTCCTCGAGCGCGTGGCTGTCATTTCCCACGGTCACGGTATGCTCCTGCATCGCCTCGAGCAGCGCCGACTGTGTTTTCGGCGTGGCACGGTTGATTTCATCCGCCAGTATCAGGTTTGCAAAAATCGGTCCACGCTCAAAGGAAAAAGCGCTTCCCTGCTCATTCTTAATAATAATATTGGTTCCGGTCACATCGCTTGGCATCAGGTCAGGCGTAAACTGTATCCGCTTAAATGACAGGTCAAACACCTTTCCGATTGTGCTCACCAGTCTTGTCTTACCTAGTCCTGGCATTCCCTCGAGGAGCACATTCCCCCCTGTGAGCATGGCAAGCATTGCCTGACGGATGATCTCACGCTGTCCGATAATCCCTTTCTGAATTTCTGCCTCACACGCGGCTATCTGCTGCGCCATATATGCCGGTTCCTGTAACCTGCTGCTGTCCAATTCACCCATATCCTTTTCCTCTCTTATTCTATGTAACAGTTCAGCCTCCGGCTTCCTGTTACAGGCATCAAGCCATGCAAAACCACTTCGTGGTGGCTTGATGCATTTCAAGCGCCACACTTTCTTACGGACTTTGCAGCGGAGTGCAAAGTCCTGAACTGAAACTATTCTACCGATTAAAACTGGAAAAATATTCCTTAATGACATCTTCCATGCCGCTCGGGTACTTTCCGGCGGCAATTCCATCATATGCGTTCTGCTCATAGCTTCCGATTACCGCTTCATGGGACATGTGCGTTCCCTCCCAGCTCAGACCGTTCTGTGCATAGAAGTATTCCGAATCATCATGGTCGACAGCGTTTCCTGTCAGATTTCCACTGTCGGCAATGGCATTGGGAATGCTGACATAATCATGCGGGGTACTGCTGCTTCCTGTTCCCCTGCCTTTTCCCTGACCTTTTCCATCGCCGTCACCCTGTCCATTACCGTTTCCGCTTCCATCTCCGTCGCCGTCACCCTGTCCATTGCCGTTTCCATCGCCCTGTCCGTCACCATTTCCGCTTCCATCACCCTGTCCGTCCGTTCCGCCATTTCCGTTTTGACTGCCTTGACCGTCACCTGACCCTGCACCGTTCGCCGCCGCAAGCTCCTGTCCGCTCATTTCCCGCAGCCTGTCTGCCATCGCCTCCATGGATTCTGCCGTCGCCATGGATACAGACGCCCCGTTCTGCATACTCTGCGCCATGGCTGACAGCTGTGTGTTGATGCTCTCATACTTGTAGTTTAGCTTTTCTGATGCCGCTGACACCATCTCCTGCGAGGATGCCTGCTGATACTCCGACAGCGAATTTTGCAGACTTTCTATCATATCCTGAATCTCCGCCTTCTGTTCCGGTGTCAGCTCCTCCTGTGCCAGCTGCTCCAGGCCTTCCATCACTTCCTCTACCTCATCCTCTTTCTCCCTGATTTCTTCCCTGAGGGCGTGAAGCTCCTTCGCATACTCTTTTGTCTTTGAAGGGACAACTGCCAGCACTGTCAGAAGGACTGCCAGCCCCGCAAGAACAAGTATCTTTTTTCTGGATGGAAGAATCGGAATCCTTATCCTGTCGCCATGTGCCCTTAGCTGCCGCATGGCATCCTCGCGCTGAAGTGCAACCAGTTCGCCATCCTTCATCAGGTTTTCATGTGCCGTCACAATCCGCTCCTCAAACCCAAAGCTGTCCATCCGCAGAGCCGCCTGCTCCATGCCGGCACGCCTGGCAGCAGAAATCAGCACTGCCGTCAAAAACGCAAGAAACAGCGCCAGTCCTGCGTAAAGACCGGCATAATAAAGCGGAACCACAAAGGCGGCCGCCCAGAACAGTATTCCGACTGCCGCGCCAATACTCAGCGCAGACACCAGCTTATCCAGAAAAGACGCGGTATTCATCTTTCGCCGGCACGCCTGTACCGCCATCAAAAACTCTTTTTTATCCATCCATTCCCTCACTTCTTTTTGCCTGGTCTTCTCGCAGAAGATGTGTGCATGGGATTTACTTTCCATGCCGCCGCAAGCAGAAACAGAACGGATAGCAGCAAAATACATGCCCCGGACACAAACATCCACGTTTTTCCCCTTGCCAGCTGATATGTCAGAAATCCCACCTCGCTCTTGTCAAAATTGCCTGCAAAAAGGGACTCCCCGGACATTATCTGCATAAAGAACTCCTCAAAAAATATGATTGGATTCACCAGCCATAACAGCATGGTCTCACCTACGCCCTTATTGACAAACAGGCCTTTAATGACTGCCGGTATGAATGTGAGCACAAAAATCACAAAGTAAAAAACGTATGACAGCACCACTGCCGATATAGACTTGCGGCAGACCGATGAACAGAAAATTCCGATACTTCCTGAAAACACCGACAGCAGGACAATCGTGAGGATAAAATAGAACAAATTGCTCCACTCCATTCCGCCGACCACAAAGGACAATGCCATAATCGGCAGTCCCCCCACAACATAAAATAAAATATGAATCACGGCAGATACTACTTTTCCTAGTACAATGGAAAAAGGGGACATGCAGGTCGTAAGCATAATGTCAAACGTCTGGCGCTCCTTTTCTCCGGAGATTGAAGATGCCGTGATGACCGGCACAATCAGCGTGACAATGCACACCTGTGCGATCGCAAGGACTGGAAACAGGTAAATCAGATGATGATAAACATTGCCGTCACTATAAAAACTTCCTGTCTGCTGCTGTATCACTGCAAGCGCCAGCAGAAACGTCATTGTAAGGACTGCCTCATAGGCAAACAGTCCCCAGCTGATACGCATGCTGCGCGCTGCTATCTGTAAATCTTTCTTCACGATTGGATTCCATCGCACCCTCATTGTCCGCCACCTCCCGTCAGTTGCATAAACAGTGATTCCAGACTGCCCTCTTCCCGGTAAAAGCCTGTCAGGACAACCTGATTCTGTATCAGACAGCCAATCAGGGCACTGATTTGTTCATCCGTCCCCTGGTTGGTTATAATCATTTCATTTTCCCTCACGGATTCCACGACAGTTCCCACCTGTTCCTTCAAAATACGCACGGCAGTCTCCATGCCCGATACCAGCCGGATGTGAATGCGCTTTCCTCCCGAAAGCTGCTGCATGATATCCTCAATGCGTCCGGCCGTGATAAGCTGTCCGCTGTTCATGATTCCGATACTCGTACACATCTCAGAAAGCTCCGATAGAATATGGGAGCTGATGACAATCGTCTTGCCCATGGCGTGAAGGTTCATCAGCAGCTCCTTCATCTCCACCCGCGCCCTGGGATCCAGACCAGAGCTCGGCTCGTCCAGAATCAGCAGTTTTGGGTTGTGGAGCAGCGCCCTTGCCACACAGAGCCGCTGTTTCATACCGCGTGAGAGCGTGTCCACATATACTTCCTTCTTGTCCGAAAGGTTGACCAGCTCCAGCAGGTCGTCCGTCAGCTTCGCAATGTCGCGCGAATGCATCCCATACATGGAGCCGTACATGTCCATATACTCACGCACCTTCAGGTTATCATACACCCCGAAGAAATCAGGAACATACCCTATCATGCGCTTCATTTCCCTGCTGCCGACCGGAGCCGAGGTACCCCCAATCCGCACCTGTCCGCTGCTCGCCCTGAGCAGCCCGCAGACAATGCGGATTGTCGTCGTCTTGCCCGCACCGTTTGGTCCCACAAAGCCAAACAAGTCTCCCTCCGGAATATGCAGCGACAAATGGTTAACCGCTGTAAACGCCCCATATTTCTTTGTCAAATCATTGATATACAGCATAATAATCCTCCATTCTTGCCAAAATCTGCGAATTTGGGCGTAAGCACAAATTTGCCCTGTGAAAAAATTTTTTCACAGTATCCCCTTTCACGCCCTGTTATTGAACAGCGTAGAGACATCCATACGCCGCCTCGCTGCAGCTGTCATCCACTGTCTTATTCCAGTTATCCGTCACGCCGATAATGACTGTCCTGTTGGGACCTCCCTGCACATATGCAGTGCAAATCCCCATTCCGAGAGCCGTCAGCGTATCAATGTCCGTTCTTTCCTTCGTATTGCAGACTTCCCGGATATGTTCATACATATAATCCCTTAAGACATCACCGCTTCCATCTGTATCGTATATCGCCTCGGTTTTTTCCAGGTCGCAGACCGCTCCTGCCGGAAGGTTTTTGTAAAGAAACATTCTGTCATCCGCTATCACCGCAAAATACGCAAAATCCTGATTGGTATTGT
This sequence comes from uncultured Lachnospiraceae bacterium, assembly GCA_949066965.1. GTDB lineage: Bacteria > Bacillota > Clostridia > Lachnospirales > Lachnospiraceae > COE1. The sequence goes on from CARTDA010000006.1 coordinate 68,976, forward strand.
TCGCGACAGTCCCCATGATATCCCATGCGTTCTTATAAGAAACATCCCCCACAATGCTCCCGCTTCCTGCCTGCATCACACCGCCCGCCTGAAAAAAGCAGTCTTCAAAGCTTGTGTTCGGGTCTGCCCCAAAAGAAAGCCTGTCCCCCTCCTGTCTGGTATGGTAATAATACGGACTGTCAATGCCATAGTAATTGTCCCGGGCAAGCCCGGCATACTGATATCCTTCCGCAAGCCCCAGATCCCACTCGCTGTGCCTTGCGTCATAGCAATGCAGGTATGTTATATACGCTCCCTCATCGGAAAGATTTTCCATTGTCACGGAATACACCCTTGTATTCACCACCTCAAATCCTCTTCCGGCCCAGTATACCAGCAGAATCCCCACGACTGCCGATACCGGCACCGTCCACCAGTAATAATCCCTCTTTTTTGCAAGGCGCAGAATCAGATAAAGCACTGGTCCTACAAAAACCACATATACCATCACGATTATCTTAAGACCGCCAAAGTGCAGACGCGCGCTTCCGTTGCCAAACAGTTCGAACAGGCTGTGGAACATATAGTCACTATTGCCCGGGTAGGAACTATAGTAGCTCTGTTTCTGGCTGATATTGCCATTTGACGAGTTTGCCAGGTCATTCAGAAGGGAGCTTACGAACTCCTCCACCCCGCCGTCCGAAACCCCTGCATCCGGTTCTTCGTCCGAATAATCTTTTACGTCCAGACTTCCCAGATCCGTCAGTGCATATGGCACAATCCCTACCGCGCCGTCCCCCTGCGGACGGATGCGTGCCAGCGTGCCGTACGCCGTGCGGAAGTCATCTGTTTTCAGCAATAAGTCCGCCATGTGCAGCTTTGCGATGTCTACATAGGCATCCTCCGTTTTCGGGCTGTCCCCCGGCGGATACACTGTCACACAGTCTATGTCCAGATAATCAAATGCATTCAGCGTGTCCTGCGCAAAGCTGCCCGTTCCAATCAGCAGCATTCCGCCATCGTCCGTCCACTTTTCGATTTCCTTTACCACGTCATCCGCCAAAACATTTGTATCATAATTATCTATTACAAGGAAATTCAAGGCAGACAGCGCTCCCTTAAGGCTGTCCTGATTCAGTTCCATCAGCTTGACAGGATACGTGCGGCTGCCATAGTATACCTCGTTTCCTCCCATGTCCATGAACGTGAGCGACGAATATTTATCGCTCAGGATTCCCATGACCAGTGCATCCGTCCCTCCCTGGAGAAGACGGTTAAACGACTTTTCCGCAGTCTTTTTCGATTTGTTGTCAAACAGCTCAATCAGGACAATGCCATCCGTCCGGCTCATGCTGTTTTTGGGAATCCTGACCGTAAACTGCTTTTTACTGCCCTGCGGCAGGGAAAGCACGGTGTCGTATGAGCAATTGTCCATGCTTCCATAGGAGTCCCGCAGCGTCAGCCTTGCCACTCCTTCCCAGTCCTCCCCTGTATTCTCAATCGTCACCAGGACATCATAGGTCGGGGTATTTGACGGATATACCTGTGCCTCTATGACAAATGCCTGTTCCCCAGTCCCTGCTGCCATGCCACTGCTCCCTGCCCATGCGCTGCAAAGCAGAATCCCAATGACCAAAAGCAAGAAATATGAATATTTTTTCATCTCTGTTCACCAATTTTATCCTTTTCTTCAATGTCAAATATACCTTTGCTTCCCACATTATACAAAAACATATGGCAAATGACAACATTTTGCACAAATAAATTAAAAAAAAGGAGTGTCCAATTCCGAACACCCCCATTTCCCATCCATTCACTTTTAGATTCTGACTGCGCCGACTGCCCTGATATTCATCGGATATACATTGCTGTCGCCGACATACTTCGCGATATATTTCACATAGTTATCCGCCTCGGCAAGCGGCACCAGGCACATGATAACGCCGGCAAACCCGCCGCCATGCACACGGCATACACCATCACCGATTCCCTTTAAGAACAGCTCCGTGAGGGCAAGGGTCAGCGTAATCTTTTGTTCCTTGCAGTTCTGTAACGAATAGCAGTTCTGCAAAAGCTCCCACGAGGATGTGCCCGACTCATTGACAAGCTTTAAGACCTTGTCGATATCATCCTTTTCAATCGCATCAGCCATCTCGTCCACTCTCCGGTTTTCCTCAAAGAAATGGATTGCGCGAAGCACTGCCCTGTCGTTTGGTATCTCATTCACATGGGCAAGCAGGCTGTCAAGGTCTGTCTCACATAAAAGCTCCACGCCGAGGACCTTTGCCGCCTCCTTCATCTCATTTGGAATCCCTGAGTACTCCTCACTTAAATCCGCATGTCCCTTTCCTGTATTGACAATGACGAGACGGTAGCCCTTCTTCTCAAACGAAAACGTGAGCGGCTTGTATTCCGGCTGGACTCCGTTTGAAAAATCAAAGAGTACGGGTCCCCCCACCGCGCATGCCATCTGGTCCATCATGCCGGATGCCTTGTTCCAGAATACATTTTCGGAGTACTTGCCAATCTTGGCATAATCCGCACAGGTCATGGCGCCATTGTTAAAGAAATGGTTGACAATCGTGCAGACGAGCATCTCAAAGGATGCCGACGAGCTGACACCTGCCGCCGCAATCACGTTCGTGGACACATATGCGTCGAAACCGCCGACCTGGAACCCAAACTTCTGTGCGCCCTCCATCATTCCTGCCAGAAGCGATTCCGTGCCGCCAACTTTCGGAATTTCATCAATCTTTGCAATGTCGACTATAATTTCCTTGCTGTAGCCCTCGCTGGTGATGCGAATCACGCTGCTGTTATTGACCTGCGCCGCGCCGATGGTATCCAGGTCAATGCTCCCCGCGATAACCTTCCCGCCGTTGTGGTCGGTATGGTTTCCGATAATCTCCGTCCTTCCGGGTGAGGAGAAGAATTCCGCCTCGTCATGCCCATATTTCTTCCTGAAGTTCTCCGCCAGCGCACCGAACCGCGCCGCGCTCTCTGTACTTTCTCCGTAAACCTTTTCCAGCCTCTCACTGCTTGGGATATTCATTTTGATTTCCTCCTTAAATCTTTATCGTTTTTATTATACACCACTGGAAGATAAAATCCAATAGATTCCTCTGGCAACCCGGATATCCGGTTCGCAAAAATGACCGCCTGCATTCCATTCGAGCGTGGTTTTTGCGCCCGACGGCAGTGCGCGGAGCATATCATATAGTTTTCTGGTGTTGTCTCCGACTGTTGACAGCAGACTGTTTTTTGCCCGCTCCTCCTTATCGCCAAGACTTAGGTAAATGCAGTCCGTCTTGTTCCTGCAAAAAGCCGCCTGGTGTTCCTCTGCATATGCAGGCCATCCCGCATACCACAAAGACCCGGAACAGCTGGCTGCTCCTGCAAAAAGCCGGCACTCCGCATATGCCCACAGACCAAAAAGCCCTGCAAGGGAATAGCCGACAGTATACCGCTGAACCTTTGTGTCATTCTTTATGTACACGGAATCCTCCGCTTCAATGTATGGTATGCATTGATTCACAAGCCACTCGAGCGTCCTGTCCGCATTTCCCCCAAAACCATCATTCCCGAATGCCGCCTGAGCCTTCCATGGCGAAAAATCGTCATTCCATTTCTCCGATTCATATGCCACGATTAAAAACCCGGCATCCAGCGGCTTTTCCTTCAGACGAGATTCCAAATATGATATTGTTGTCATAATCCGTTTCTTATTCCTGCTGTCTATGCCCCAATAAAATATTGGGCGTTTATGGCACACGCTGCCGTCTGCCCTACTGTCATATTGACAGACATGGCAAATTTTACTGCCTATTTCCACCGTCGTAAATGCTTTGTCCATTTGCAAATCCCTGCCGTCACTATTTATTTGACCGTCTCCATATCTTCCGCTTCTGTGCCTCTTTTATCAGGTCATCCCTAAAGTCGGGGTGCGCAATCGAAATCAGCCCTTCTGCCCGCTCCCATGTGGAGCGTCCCTCCATATTAATCACGCCGTACTCCGTTGCCAGGAAGTAAACCTGGCTTCTCGGCGATGTGATGATGTCACCGTCAAACTGCGGGCGGATGCGGGAGTGGTATGTCCCCTCCTTGTCCCTGTACACGGAGCTCATACAGATAAATGCCTTTCCTCCATGGGAAGCAGAGGCGCCTATCAGAAAGTCAAGCTGACCGCCCGTGCCGCTGATTTGCCTGGAACCGGAGCTTTCCGCCGCCACCTGCCCATACAAGTCCACGGAAACGCAGCTGTTGATGGAAACCATGTTGTCAATCTGGGCAATCACCTCTGGTCTGTTGACATATTCGAGCGGATAAGCCGCTATGCCATGGTTGTCGTCAACCCACTCATAGAGCTCCGGCGAACCGACTGCACAGCCAAACACACCCTTTCCCCTGTCTATATTTTTTTTGCGGTTTGTCAGCTTGCCTGCCCTGTACATACTTAAATACGCATCCGAACAAAGCTCCGTGTGCATACCCAGATCACGGAGGTCTGACTCCGCTATCAGCTCCCCGAGCGCGTTTGGCATACTGCCGATTCCCAGCTGCAGTGTCGCCCCGTCCACAATATAAGGAAGAATCTTCTGTGCAATCTTCCTGTCCGTCTCGGAGGGTATGACCGGCTTCGTTCCCACAAACGGTTCATGCTTCCCCTCCACAATATAATCCACATCCGAAATATGAATGCATTCATCATATCCACCATGCACTTTTGGAAGGTTTTCGTTGACCTCGACAATGACAATGTCTGCCATGCGCGTGATTGGCGCCGCGACACCCGTATTGACGGAAAAATTGAAATATCCATGCTTATCCATCGGCGAGACACTCACCATCACAACGTTTACCGTGAGAAAAAACTCATAGTAGGCGGCATTGTTGTGAAATACCATAGGAATGTAATAGCAGAGTCCCCTGTCACACAGCTTCCGTTCATAAGACGAGCAGTGCCAGCTGTGGTATATAAAATGCTCCTGGCTCTCATCGCACTCAGCCACCGCAATCGGTCCGGATATCAGATTGCCGCGTATTTTCACATCATGCAGCATATCCCTGCGCTTCGCCAGTGCCCTGTCCAGAAGCACCGGCTTGCCAAGACAGCTTGTATAGTCTACCCAGTCACCGCTTTTTACTACCTTCACTGCCTCGTCAGGAGTTGTCAGCTTTGCCTTGTATTCCACCTGAAAATCGTGCAGCATCGTATCACACTCCATTCCATCAAACTTTATTCCTTACCTCCTAAACAGGTTATTCAGCGATGCCTCCATCTTGTGCAGGGATTCCACCGCGTCATTGAGGTTTGCCAGCGTCCTTGAAAGCTCCTCCGTGTCAAGCCCTTCGATTGCACTGTTCAGCGCCTCGATGTCAACCCCGTTGAGCGTGTCGACCGCCTGCCTGAGCGTGTCCGCAACCTCCTCCAAATCTACATTTTCCAGCGAATTTCTGACCTGGCGCAGGGTTTCGTTCACGTTCTCCACATCCACTGCCGCCATCTGTTCCAGGACAGGCTGTGCCTGCTGCGCAATGGTGCGCACCTGTCCAAAAAGATATGCCCCGCCGGCAAGCAGCAGTACTGTCAGCACGGAAGTAATCATACACATGATTCTCGTAAACACAAGCTCCCTGCGGAGCTTCTTCATCATCTGTTCCATCCCGCGCAATGCTTCCTCTCCTGTATTATTTCCACTATTGACCTGTTGTCCATCCATTTCTTTTCCCCTTTTTGTCATTGATGTGCTGTTTTCAGCAGATTTATTTTCTATATTGTCTATCATAACATACTTTAAAACAAAAATGTAGAAAATTAACAAAAAATCCAAAAAAATCAAAATAATAGTTGTTAATTTTCCAATAATTTTATAAAATAAATATAGTCGGGCAGTAATAATAGCCAAAATAAAATAGAGAGGTGCGGATTTATATGTTTATACAACTTTTTAGCAACTACCTGGTCGGGCAGTCAGTCCTCACGATTGAACAGCGTGATTCTTTTCAGGAGGAAATCCAGAAGACACGTGTCAAACTGGGAACGATTGCGGTTGCTGACGGTCTTTTGACAGAGGCGCAGGCTGAGGAAATCAACCACCAGCAGACACAGCAGGACCGCCGTTTCGGTGACATTGCCGTGGAACTGGGATATCTGACAGAAGATCAGATTACGGAGCTTCTCGGCAAGCAGGGCAATATTGCCATGAAATTTTTCCAGCTGCTGACGGACAACCTTGATATTTCTCTGGACTCCATCACGGAACATCTTGCAGCCTTCCAGAAAGTACATGGTTTTACCGAAGCCGAAATTGAGGCCCTGAAAAAAGACGATTTTGACTCCATCATTCCGCTCTTTGCCACAGTGCGGGATCCTGCAATCACAGATCTCGCCGGTCTTGTGATGCGTAACCTGACGAGATTTGTCAACAATAACTTTTATTTTGGCAGAATGAAAAAGGCATCGGATTACTCATACAGTATGCTTGCAGGCCAGAAATCACTCGGGGATTCGTTTGTCTATCTCGGTTTTGGCGCGACAAACGAGCTGGACGGTATTATCAGGCTTGCAAAAGACTATGCCAGGACAGTCACAATCTCAAACAGTGACGAAGTGTATGATGCCGTCTGCGAATTTGCCAACCTGAATAACGGTCTTTTTGCATCCGTTCTCAGTGACGACGACATCTCCATCGATATGGTTCCGCCGGAAGTGTACCTGAATCAGCGGTTATCAGGCAGTGCATACTATATGCCCGTTTATTTCAATGATTCCGAATTTGACCTGATTATCTCCACTGACCCTGCCTTCAAGCCGGGAGACAAGCCGCATACCCTGAACCTGAAGAAAACAACACTGAACACGGATACGTCAAGCACGCTGCCTACCGTTCTTGTTGTTGACGATTCCGCACTTATCAGGAAAATCCTGATCCAGCTGCTCAGCGAAAACGGCTTCATAATTGTGGGCGAGGCAGCAAACGGCGCCGAGGGTGTCGAGCTGTACAAGGACCTTGAGCCTGACTATGTGACGCTGGATATCACAATGCCTGTGATGGATGGCGTTGAGGCGCTGAAACAGATTAAGGGCTATGACCCCGAAGCAAAGGTTGCCATGGTTTCTGCCGCCGGTCAGAAGGACAAGCTGATGGATGCGCTGAAAAACGGCGCCGAGCTGTTCTTCACAAAGCCGTTTAATTCACAGGAGGTCATCACAGGACTGAAAAGCTTTTAATCTGAAATAACAAAAACCCTGGGTGGAAGAATTTCCATCCAGGGTTTTTCTATATTAAAGCTTATAGTGTTCCACGTCATAGAGCAGTTTTTCCCACGCGTCCTCATGGTTCACATAATATAACGGACAGCGTTTGCCGCCACAGTCATAATGACGCAGGATGTCCTTTGCCTCAAGGTGGTACTTGTCCGTCAGCCACACCAGCATGGCAATCAGGGAGTCATATGTTTCCTGCGTGAACGAGCCATCCTCCTCGATAAAACAGCATTCTATCGAGATAGAGTCCTTATTTCTGTTTACAACAGCATATGCCTCCTCCTCAAGCGGAATACACTGTATAATCTCGCCCTCATAGCCGATGATAAAATGCGCGCTCGCCGCGCGTTCATGCGTTTCTCCCAGGCTTTCAAAGTAGCTTCTGTTCTGCGCCGCCGATGTTTTCGGATTTGCCGTGTAATGGACAAAGATATTATTGACGCTGCCAAGCTTCGTTCCGGGGCGGTTATACTCGCTTATCGTAAGAAAATCCTCCACAATCTCAGGCTTTTTCGCATCACTGCTGTCGCCCACGACAGGAATGTCATCCAGGATGGAATGAAATGTCGTGTCGCCCTTGCCCTTCACATTTGCATTCGAGTAAAATATCTTTCCCATAGAAAACACAGTTACTGCCAATACCATAACCCATAAGGCAGCCAGACTACGGTAAATCGTTCTCTGCCTGCGCCTGACCTTCTGTCGCTTCAATCTCCGTATATTATCTGCCCTGTTGTACTGCCTCCCTGTTCGTATCGGTTCTATTGTCCTTGGGTTTCCTGTCCTTACCGTACCAGCCGGTCTCACCCGCCCTGCTGCCCTCGGATTCCCAGCCCTTACCGGCTCTGCAAGCCTTGGATTCCTCACCCTTACAGGCTCCGCTGCCCTTGGACTCCTTATCCTGATTGGCTCCACTGTCCTTTGCCTTCCGGTATTTACTGCCCTCCTCTGCCTGTTCTGATTCCCCGACGGGCTGACCACCTGCCACAATTCCAATTCCCGACTCTGACGCGCTTGATTTCCCATAGTACTTCTCCTATAACATTATCTTTTGCACTTCCTATATATTAGACGCTAAAAGAGGACAAAAGGTTTCATTTTTCGCAAAATTTTTTCTAAAAATATTATAAATCATCAAGCTCTATTTTTTCTCTAAAAATCATTAAATTTTTTATAATCTAACCGCATACCCCAGCCTGTTTATAAGCGCCCTGTCTGTCCGGGCTGTGATTCCGGCAGTTGTGAGCATGTCGCCCGAAATCGCGGCATTCGCCCCGCTGCGGAAACACTTCTCCCCCTTGTCGCTCAGAAGCCCGCGTCCCCCGGCCAGACGGATAACCCCATCGGGTATCAGGAAACGGAAAATGGAAACGATACGGCAAAATTCATCATCTGACAGGATTTTGTTGTTTTCATACGGTGTCCCTTTTATCGGATTCAGCAGATTGACAGGAACCGACTTTACCCCCAACTCCCGCAACGCCAGCGCCATGTCGATTCGATTCCCCATCGTCTCGCCAAGTCCCATGATGCCTCCTGAGCAGACCTCCAGGCCGGCACGTTTCGCCGCTTTTATTGTTGCTATTTTTTCATCATAGGAATGTGTCGTGCAGACTTTTGGGAAAAATTCCCGCGATGCCTCAAGATTACAGTGTACCCTCGATGCGCCAGCCTGCTTTATTTTACGGAATTGCTGCTCGTCCAGAAGCCCAAACGATACACAGATTTGAATATCCACGTTCCTGCGGATTTCCCGGATGCTCTCACATGCCTGATCCACCTCCTGCGCGCTCAGGCTTCTCCCTGAAGTCACAACAGAATACCGCAGAACTCCCTGCTCCTTATTATGCCGTGCCCCCGCAAGCAGCTCCTCTGTCGGCAAAAGCGGGTAAGTTTCTTTACAGTCCGTATGGTAATGTGCACTCTGGGCGCAGTATTTACAATCCTCTGAGCATTTTCCACACTTGCCGTTTATGATTGTGCACATGTCAAAACGGTTTCCGCACATTTTTTCCCGGATTTCATTGGCAGCAGCCGCAAGCGCATCCAGCGGCTCCCCCGCCAGTGCAGCTGCCTCATCATATGATATATCTGCTCCTTCGTATATCTTTTGCTTTAATTCTTCTGTAAGACTCATACCCTGCCTCCCTATGTTAACTTATTTCTTCTTATAGGTTAACATTTGTACAGTAAGAAGTCAAGCCGCATTTCATCCATACTTCGGGCTCTTTATCCACTTACCTCCCAAAAACCGTACCGAAAAGATAATGGCCCTGACTGTCCAGTCCGCGAACATGCCAATCCATACAGCCATCGGGCCAAAATGGTATACCCGCACAAGATAAATGCACAGCACAACCCGGCAGCACCACATGGTTACCGTGGAGACAATCATGGAAAACCGCACATCGCCTGCCGCCCGCAGTCCATAGGATATAACAAAGGAGCCAACCCACACAAGCGGCTTGACAATCGTAATTGCCGTAAGCATCTCAAAACACATCTGCGCCGCCTCCGGCTCCATGCCGGCAATCCACGTAACAGGCTTTGTGATGGCAAACACAAACAGGCAGGAGACAAGAATCCCTGCCCATGCAACACCTGACAGCTTTACAATATAATATTTTGCCTCCTCTTTTCTGCCAGCCCCGATACACTGTCCGACCACTGTCATCAGTCCAATTCCGATGCCGATGCCAAAAACACCGTTCAGGGTTTCCAGTATGTTCGCCATCGCCTGTGCCGCTATCGCCACTGTTCCCATTGTCGAGACCGTCGACTGTATCGCAAGCTTCCCGAACTGAAACATGCCATTCTCGATACCGGACGGAATGCCTATTGCCATTATTTTCCATATCAGCGGCATATCCGGCCTGATCCGGAAATAATCCCTGACCACGATGACCTGACGCGGTTTCCTGAGATAACAGAATATCACAGCCGTGCAAAATACCCTTGATGTCAGCGTCGCAAGCGCAGCCCCCGCCACACTCCATTGAAATCCATAGATAAATATGGCATTTCCCGCGATGTTGAGAACATTGGAGATAACGGACACCTTCATGGGAAACCGGGAATTTCCTCCCGCCCGGAAAAACGCGGCACCCACGCTGAAAAGCGCCAGAAACGGATAGGAAATCACGGTAATCAGAAAATACACAAGGCACCCGCTCATTACCTGTTCCTCGACTTCCCCGAATATCAGCCGGAGCAGCCTTTCCCGCCCTATCAGGCATATCAGCATAACGCCCACTGAAATCACGGTGACTGTGAGTACAACCTGCCTTGCCGCCTTGTTGGACTGTCTTGTATCACCGCTTCCCAGATACTGTGAACAGATGATTGCCGCGCCTGCCGCCATGGCAGAAAACACCTGGATGATCAGGTTGTTGAAGGAATCCACCAGTGATACCGCAGAAATGGCTTCGCTCCCGACTGTCGATACCATCGTGGTATCAACCATCCCCATAAAGGAATTCAGCAGCTGCTCCACGACAATCGGCACAAGCAGCAGGAGTAACGCCCTGTTGTCAAAGAGAATATTGTTCCAGTCTATTTTATTTTTATCATACAGTTTCATTTGTCCGACCTTCTATTTACAGATTCATCTCTTTTAGGACTTTCATGATTTCCACCGGCTTCTCCACAAACGTTTCCGCCCCATGTTCCACGAGGAATTCCCTGTCACGGAAACCCCAGAGCACACTGATACATGGAAGACCCGCGTTTTTTGCCGTTGCAAGGTCCACGTCCGAATCCCCGACATAGACTGTCTCCTCCCTTGTCTTCCCCAGCTCCTTCAGGGCAAGGTTCACGCTGTCCGGATAGGGCTTTCGCTGCAAATGCTCCCTGTCTCCGATTGCGACATCTACCTGCGGAAAATATTTGTTTGTCAAGTCCTGTACTGCCGAATCAATTTTGTTGGACACAATGGCAAGCGTGTAGCCGCTGTTTTTGAGCACATCCAGAAGTTCCGGTATTCCGTCATATGCCCTTGTCGCATCATTGCAGTGTTCCCCATAATACTGCTTGAACGCGTCAAACGCCCTGTCAAAATCCGGATTGTTTTCCCCATAAGGCACCGCGCGTACCATAAGCTTTTTCACACCATTTCCCACAAAACGCCTCACCTCGTCCAATGTGCGCCTTGGCATTCCGCAAAAATCCATTGCATGGTTGACGGCCTCCTTTAAGTCTTCCAGCGTATCCAGGAGTGTGCCATCCAGGTCAAAAACAACGGTTGTTATTTTCTTATTGGGCTGCCTTCCATGGTTTAGCTCTGCAAACACCCTGTTGTATGCCTCAAGATACGGAATGCCGTTCTCCTTGCAGACTGCCGCCAGACAATCATATTCGGGATAAGTCCGTCCGCCGCACGCCTTCACTTCAAGCTTTCCCAGGCTGGTAGCCGCCACACGTTTTTCCCTGCTTAACACCGTGCGCTCCATCTCCACACGCCTGATGCCTATTGTGGTCGTCTCATCAAAGATAATTCGTTCAAGTGCAGAAATGTTCTCCTTGTCACAAATGACATTCAGCTGGTATGCCGGCCGGTTCTTTTTCATGTAGACAGGCGTGTAAAACACATCCCTTGCCCCGGCATCAAAAAGCCGTTCCGTCAGATAGCCAAATGCCTCGCCTGAACAGTCGTCAATGTTGGATTCCAGTTTGTATATGACATCCTTTTCCTGCGACAGCTCCTCAAGAACCATGGCTCTTAACAGGCTTGCCTTCTCATAATTCCGCTTTCCGGCGCCAATGCCCAGTGCAGCAACCTTAAATTTCTGCGGCAGGCTGTCCCTTGTCCTGGCAGCCGCAGCGATTGCAGCCCCTGTCGGTGTCACAAACTCGCCCTGCTGCTCCATAAAGTGCATGGGGAGTCCATATGCTTCCACAATATTTGCCGTTGCAGGAACCGGAACCGGAAGAATGCCATGCTGGCAGCGCACACTGCCATGTCCCTCATACAATTCCGATACCACGACATCCGTTATCTGGTATTTTTCCCTGACTGCATCCATGCATACGGCAGCAGACAGAATGTCAACAATCGAATCCACTGCGCCGACCTCATGAAAATGCACTTCACTGACAGGTTTATTATGTGCCTTTGACTCTGCGTCAGCAAGTATCCCAAAGATGCGAAACGCCAGCTTCCTTGCCCCATCCGTAAGCTTTGCCCGATTTAAAATTTCTGTTATCTCAGCCATTCCCCTGTGCGCATGGTGATGGTGTTCGTGATGCGCATGATCATGGTTATGAACACCGTCATCCTCTGCATGACCATGATGATGACCTTGCGTATGCCCATGAAGATATGACATATCATGGTCATGATTTTCATGCGCCTTGTCGAGCACTACATCAAAATCACAGGCATCAATCCCGGCTTTCTGCACTCTTTTTATCGCAGTCTCAAATCCCGGAACAAGCGGCCGGATACTGTCCACCGCTTCATTAAGCAAATTCCTGTCCACACCCAGGTCCAGCAGCGCCGCGACAGTCATGTCACCGCTAATCCCTGCATAGCACTCCAAATACAATACTTTTTTCATAACAATCCTCCATTCCTGCCATCCCTATTTTCAGACTGCAAGCCTGTTAATCTGTGTCGCCATATATCCTGCGCCATAGCCATTGTCAATATTGACTACCGCAATCCCGTTCGCGCAGGAGTTAATCATTGTCAGGAGCGCAGACAATCCATGAAGGTTCGCGCCATAGCCCACGGACGTCGGGACTGCGATGACCGGGTTGCTGACAAGCCCGCCTATCACGCTTGCCAGCGCGCCCTCCATGCCCGCCACTGCCACCACGCAGTTTGCCTCCTGTATTGTCTGCGTATTTGCAAGCAGCCTGTGCAGACCGCTCACCCCCACGTCATAGATACGCTCCACATGTGCACCGAAGTATTCCGCCGTCTGCGCTGCCTCCTCCGCCACGGGAATATCCGCTGTTCCCGCCGTGCAGACCGCAATCTTTCCGACCCGGTTCGCTGCCTTTTGTGCCGCATTGTCCTCTATCTTCAAAATCCGCGACACACTGTCATACTGTACCTGTGCAAGCACCCTCCTCACAAGCTCGTACTGTTGCGCACTTGCCCTTGTTCCAAACACTTCCCCATTCTGCTCATACATTTTACAATAGATAGAAACCAGGTATTCATCCGGTTTTCCCGCACAAAAAATAACCTCCGGAAATCCGGAACGAAGTTCCCTCTGCGTGTCAAGCTTTGCAAATCCCATTTCTTCATAACCCCTTTGTCCATATGGAAATGGGCGCAGATACTGTTCCGCCTCAGCTGCCGTCATAATGCCATCCTGTACTTTTTGTAATATACTCCTAATGTCTGTTTTATTATCCATGTCCTTCTGCATCCATATCCACCTTTCCAGCAGGAATGTCCTTCTCCCTGCTGACATATCTCCTTTAGACGCCCACATGCACTCAAGCAGGGAAGAGACATCTTCCCCTACTCGCCATGCGACCCATGCGCCGCCTTAGCGGCATATTTCATCTGCAAGGGTCTGCGCATAAACAGGCGCAACCACAACTGTTGCGCCCTAAAATAGTCCCATCACTTATACTGGCTTATCTCGTAAAATGTCACCATCATAATCATCGTGTCGGCGCGTTTCCCGATTACCTTCACTGTCAGGCGGTACCATATGTCCTCTGTCAGTTCATACTCCATCGGTCCACAGAAGTCTCCCCTCACGATTTTGGCAAACGCTTCGCCGAGGAGTTCCCTTTCCGCCAGCACCCTTCTGTTATGCTCATCCTCGTTTACGCCAATGTCAAATACAATATCACTCTCATACTTCGTGTTGGTTCTGAGCAACTCAAGCTTTTCATTCCGGTACTCGTATACGGCAATCGGCATCTCCATCATATCAAAAAGCCTGCTGACACTCGACCGGGTATTCCACAGCTCATTGACGATTGTCATGTTCTCGTCCGTGCTGCACTTTGCCCCCATTTCCTCTTCCCTGGCAATAAACTTCTCGTAATCGGAAATGGGCATTGGCTTCGCGTAATAAAACCCCTGTGCATACTCACAGCCTATGCATTTCAGAAAATCAACCTGTTCCGGTGTTTCCACGCCCTCCACAATCGACGGGAGGTGCAGCCACTTTGCCATGCGGATGACCGACGTCAGCACCTTTTCGCCCTTTCCGTTAAATTCCTGATCCTGCAAAAATTTCATGTCCACCTTCAGATAGTCCACTTCCATATCCTTCAGGACATTCAGCGACGAATAGCCGCTGCCGAAATCATCCATCATAATCTTGAATCCCAGCTGATGCAGGTTGCTCATGGTTTTCATAATCAGGTCCTGGTCTTCCATGAATGCACTCTCTGTCAGCTCCAGATTGAGGAGCTCCGCGGGTATCTGGTATTCCGTAATCAGTTTCTTGAAAATTTTGACCAGGTGCGGGTTATAGATATTGACCCTTGAAACATTCACGGAAATCGGATTCGGTTTCTTTCCCTCATCCAGCCATCTGCGCAAAAGGATGCAGACATGGCGCCACATATACTGGTCCAGCCTTCCGATAATCCCGTTCCTCTCATACACCGGAATAAATTCTCCCGGGGATATCATCCCTTTATCCGGGTGATTCCAGCGCACCAGCGCTTCCGCACCGTAGGAACGGTCCGTCACAAGGTTTATCTTTGGCTGCAGATACACCTCAAACTGTTCCTCATCAATCGCCCTGTTGACTTCATTGATGATAAACTGCTCCTGGCGCATGTCATCTATCATGCTTTCGTTATAATAGGCAATATTTTTGTCAAATTTTCCCTTGCAGCTCTTTGCCGCCAGAAAAGCCCTGTCATACATTTCTGACACATCCATATCATAGTCATTTATGACATACACACCGCAGGAAACCTTGATGTTATAATCCTTATTTACTTTCTTCATGTTTATCTGAAGCGCATTTATCAACAGTTCAAAATTTTCTTCCTTATATGGCATGCATACTGCAAAGATATCATTTTCCAACCGCCCATACACAAATTTTTCAAACACGGTTGAGACCCTGCGCAGCTCAGAGGCAATGCTTTGCAGCACCTTGTCCCCTTCCTTTATCCCGTAGAAATTGTTTATCATTTTAAAACGGTCAATGTCAAACCGCGCAAACGCAAATGTTTCGTCCGGTTCGTCCGCCAGCAGCGTCCGCACCTCGCGGTAAAATTTAAATTTCGTGTATAACCCGGTCACCGCATCCCGCTCTGCCATAATCATACGGCTCTTGTCAATGGCATTTTTAATACGGAACTGCAGAAGCACCGGATTGTAAGGCTTCATGACAAAATCCCACACACCCGCCTCAAGGCACTTCTGCTCGGAATGCCAGTCATCATTTGAGGTCGCCACAATCACCGGAATATTGTCATATTCCCGGTGTTTTCCAAACTCCTCCATAAACCGGAAGCCGTCCATGACTGGCATGATAAGGTCGAGCACAATCACTGCCACCTTGTCAACATTTGCCGCCAGGACATCCAATGCCTCCTGCCCGTTTGAAGCCTCAAGGACCTCATAGTCATCCGTAATTACATCTCTGAGCCTTCTTTTAATCACTTCCTCATCATCAACTAACAATATCGTGTTTTTGCTATACATCTATGTATCAGCTCCTTTATCACATCCAAAGCCATCTGGCGGATGTTTATGCAAAATATACACACCCTATTTATAATTTTACCGTTTTTCGCATCAATTTGTCAATGTATTCTGCTGATAATATTTTATTCGTTATTCACTAAATTTCATTCCATCAATGCAATTATCATACAAAAACTGTTTGATTTCGGATTTATTACCAGTCTCATAATAGGATACCAGCAATTCATAAAAATTTTTTATATCCCTTTGTACGACCGATATAATTCCCTGTCCGTTTTCAATCATTATCTTATTTCCTATAAGCATTGCGATTCTCTTATTTCCGTCATAAAATAACTGTGCCCTCATTAAATATAACACCATGTCCAGTGCCTTATCCAACGAAGACGTTTTGCTTTTTACGATCTCAATTATATCACAGCCAGCTTTTTTCTCATCTGGCAGTTCAGGTATCCAGTCCGTTCCCCCTATTCTTACCTCATCGCGCCGA
Source organism: uncultured Lachnospiraceae bacterium (assembly GCA_949066965.1). Taxonomy (GTDB): domain Bacteria; phylum Bacillota; class Clostridia; order Lachnospirales; family Lachnospiraceae; genus COE1. The sequence continues at coordinate 85,350 of CARTDA010000006.1, forward strand.
AATGCCCCCGCATTTATTATCGTAAATTTTCCCAGCAGCATATGAACGTTCTTAATAAATCTTATATTAATCTCTTCGTTAATATTTTCAAGCAAAAACTGCCATGCATGTTTTAAGTCATTTACTGCATTAATATCTTCTATTGTATATCCAGATACCGACATTCCATTATAGATTGCCTGTGTATCCGGATATGTTACCCCAATTCCTTCAAGGTTGGCGCTTTTCCATATATAATCTACTATGTTCCGCTTTGCCAGAAAAATATTTTGTTCCTGAGTCATGTTATATTTTGCTTCCATTGTAAACACAGACGCCTCCAGTCATATTATCAATTTTGTCTTAATCGCATTATTTTTCTTATCATTCCTCATTTTGTGATACCAATTTAATCAATTCATCTGGCAATAATGCCTTAACCTTGGATTTCTCATAGTCCCTGATATTCCTTGTTACAATATTGTCCATTTGGTTGCGTTTCGCACAGCAGGAAATTACTGCATCTTCATAGTCTTTCATGTCTGACACCAATGCATCCTGGCAGTCTTTTGCTGTAACATCTAATATACCGAACAGTTGATAAAGCTTTGACATCGTATTTTTAGACTGTTCTGTATTGTGCAAGTGCTTCCTTACCAGATAATAAATATCTGTAGCTGAGCTGGCTGTAATATACATATCTTCTATTTGATTTGCAGCCAGCAGAAATATTTGCTCTGCTGATTCCCTGAAAGGTTCCCTTCCTGTCAACGCATCAATTATTATGTTTGTGTCTACAAGTATTCTCATTACTTAGTATTCAGCCTTTCCGCTTTCGCATCTTCCAGACTGGCGTCTTCAGGTAACATCCCAAATAGAGATTTCGCCGTATCCACCCTGTTTTGGTTAGGATTCGTCAGTTTGGCAATTATTTTACCATTTTTTGTAATCAAAATATCCTCTTTAGCTGAAAGCAATAGATATTTTCCCAAATTCTGTTTTAATTCTGTTGCTGTTATAGACATCCAATCATCTCCTTCGCACTATTATTATATATTATTCGTGCGATTCTGTAAAGCTATTCGTATGACTCAAAATATTATTGAATGCAAAAGATAATCTCATCAATTTTTTATTGTCTGAAAGATGTATATGGTGCATGTTAAAAAACTGGTTAATAAGTATTCACTTATTAACCAGTTTTTCAGATTCAGCCAAATTGATAAACGGCTGTGTTCATTTATTGAACATCTAAAGAATAAACCGTTTTTGAGTCTTTCGTATTATGTGACTTGACTCCATAGATTTTTCCATCCTTTGTTGCCACATATTCAACGTTTACTGTCTGTTTTTTGTTTGAACCATCCTTCAGCGTTACTGTGACCTTAACCTTTTGCACTTCATTCGGCAAAACCATACCACCAGCCGCAATTATGTCCGCAGAAGTACGATTCGTTGTTGTCCATTTCGGAACAAGCCAAAATGTTCCTGTATCCGGGTTGTTCTGGTAACCAATGTCTTTTCCACCGCTTATCTCAACATTATATGAGAGTGCCGGGCGCAGTCTGCCGTCGCCCTCATATTCAACATAAGGCTGGAAATCCACCACGTCAATCTGATTTGCGCTAAACTTCGTAACCTTTGGAAGTACATAGACTCCATAGACTGCACCTACACCGCTTCCGTCCTGCGCTTCCGCTATGACATAAGCCCGAGGAAGCTGTCCTGTCGTGAGGGCATCTGATGCAATTCCTTCAACCACACCTGTATTTTCATTGACCTTAATGTAATTCTGGCTGCTGCCTTCCATTACACGCCATTTCACCTTCTGGTTTGCAGCCTTTCCAAAATTATTGCTGACCTTTGCTGAAAGTGTAATCTTTGAGCCAACGGATACAATGCCTTCATTGGCGTTCTTCGGTACAATGGTAACCCTTGACATAGGAACGCTTACTACGACATTACATTTTGCCTTTTTGTTGCTTCCGTCTGTTGCTGCACATGTGATTGTCGCCTTTCCGTTTGCGCGTGCATAAATCCAGCCCTCAGAATCTACTGATACGACTCCCGGCGCACTGCTTGTGTATTCCACAGACTTACTGTCGCCGCCTGTTACCTTTGTTTCAAGCTTCATATAGCTTGGTGCATCATAGTAGCCGGATGTCGAAAACAGACTTGCTGTTTTCGGTAATTCAATCTTGGTAATCGGATTTGGCGTTACCTCAAACTGGATACTTGCCGTCTTGGCTTTTTCCTCCGGAACATCCTTCTCTGTCGCTGTTACTTCAAACTTTCCGCTTGCACCAGCCTTGACAGATACTTTTCCGCTTGTACTGACAGTTACAGTACCGCTTGCAGAACCTACCGGCTTAACATCCCACAGCAACTTCTTGCTTGATACATTTGATGGTGATATCGTTGCCTTAATCGTTGCGCTCTTACCTACCGCAATCTTGTCAGGTCCATTCAATACAATCTTATCTGCCAGCTGTCTGACAGTAACGGTACAGCTTGCTGCCTTTTTGCTTCCGTCATTTGCAGTTGCCTTGATAGTGGCTTTACCGGGTCTCCATGCAGTTACGTTTCCGTTCGAATCTACCGTTGCCACATTCTTATTGTTGCTGCTCCATACAACATCTGTAATGCTTCCGCCCTCTACTGTAATATTACTATTGTTTTCTCCTGCAAGGTTCACGGAATCATCTGTACAGATTGTAAACTTAGAAGTACCAAACTTAACCTTTGTTATCTTAACCGCATCAAGAATCTTAATTGTGACCTTACTTGTTACCTCTCCTGCCTTTGCCTGGATAACACATTCGCCTGCTGGTGTGCCCTTTGCTACAGCCACCTTGCCGTTCTTTACTGTAACGCCGTTACCACTTACCACACTCCATTCAACCTTGTTTCCAGTCCCAAATTTCGCATAGGAAGGCACTACTGTTGCAGTTAATGCAAGGTTCTTTCCAGCCGCGATCTGGTTCACAGAATCCGCAGAGGAGATGATTACTTCACGCGGAGCCGGCTCAAACTTATATTTCTTTGAAGCCACCTTGCTTGCTTTTCCTGTTATGCGGTTCACAGCAATCACGTTCAACGTAACCTGCTTTGCACCGCCTACTACTGCCTTACCACCCGAAAGCAGCTGGCCATTTGTTACAATACCATTTTTATAGGCAGGCTTTTTGCCGTTTATGGAATAATATAACTGTACATTGCGAGCACTGCATGTAACAGGAATTTCTACCCACTCTTCTGTAAATGTAGTAGTATTGTTGTCTACGATCTCCGGTGTTGCAGGAACCGCATCCGCAGCCTGCACTTTAATATTAAATACCTTCGGTAAATATGTCGTACCGGAACCTACCTGCGGGGAAGATGCCTTGATTACATTCTTCTGCATAACAGAGAACAATGCATCCACTTTTGCCTTCCCACTCTTTCCCTTAAGGGCTGACACCTTATCAGCACCGGATAAAATAACTGCTGCCGTACCTACCGCAACCGGACAAGCCATACTTGTACCATCCATAAATGTATAGGACTGGTCAGAGTTGCTGACTGTAGAGAAAATGTCTACGCCAGGGAATGCCAGGTCAACCTTGTTGCCATAGTTTGTAAAGCCTGCCTTGCTTCCGTCCGGATTCAGTGCGGCTACAGAACATACATTGTTATATGATGCCGGATATTCATATCCGTTTGTCGATTCATTTCCGGCAGCCGCAAATATCGCAACACCACTCTCGTATGCGCTCTTTATCGTGTCTTCCTCGAGCTTGCTGTAATATCCGCTTCCCAGACTCATGTTGACAACATCCACACCGTCTGCTTTCGCCTTCAGGATAGCCCTTAAGATGTACTCATCCATCATATATCCGTCAGCATCCATGACACTGTAAGCATAAATCTGCGCATCAGGAGCGATACCGGCTCCTCCCTTTCCATTGTTGTCGACCGCTGCAGCGATACCAGCAACATGCGTACCATGTTCAGCCGGATCCGATGTCGTCGCTGTTGCGCTGGAAGTCACCATTGAAACATTCTGTTTTACGTTGTCTGCCAGGTCTTCATGTGTGCTCCGTACACCAGTATCAATAATACCAATCTTGACTCCGGCTCCTTTATAGCCTTCATCCCACACATACATATCACCTACATACTCGTGTGCCCACTGGTAATAATCACTGTACTCCTGCAATGCCGGATCATTATATTCCTCAAAGAGCCTATAGTAGTAATTTGGCCATACAGCCGGCAAGTTATAAGCTCTGCTTGATGCTGCCTTCACTGCCTGCCCTACTGTGCGTTTTTCTCCAAGCCTGATTACGGCAACGCCCTCTCCAAAGCTTTTTAACTCTCCGCCAAAGCCCTCTGCAACAGCCTCGGCTTCCTCAAGGCTGTCTGCTATGTATATTACCTCACCCTTTGCATACGCATCCGAATTTCCGTCGTCGTCCGCAAGCGCCACAATCTCATCCGCATAGTCTGCAAGCACTAATTTATCTTCTAACTGCCGGGCTGAGAGCTTATAGCTTTCCGGAAGTCCCGGAAACAGTTCCTCTGTCTCTTCTTCCGTCGTTGTCTCTTCCTCTGTTGTTGTCTCTTCCTCCGTAGTCGTCTCTTCTTCCGTCGTTGTCTCTTCCTCTGTCGTTATCTCCTCTGCTGTCGTTCCTTCTGTCGCTGGTTCACTCTCTGACGAGGTACTCTCCTCTGTCTCAGCCGGAGAGGATGTCTCTGCTGTTCCAGCCTCTGTTGAAGATTCCTCAACAGCTGTCGTCTCAGTTGCCGGCTGTTCCTCTGTCTCTGCTGCTTCGGTGGTCGGCTGTTCCTCTGTCACGGCAGAGCTTTCTACAGCCGCTTCTTCTGTCTCCACAACAGTCTGTGCCACATTTGCTGCGTCTGATTCTGCCGCTCCCTCCTCAGGCTCACTGTCATTATCTGCCGGCTCGTCTGCACTTGTCTCTGTCTCAAGCCCAGCCTCAATGCCTTCGTTATTCGATTCTGCCAGAACTGTCATTCCTGTCGAATTCAGAAGCATTGATGCCGCCAGCACGGCAGAAAAAATCCTTGCTTTTTTCAGTTTCATTGATACTTTCTCCTTTTTACTCAGTTCCTACATTGTTCCAACACCATTACTTGCCAATATCAGTCTCAATTGTAAATTCTTTCAACTGATGGGAATTTGTGTTTACTGTCAGTGTCGGATACCCATTGATGTCTTCCAGTTCCTTTAGCTCCTCAAGAGCCTTGTCTGTCGTAAACACTGCCACACCTTCCGAAAATGATGATAACTCTATTCCGTAGAGCTCCGCTATCCTTTCAGCCTCTTCCTGATTCTCTGCCAAAGCGATTAGCTCCAGTTCCTTCTTTCCTTCCTCGGTGGCGTCCTCGCTCTCAGAAAATTGCGGCATTAGCTCATGAACAGAATTTTCATCCACTTCCCGGCTGCCATTGCATGCAACCAGCAGACTGCCTGCCAGCCCAATACATACCGTTCCAAATAATAGTGCACCCATTCTGCCCAATCCTTCACCTCCCTTCCTTAATAGCAAACCTGAAATCATTACCCCTAAACTATTCCTTAGCAAATTTTGAAATACTATCCAGTGAGCCGCAGGTCAGCAAAAAATATAACCTCTCCTGCCGCTGTATTGCTAAAAAAATAGTAAATCAAAATATACAGGCTTTTCACCTATATATTAACACCTAATATTATAAACTTTTTTTTACATTTTTCAATAGAAAATGGTAATTTATTTCAGACTAAATTTATTTTTTTCAGGTAAAATTTCACAAACTATAAATTTACTTTTTCACTATAATGCCTAAAGACTATGTATTTGTCAGTCGGCTCATGCGTTTCTTTGCCCATATGCGCAAAAGCGGGCAGGAATTCTCCCGCCCGCTTTAAAAATTATTCTACAGAAACCACTTTATAGTCCTGTTCCTCAACTATGTTTTTCAGAACCTCGTCGTCGACCTGCGCATTCAGTGTGACTACCGCGTTTCCTGCCTCATGGCTTACGACCGCCTCCGTCACCTGTTCCAAAGCCTCAAGGCATTTCTTTACCCTTGCCTCGCAGTGTCCGCACATCATTCCCTCGATTTTCAATGTCTTTGTCATTTTGCTTTCTCCTTTACTTATTTTTTTATCATTTACAGCCTGTGCCCGCATGCCTGCTGTTGCTTTCCGGTCATGCCGCGTGCTGTATATGTCAGCCAGATTCAGCCGCAGTGCGTTCGTCACCACACAGAAGCTCGAAAGGCTCATCGCCGCGGCGCCAAACATGGGGTTGAGCTGCCACCCGAGCAGCTCAATCCACACGCCTGCCGCCAGCGGGATTCCTATAACATTATAGAAAAACGCCCAGAAAAGATTTTCATGGATATTTGTCAGTGTCCGCCGGCTTAAGCGAATCGCCGCCGGCACATCCTTGAGGCGGCTTTTCATCAGCACCACATCTGCGGCGTCAATCGCGATATCCGTCCCCGCGCCGATTGCAATGCCAATGTCAGCCCTTGTCAGCGCCGGCGCATCATTGATGCCGTCACCTACCATCGCAGTCTTCCCTTTTTCCATCAGGCTCCGTATGACGCTTTCCTTTCCGTCAGGAAGGACGCCTGCTATCACCTCGTCCACGCCCGCCTGCCTGCCGATTGCGTTTGCAGTGCGCTCATTGTCGCCCGTCAGCATCACAACGTGGATTCCCATATTCTTTAGTTCCTCGACCGCCTGCCTGCTGTCCTCCTTGATGACATCTGCCACGGCAATCATCCCGACAAGCGTGTCACTTGCAAAAAACAGCGGTGTCTTTCCCTCCCCGGATAGTTCTTCCGATTTTTGCAGGAACTCCTGTGAAATTTCCATTCTCTCCCCGATAAATTTCGCATTTCCGCCGTAGAGCTGCCTGCCGTCTGCCACCGCTGTCAGCCCATTTCCAGGAAGCGCCTTGAAATCCTTCACGTCCGGTAATTTGTATGCCTTATCCGAAAAATAACCTTTTGCGTACTCGTTCACGGCGCGCGCAAGCGGGTGCTCGCTTTTCTGCTCCAGCGTGTACGCCATGGCGACCAGTTCGTCCACGGACACGCCTTTCGCCGGTATGATGTCTGTCACCTCCGGCGCGCCGCTTGTGATGGTTCCTGTTTTGTCCAGTGCCACAATCGAAACCTTTCCTGCCTCCTCGAGCGACACTGCGGTCTTGAACATGATGCCGTTCTTTGCCCCCATGCCGTTTCCAACCATAATCGCCACCGGAGTGGCAAGCCCCAGGGCACAGGGACAGCTGATGACAAGCACGGAAATTCCCCTTGCAAGGGCAAAACCCACTGTCTGTCCGGCTGCCAGCCATACGAGTATCGTGACAAACGCAATCGCGATGACTGCCGGGACAAACACCCCTGATACCCTATCTGCCACCTTCGCAATCGGCGCCTTTGTGGCTGCTGCATCACTCACCATCCGGATAATCTGTGATAATGTCGTATCTTCGCCTACCCGCACGGCCCTGCATTTTACAAAGCCTGACTGGTTGACCGTTGCCGCCGAAACCCTGTCCCCTGCCTGTTTATCCACCGGAATGCTCTCGCCGGTAAGCGCCGCCTCATTTACAGCGCTTGTGCCTTCCAGGACGATGCCGTCCACCGGAATGCTCTGCCCTGGTCTCACCACAAACACGTCCCCCACCGACACCTCTTCTATGGGAACCTCTTCCTCGCTGTCACCACGCACCAGTACTGCCGTCTTTGGGGATATTTTCATCAGCCCCTTCAGCGCGTCCGTCGTCCTTCCCTTTGAGTGCGCCTCCAGCATTTTTCCGACCGTAATCAGTGTCAGTATCATCGCCGCCGACTCAAAATAAAACTCATGCATATATTCCATGACTGCCATCCCGTCACCCCGCAGCTGTGCATCTGTCATGGCAAAAAGCGCATAAGCGCTGTAGACAAATGCCGCTGTCGAGCCAAGCGCCACAAGGGTATCCATGTTGGGTGCCCTATGCCAGAGGCTCTTAAAGCCGCTGATAAAAAATTTCTGGTTAATGACCATGACTGCCACAGTGAGCAGCAGCTGTATCAGCCCCATCGCGACATGATTGTTTTCCAGCACAGAGGGCACCGGAAAATTCCACATCATATGTCCCATCGAAAAGTACATCAGGACAACAAGAAAACCAGCCGAGTATAACAGCCTGCGCTTTAAAGCTGGTGTCTCCCTGTCTTTTAGCATTTCCTCCTGCTCCGCGTGCGCACTGCCCTTTGCATTTTCAGCGCCTTTGCGCGCAGCCCCGTAGCCTGCTTCCACAACTGCCCTGATAATCTCCTGCGGGTCAGCGCTTCCTTCTACTCCCATGGAATTTGTAAGAAGGCTGACCGAACACGCACTGACACCTGATACTTTTGAAACTGCTTTTTCCACCCTTGCGCTGCAGGCGGCACAGCTCATCCCCGTTACTGTGTACTGCTCCATCCCATCTTCTCCTTTTTATTCCTATTATGTCCCCAATTTTCAAACTTCTGTCACTTCATCAGCTTTTTCAGTGTATTGACAAGTTCATCCACCGTCTCCTCCTTGCCGTCCTTAATATCCTGTGTCACGCATGTCTTGATGTGGTTTGCCAGGAGCACCCTGTTAAAACTATTGAGCGCCGCATTTACTGCCGCAACCTGTACCAGAATATCCGTACAATACACATTCTTTTCCACCATTCCCTTGATGCCACGTATCTGCCCTTCAATGCGGCTGAGCCGGTTTATCATATCCTTATATTCTTTTTCCGAACGCTCCTTTGTCTCGTGCACATGGTTTTCACCCCCCATGTTCTCCTTCTCAACTTCTGTATTCAATTCTTTTCCCATACGAAACCTCCTTACCTCCTTTGGCGTATACTTTCTCCTTTTCCATCGGCACTTTATATACTATACCCCTGTACGGTAAATGTCAAGTCTTTTTTTGAATCGGACATCTCATACCTTCCAATGCCCGATTCAAATACTACCGCACAACGTTTTCCATCTCTTCCTTTGCACTTTTCAGGCATTCCATAAGCTTCGGCGAAAATTTTCCGCACTCACCGTTTATTATCATGTTAAACGCCTGCTCCTTTGTAAATGCCTTTTTATAACACCGTTCACTAATCAGCGCGTCATATACATCCGCAACTGAGACAATCTGCGCCGCTATCGGAATATCGTCCCCGACAAGCTTATCAGGATATCCCCTGCCGTCAAAACGCTCGTGGTGATGCCTGCATATCTCGCTTGCATAAGCCTTATAATTGTCATCCCACACCTCATTGATATGGTCCAGCACCTCACATCCCCTGACAGTATGGGACTTCATGCACTCAAATTCCTCATCCGTCAGCTTTCCGGGCTTTAGCAGGATATTGTCCGGTATTGCAATCTTTCCTATGTCATGCACCGCACTCGCAGATTCTATGATGCGCACCTCCTCGTCCGTAAGGTGGTATTCCGGATAGCGCTCCATCACTTCCCTCGCCAGAATCTGTGTATAGGATTTCACCCGCTTTACATGCTCCCCGCTCTCCAGATTCCTGCTCTCCACAACCTCCGCAAGGATATCCGTTATCTTTTCATTGCGCTTTATGAGCTCCTCCGCCTGCCTGCATATCATGTCATACTGGCGTTTCAGCGTCCTGGTCTGCGATGCGACCTGCTCTTCCAGGCAGTTCCTGTATGCAAACAGGTCTGCCACATTTTTCACGCGCTTCATGACAAGTGAGTTGTCGAACGGTTTCTTGATAAAGTCCGTCACCCCATAATCAAAACATCTGCGTTCCACATCCACTGCCTGCTCCCCGCTGATAACCAGCACCGGTATCTGCTTAAGATACCCTTTCTGTTCCATCAGCTTCATGACCGCATAGCCATCCATAACCGGCATAATCAGGTCAAGCAGCACCACGCAGATTTCATGCGCATGCTGCTCAATCATCTCGATTCCCCGCTTTCCATCCTCCGCCAGAAGAACCGGATATTCCTCCTTGAGAATCTCCGCGAGCATTTCACGGTTAAATTCCGCATCATCAATTATCAATACCTTTTTTCTCATTCCGTACCCTCTTATTATTTATCGTCACTATGCCTGAAACGTTTCCATACGCTCCAAAACAACTATGTCGACGAAATTATATCATATCCTATTAATCAAGTGCAACAAAAATACATTACTTTTCGTAACAGGCAAAATTTAATTATTTTTTGTATTTGAGATTGAATTCCGCAGGATAAAGTGCGATACTATATCGGTAGGAAACTTAAAATGAAAAAGGAGATGCAGCAATGAAAAACCTGACCATTCCAAAGGATTATCATTCGGCGCTAAATCTGCACGATACGCAGATTGCCATCAAAACAGTAAAGGACTTTTTCCAGAACCAGATATCACAGCACCTGAATCTTGCACGCGTGTCCGCACCACTTTTCGTCGACCCGCTGTCGGGCTTAAATGACAACTTAAACGGCGTGGAGCGCCCTGTCAGTTTTGATATCAGGGAACAGGACGGGCGCATCGCGGAGGTTGTCCAGTCGCTTGCCAAATGGAAGCGATATGCCCTGAAAAAGTATGGTTTTACAATCGGCGAAGGCATTTACACGGACATGAATGCAATCAGGCGCGATGAGGACACGGACAACATCCACTCTGTCTTTGTAGACCAGTGGGACTGGGAAAAAATCATCAATCGTGAGGACAGAACCCTCGACACCCTCAAAAACACTGTCAGGAATGTATACAAATGCCTTCAAAATACAGAGAAATACATGGCAATCCAGTACGATTACATAGATGAAATACTTCCTAATGACATTTACTTTGTCACCACAGAGGAATTAGCCGAAATTTTCCCTGACAACACGCCAAAAGAACGCGAATATTACATAGCAAAGGCAAAGGGTGCCGTCTGCATTATGAAAATCGGCGACAAGCTGGAAAACGGAAAACCGCATGACGGCCGTGCCCCGGACTATGATGACTGGGCGCTAAACGCGGACATTGTTGTCTATTATCCGGTTCTGGACATTGCGCTGGAGCTGTCAAGCATGGGCGTCCGCGTCGATAAAGACTCCCTGCTCTCGCAGCTGGAAAAAGCCGGCTGCCCCGAACGTGCCAAGCTTCCTTACCAGAAAGCAGTCATTGACGAGGCTCTTCCATTCACCATCGGAGGCGGCATCGGCCAGTCCCGTATCTGTATGTTCTTTCTCAGGAAGGCACATATCGGTGAAGTCCAGTCCTCACTCTGGCCTGACGATGTTGTCTCGGAGTGCCTGGCAAATGGCATACAGCTTTTATAGCCAGCTGAATCAGATAGGGGAAGCCCTTTTCCCTATCTGATTTCAGAACAGCCAGCCGTTTCCGGGCACGACAAAGTTATTTCTTAACAGTTCCTAAGCACAGCGCATTCCAGCTTCCCGACGGATATAAAATTGTGCCCTGTGGCATAGAAATCCGTCAGCTCTCCCGCCGGCTCAAACTTCTCATCGTCTGGCAGAAGCTCCCATTCCGTTTCGGAGACGGCCATCATTGTAAATGCATCCTTATAATACGGATATGTCGCCGGAACTGTCTCCATAATTCCCCTGCATTCCTCCAGTCCGCACTCCGGAAAGTTAATGTTCCAAACCTCGTGTGAAGCTGTCTTCCTGTCCATCAGGGTTCTCAATATCCTTTCAAGCCAGCAGTCGGCAAGCGCATAATCATCTCCCCCTGCCGAAACCGCTATCCCCTTTATTCCCTGGTATACCGCTTCCCTTGCCGCTGCCACTGTCCCTGAATACACCGTATCATATCCCATGTTGTATCCTTTGTTGATGCCCGAAATCACCACGTCCGGTCTCTCCTGAAGGATTGCATGCACCGCCGCCTTCACGCAGTCAGCCGGCATGCCGCTGCAGCTGTACGCAGCCTTTACGCCAACCGGAAATGGTACCTGCCTGACACGGAGTGCCTTTCCGACGGTTATACTGTGTGATACCGCGCTCCTCTGCCCGGACGGCGCCACAACATAAACCTCGTCTGATAATTTTACCACTATTTCCGCAAGCTTTCTGAGCCCTGACGCATCTATCCCATCATCATTTGTTATGAGTATCTTCAATTCCCGCCCTCCAAATCATTATCTATATATGAAACCGCCTTTTCAACTCCACACGCGAACGCCTGCCGCCGACAATGACCGTTCCAAGCAGCAGAATCACAGAAACATTCAGCGCAATTATGGACACGATTGGCTCTGTAATAATCTGGAATGCATTCATCACAACAGCCACGCCGCTGCAAATAACCATAAAAATCTGCAGCATCAGGTAACTCTGCCAGTTCTTGCGGTTTATGACCATAAGCGCCAGTATTCCCACATCAATCAGCAGTATTCCCGACGGCAGCACATAATTCACAGACCATCCGTCATAACCTACGAAAAAGTCAATTGCCACCAGCATAATCACCGCAATTACCGTAAGCACCACCGTCTTTGCGATATAGCCGCTCGTTCCCAGTATGGCATATTTGATGACTATATATCCGAAAAGAAGAACGAGCCCGCTGATGATGTACACCAGCGACTGTACCTCGGTAAGCATACATATATTGATGAGGATAATTTCTATTACAACTGCAAGAAACAGATATACCCGGGAAAAAAACACTAATTTTCTCGTTTTTACCCTGATATCGGGATACATATTTTCCATCTCTTCTGTCTCATCGAGCACTGTGTTGCACAGGGGGCAACGCTCCGTCTCATCAAGCACTTCTATATTACACTGTCTGCATTTACTCATAATTCACCCCGTTGCTTTCAATTTCCACATACACGCCATCCCCTGCAATCTTCCTGAAAAATCCACGCTGTATAGACGAGTCGGAAAGGTCATAACTAAAGCTAAACACCAATGTACTCCCATAGGAACAGATATTGCCCTTTATATGCTGTCCCTTGGACATGGCAAGGCACGAATGGAACATTTCCACATACGGCTTATAGGCATCCTCCACCGTGATATTCCCTATATTTGTAATGGTGGTGGTATTTGCAAGAGCCGACCGGGTATACACGACCCTCATGGCAATATTCTTAATCAGCAGCGGTGCAGCCCTCGCCACCAGTATTTTTTCATTGGAAACGTTATAAGAAAAAAGCCGCTCCAGATTTTCCTTATGAATCTGCTGTTTCAGACTGTCCTTTACAATTTCCAGCACCTCCTCAAAGGTGTATTCCTCCTTGACAGGATGAAACTCAGCTGACACCATGACAAAAAAGTTCTTAGTCGTGATGGAATTGAAATATGGACGGAGGTTGACAGGAACAGCAACCCTTATGGGTTTATCGGACGGCATGCCGTGCATACACTCCTTATAAACACTCCATACAAATACTGACACTAAGTATTCATTGATGCTTGCACCATAACGGCGGCACACTGCCTTTAACTCCGGTATCTGCATATAGCCGTGCATAATCCCGAACTCACCGGGACTCAGCCGCTCGCCTTTCACAAGATATGCCTTTTTTGTCTGATAGCCTTTCTCGGAGCTTTTCCGGTAATTTTTCAGGAAGCTGTCCTCCCTGTTTAACGATGTGCTGCTGGCAAGCGAATCCCCCTTTGTCCCTTTCAGTTCCGGATGCACCAGCCGCAGATACTGATATGTCAGTTCTTTTAAAAAATTAATCCCACCCATACCATCTGTCAGCACATGGAACACCTCCAGATTAATACGGTATCTATAGTATGTGACCCGGAACAAATAACTGTTATTCCGATTGGGATAAATATATCTGCATGGAAATGTTATCTCCTCCCGTACCTTCGGCGCCGGTTTCCCATTTTCCTCAAAATAATACCAGAAAACACCTTGTCTGAGCCTGAGATTGAAACCGTCAAACTTGGGCAGCACGATATCCAGTGCCTTCTGCAACAGTCCGGGGTCAACCAATTCCGCCAGGGTTACGCTGATGCGGTACACATTACTCATGCTCTCTCCGGCTATAACTGGAAAAAGATGGGCAGTGTTATCCAACTTATCCCATCTAATCTCCCTTGCCGTTCCTGCTGCCTGAAACAGCCTTGTCTTTTTTTCTTCTTTCCCCTTTATCGGAACAGAATCCGTTGTTCTTTTCTTCATAGACAGCCCCATTTCCTAATTTCTATCTCTAGTATACTCTTAAATGTGGCCTGTATCAAGGAAAAATAATTTAGTTGAATGCAGCTTTCCTCACACGTACGCGCACCGGCATGCCCACCGCAATACTAAGTATAATTTTTACAGCATCGCCTAAAAGAAATGGGAGCACGCCGGCCGCAAGCGCGGCGCCAAAGCTCATTTTTGCCTGAAAGGCAAGCCACGCTGTTCCAAAGGCATAGCACACTGCTGTTCCTGCCACCATACCGATAAAGCTTGGCACAGGTTTCCCATTCCACCTGTCGACAAACCAGCCGCAGATGACTGCCATAAAGACAAATCCAATCAGATACCCGCCCGTCGGTCCCAGAATCTTTGCCGGTCCACTTGTGAATGCAGAAAATACAGGCATTCCTACAAGTCCAAGCAAAAGGTACACACAATAGCTGATTGTTCCGCGCTTCATCCCAAGCAGATATACAGCGAAGTAAACCGCAAGATTAGTGAGGGAAATCGGCACCGGACTAAACGGCAGCGGCAGGGAAAGTGGTCCCGCTATACAGGTTAATGCCGCCATAAGTCCAATCATGGTAATTTCTTTCGTCTTCATATTCATGTATCCTTCCTCCGATTTTAAATGTCAACCTTGTTTCTATTATTAGTTTACAATTATTCCAGCCAGATGTCAACAAAAAAAACTCTCCCCTATAAGTATAAGGTAGAGTTTTTCATGAATATCATGGAGATAGCGAGACTCGAACTCGTGACCTATACGTTGCGAACGTATCGCTCTCCCAGCTGAGCTATATCCCCATATATAGAATTATAACACAGATAAGGCAGAATGCAAGTATAAAATTGTAACAGTTCAGCTTTCGGCTTCCTGTTATGTATTTTCAACTGTATTTTCTGCAAGCGCTGTGATATACTTTTAGTAAGGAATTGTCCAAAAATACGCGGGAGGTTTTCTAAATGCACACAATCATAAACATTCTGGAACTGCTACTTACTAATATTGTCGAAATCTGTACGATACTCCTGGAGCTTTTCGGCGTTGCCATCCTCGTCTCCACGGCAGTAAAATGCTTCTGGTACTGGATTAAGCGGGATTCCAAGATTCGACTGGAGCTTGCACAGGGTATCGCCTTGTCACTCGAATTCAAAATGGGCAGCGAGGTCCTGCGTACCGTTGTCGTACGTGAATGGGGGGAGCTTGGCATCCTGGGCGTGATTATCCTGCTGCGCAGCATCCTCACGTTCCTGATACACTGGGAAATCAAGCACGAGGAAAAGGCTCTCGCCATGGATGACAAGAACAACCACTAAGCGTTACTGTTCACGCCCTATTCGATTTTGGTACAATTTTGTCTGTTGAAGGCATAAACAGCAACAAATTTTGCACACAAATTGATAAAGGGCATCAATTTGGCGCGTGATTGCCACTACTTTTGCGAACTCATGAACAGTAACCACTAAGAAACCTTGCAGCAGGATACCGGAGACTACTGCTTCCCATACCAGTATTTATGTGTTATACTTTATATATTCCATATTTGAACAAAGGAGGTCTTTCTTATGACGATTGGCAATATTCCGGGATATTCCCCCGGCTACTCTCCCTATACAAATACTACAGCTCCTGTCGCCGCCAATACCGTTAACCCGCTCGACAAACCGGAAGAAAAGTCCGCAAACCCGGACGATACCAAAAAAGCCGGACGCCGTTCCGCACCATCCGAGTGTGAGACATGTGCCAACAGGAAATATCAGGACGGCTCCGACGAGGGCAATGTTTCCTTCAAGGCAGCTGCCCATATCTCCCCGGAAGCGGCAGGGGCGCGGGTTCGTGCACACGAAGGGGAACACGTATCAAACGCATACAAAAAGGCAGCGCAGAAAAACGGCAAAGTGTTAAATGCTTCCGTGACAATCCATACCTCCATCTGTCCGGAATGCGGGCGTACTTATGTGTCTGGCGGTGTCACCAACACCAGGATTAAATACTCCAACGAGGACAATCCATACACCAAGAACCAGAAGCAGCTTGACGCGGCGCAGTACAAAGGCGCCAATATCGACTATGCCGCATAAAGGCGGATTCCATTATCTTGAAACATTAAAAAATACCATTGCCACTCTTACAGAAAATGACAATGGTATTTTTATGGATGACAGATTTACATTCCAGCCTGGGCTGCAACCTCTGCTGCGAAATCGTCAACCTTCTTCTCGATTCCCTCGCCTGTCTCAAAACGGACAAATCGCTTAATCCTGATGTCTGATCCGTTTTCCTTGCCGACCGAATCAATATACTGCTGAACAGTCTGCTTTCCGTCCTCTGCCTTTACATATACCTGTTCAAGCAGGCAAACTTCCTTAAGCTCCTTGTTGAGGCGTCCATTCACAGCGCCTTCGATAACCTTGTCTGGCTTTCCAGCCATCTTAGGATCGTTCTTAATCTGCTCGGTAATAATTTCCTTCTCGTGCGCCTTGTATTCTTCCGAGACTTCATCTGAGGAAACATACTTCGGATAAAGTGCTGCAACCTGCATCGCAAGGTTTGTAAGCGCCTCTTTCACCGCATCATTCACAACTAATGTCTCAGCCTCCACAATAACGCCAATCTTTCCGCCGCCATGTGTATATGTCACGACACAGCCGTTCTCCGCAACCACTTTCTCAAATCTCCTGATTGTCAGGTTCTCACCGATTACGGCAATCTTTTCAACCAAAGCATCCTTGACTGTCTTTGAAGTATCCTCATTCCATGCCTCTGCAAGGAACGCGTCAATATCTGCTGCCGATGTCGAGAGCGCCTGCTTTGCAACTGCCGCAACATAATCCTGGAACTGCTCATTCTTTGCAACAAAGTCCGTCTCGGAGTTCACCTCCACTACTGCCGCTGCCTTGTCACCGTCTGTCACAACCTTGCAGAGACCTTCTGCCGCGATGCGTCCCGCCTTCTTCTCTGCCTTAGCCTGTCCGTTCTTTCTCAAATATTCAACAGCTTCATCCATATTTCCATCTGTCTCATTCAGTGCCTTCTTACAGTCCATCATTCCGGCACCGGTCATTTCTCTCAACTCTTTTACCATTGCTGCTGTAATAGCCATTTTATATTCCTCCTGATTTCCTATCTATTATTCTGCCACGGCTTCTTCCGCAACTGCATCTTCCGGCGCTTCGTCTGTCATTATTTCGCCCTGATTTGCCTCGATAACCGCATCAGCCATCGCAGATACGATTAACTTAACCGCCCTGATAGCATCATCATTACCCGGAATTACATAATCAAGTTCTTCAGGATCGCAGTTTGTGTCAGCGATACCGATAAGGGGAATGCCAAGTGTATGCGCTTCCTGTACGCAGATTCTCTCCTTCTTCGGGTCTACTACAAAAATAGCATCAGGAATCTTTGTCATGTTCTTGATACCGCCAAGGTTTTTCTCAAGCTTTTCCCATTCCTTCTTAATCTTGATAACTTCCTTCTTTGGAAGAACATCAAATGTTCCATCCTCTGCCATTGTCTCGATTGCTTTGAGCCTTGCAATTCTGCTTCTGATTGTCTTGAAGTTTGTGAGCATGCCACCCAGCCATCTCTCATTTACATAGAACATGCCGCAGCGCTCTGCCTCTGTGCGGACAGCATCCTGCGCCTGCTTCTTTGTGCCGACAAAAAGAACCGTGCCGCCCTGTGCCGCAATGTCGGCAACTGCCTTGTATGCCTCATCGACCTTTCCAACGGACTTCTGCAAGTCGATAATATAAATACCATTTCTCTCCGTGAAGATATAAGGAGCCATCTTGGGGTTCCATCTTCTTGTCTGATGTCCGAAATGAACACCTGCCTCCAACAACTGTTTCATTGAAATAACGCTCATTTTTTCCTCCATTTTCTGCGGAATTACCGCGCTTCCGCCTGCTTCACCTCTACGGGCTACCGAATCCTGCCGGCACACTTTTGTGCACCGTTCAGACACCGTGTGTGTCTGTATGCATATGGCATGGACCATAAATCGACAGGCGTGAATACTGTTATACTGTTACTGCCATGGCTGCAATACCCGAATACAGCCACAACATCAATAATATAACACAAAAAGACCTCCTGTGCAAGAGGTCTTTCAATTTTTCCCAGTATTATTTGGTAGTAAGCTTTTCTGCGATTTCCTGCCAGCTGTCTGACGCATTAATGTTCTTCGTACCCGTACTAAGTTTCTTGTCATATCCATGCTGCATCAGAAATGCATCATACTCGTCCGCATTCTCAATCAGTCCTGCATTGTATAGCTTTCTTGATATGGTTCCTGAGTCGTCCCCCCTTGAAATTGTTATCTGAATCCCATTTTCCGGAGTACCCTCCTCACCGTCCGGTGTCACTACAGCCGCTGTACCTGACGGTGCTTCCTCCCCATTGCCTTCCCCAGCAGGCTGTGTAGCCGCCACTTCCCCACCTGATGTATTCTCTGCCGGGGTCTCTGGTACATCTGACTGTTCATTATCCATCGCCTCGTCCAGCACGGACTGAATCTCGGACTCTTTCTCCTCATTCCTGGCAATAACCGGCTGTGTCGTTTCCTCAGGTACTGATGACGCATCGTTTTCTTCACTCGTCTCTGTCCCATCCACAAGCCTGCTTTCTTCACCAATGCCATATTCCTTCAGCACTGCTACTCTTGCGTCTGCCACAGCCTGTCTGTTATAAGCGCCCATGACCGCCGCAGTCATAATGACACCAATCCCAAGCCCCCTTATCATATATTTAAACTTCATCTATACAGCCCCCTTGAACAGATTAATCACAAGCTTCACCTCGCCGACACCCAGCCCGAGCTCCTTTGCAATATCCACATTCGAAAATCCTTCTTTATGGAGCCGGAGTATCCTGTCATTATTATTTTCCCTCAAATCACTGGCAGGCGACTGTCCGACAAATGTCTCCTGCTGCCGCCTGATATTTGCCGTGTCCTCGAACACAGCCGGCTGCACCTCTTTCTTCACCGGTCTCTCAATGTGTGGCGCCTGTTCCGCAAAAGAATAGACTTCGACTGGTCTGATATCTGCCGGTTTCACATCAACAACCGTCATATCCTCCGGTCTTGAACCGAGCGTCTGCAGTTCGGCCGCACTGACGGGTTCCATACTGGTATTTTCGGGTATGGGCTTCATGTCACTTGAAGTAACAATATCCGCCGGCACAATTTCCACACTTTTCACAACCAGCGGGCTTAACTCAGCAGGCGCACCTGCCTCCATATCCGGCTCCTGGTTAACCGCAAGCGCACGCATATCCGCAGGACGGTAATCCGGACGGTTTTCCGTGCGAAAATCGGCAAAAAAATCCATGGTGCGCATATCAACCTGGCGGTGCATTGGCATATCCTGCTGCATTGGCAGAATCAGCCTTGCCATCTGGCGGCGGGCATATTCCTTTTCCTGTGCCTCCTTATCCCATGCATGCTCCGCAGTCTTATTTCTATTTACCGAATCTAATTTTTCCCTTTCTTTAGCCTCGGCATCCTCCTTTGCCTTGGCTGCCAGGGCAATCGCTGCCGCATTGGCTGCCTCCTCAGCCTCCTTCGCAGTCTTGTCCACATGCTTTACTGTCTCTTTAAGATTATTATGCTTGTCATTGAGCATATCATACAAAAACATTACTTCCTGATGGGATTTATTGATATCGGCAAGCACGGTTTCCGAATACTCGCTAATCGCCATTATCTTTTCATTCGAAATCCGCTCTGACGCACGCTCTGTCTTCTCTACCGCATATTCCAGCGTCTCATCCACAACCTCCGAGACACGCTCCTTGGCATCCTCCATCTCTTTCTCGATAAAACTTCTGACCAGCTCTGCATCCACCTGCTGGCCGTCATCCTCTTTCTCAACTTTTCCCTTAATCAAAAAACTTCCTGCAAAAGCGCCTGCTCCAAATATGAGCAGCGCTACCTCTAACCAATTCATCCGCTACCAAACCTTTCCAATACGTAATCCTGTTTCCAATGCCACAAGACGATATTCCACGCTGCTTAAGGGATTCCTTTATCCGTAAAAAGTATGTTTATATCTTTATGTCGAAGCCTCCCTCGGACTTTGTGACGACCTTTCCGTCACTCTTTAGCTTCTTCCTGCGTTTTCCCCCATCGCCGGAATAGCCATTATGCCCTTTTTCCTTGGCATCAAAACGCTCCTCCTTAAACAGTGCCTCATCGGAATGCACTACCTGTTTTGCCCTTTGCTGTTCCTTTTTCTCCTCCTGAACCTGAATATTGCCCTGATCCACCATCCCCTTTTCTACCTGCTTTACCTGGTTGTGCAGGACATTGTCGGTCTGTTGTATGCTTCCGTTCAGTAATATTGGACTAATTGCCATCTATTATCCCTCCCTCTTGAAAGCTTATCCGCTTTATTTTAATACATTTTCTCCAAAAAGGCAATAGCCCCTACAAAGTTGTAGAGGCTATATCCGCACCTTTTTTTATTAAGGTACAAAATGTATACTCGCTTTTTATGTTCATCGAGGTTCCCAATATGCTCACCGACACCCCCTGGTACATGGTGCCGCGTACATTGATGCGCGCCTCGCCATGTACCTTTAGCATTTTGTCAAGCGTCTCGATTTCATTTAACTCTTCCTGAACCTTCGCCTGTGCATCAGCCAGCGTCATTTGCAGCATCCTGGCATTTTTTATCTGTTCAGGCGTAAGCCTTACGCCAGCTTTTAACTTTTTGGCTGTGTCTTCTACCACTTTCTTCATCTGTGGTATCGTCTTTGACTTCTCACCGACACTTTTTTGCAGTTCCGCAAGCCTTTTTTTGGCGCTCAGGTCGGTTCCGACCTCAATGATTGTAGCTGCCCCCATCGGCGATCCGACATTTCTTGCATTGACAGCATTCTTTGCAACAATGCGTCCTCCGGTAATCAGTCCCTTGCCTGCATCCGCATTGACAGTTGTCCCCGCTGACACCTTGGCATTTAATATCTGCTCTGCTTCCACATAGCCTTCCGCTTCCACTTCGGCAGCAGAGATAAATTTTGCAACAACGTTTCCGCCAGCCTTTAGTTTTCCCTTGTTCTGCCCATGCATGCCGCGGGCAATGATAATGTCTCCGCCGGCCTCTATTGTTGCCCCCTCCACGACACCGCTCACCATCACATTGCCATCTGTCTTAATGCTGAAGTTCTCACAGACATTCCCTTTTACTTCCACATTTCCATGATACTCTATGTTGCCGGTCGCAGTCCCTACATTTTCCACGCTGTATACATCCGTGACAAAAACCGTGCCATTTACCAGCGACGCATGACCGTCCACCATGCTCTTGAGCTGTAGCCTGTCCTCTGAAATCTCAAGATTCCTTCCATGGGAAAAGGTCATTTTGTGCACCTCTCGAGCCAGAAGGACATTGCCATATACATCGAATCCGTTCTCGCCCCTTTCCTCCGGAATAATCTCCGCAAGAACCTGTCCCTGCGTACACTGATGAAGCTTATTTAGCTTAAAGAAATCTACCGTCCCATCTTCCCTCAGCTCCGGACGCGAATTGTTGTTTGTGTCAAAATGGTACACAATGGACGCGTCACGTCCTGCTGTAGGCAGCTTCCCCCTTGCAACTACAATGTCCGTACAATATGGCCGCTGCTCGACTGCCATCTTTATCGCTTCTTCATCAATTCCCGCCTTTATCTTTGCCTTGTTTATAAGCTCCATGATATGAGCCTTACTTGTGGCCAGTCCTCCTGCGCTTGGCGGAAAAATCCTCAATATTGCCGTCATCTTGTCAGCCATCACCTGGATGTCACATTTCTCGTCCACTGGCGACAATTTCATTGGAGCCAAAAAAAGGACTGTCTCTTCCTCTTCCAGCGAGCAAAGGGCTGAATTCAGTGCCACAACATCATATGGTACACCAATGATATTAAGATACTCTTTTAATTCTGCCTGCCGTATTTTTTCACCGTCCCCAATCGGAGGGCAAAGCAGCAGGCTTACGCCTTTTTCGTCTATCTGTAACTGAAAATATCCATTCATATAAGTCTCCGTTCCTGCCCAGATTCATAAAACATGGGCACAAGTACTAATGTTCTTTACACAAATCTGTTTCCATGTCATGAATGTATAGTAAACGGCAAATGCTTTTGTCGTTTACTATACCTATTGCACCAATATTCCAATATAGCTGCCCATCTTTGTCTTCATTTTTTGCAGTGCTTT
The DNA here is from genome assembly GCA_949066965.1 of uncultured Lachnospiraceae bacterium. Lineage (GTDB taxonomy): Bacteria > Bacillota > Clostridia > Lachnospirales > Lachnospiraceae > COE1. The sequence continues at coordinate 107,688 of CARTDA010000006.1, forward strand.
TGTGTGCAGCTGAGAAATCCTTGATTCCGATACCTCCAGCACACGACTGATTTCTTTCAGCGTAAGTTCCTCATAATAATAAAGAAGGATTACTTTTTTTTCTTTCTCCGTCAAAAGTTCCAGTGCTTCCTGAAGCACTTCCTTCAACTCATTTTTTTCTATCACACCCTCTGGTGTGTCAAATCCCGAACTGATACTCTTGTCTGACGAAATATCATTTCCCTGTTCCACATATTCATTTAAGGATATCATATTGTCTGCCTTAACCTGCATCTGCCAATCCAGCAGTTCATCCTCGCTAATGCCCATATATGCAGCAATTTCAGCTTCTGTAGCAGGTTTTCCGTTGCGCCGCTCAAGCTCTTTCATCGCCGTATCAAGCTGCTTCTGACGCTGCCTTATAGTACGTGGTATCCAGTCCATCTTCCGGATCTGATCAAGGATAGCTCCACGGATACGCAGACTTGCATATGTCTCAAACTTAACTTCCTTGCTTGTGTCAAACTTATCAATGGCATCAATCAGACCGAATACCCCATAACTAACCAGATCCTCATACTCTACATTGTAACCCAGATACATGCTCAGTCGTCCCGCCACTACCTTTACCAACGGTGCATATTCCAAAATGAGCTTCTCCCTCAAATCTGAAGTTTTCAGTCTGGCATAGTCTTCCCAAAGTCTCTTACGTGCTGCATCGTTCATGTTATTCCCCCATTATACAACAGTCCAGATTCCCTGCTGTAAATCTGTCCGGACCGTTTTCCCGTTATACAATGTTGTCTGAGCTAATTATTTACATCTGAGCATCATCCTCATAGTTTTCCATTTCAGATGTGGTGTCTTCTGCCGCATAATCCGCAAGCTCCTCGTCAGAATATCCCTCCGAGTAATCATTTTCCGTATCCTCTGACATAAATCCGTCCGCGTCCACACCTTCCTCTGCATTATCCTGCCCATCGCCTTCAAATGCCACAACGCTCCCTGTTAAATCACCATTCTTTCTTGCTGCCTGAACCATTTTATCCAATTCATATGTAGGTATAATACGTGGCCTGATAGATGCATAGATATATCTTATTACATCACCGATGATATAAAATATCACCAGAACAATCAGAAGTCCCCATAACATTCTTGTCAGTTCAAATCCCCTTATATACATAATTATAGATGCTATCGCACCTGCCAGAAGCATGAAAAACGGTGTGATAAGACCTGTCTTATTTCCCATTATGTTATCCCCTTAATATCTTCCAACTCTTCCCAGTTCCATTCCCTATATTGTTTTCTCCGGCTTACCAGCTGAACGGATTACCAGATCACCCGTCTCAGGATAAAAAACAATAGTGCGACCATAATTAAGTCCTGTATCCTGGGCTTTCAAGGGAATCCCAAGTTCCCTTAATTTTCTCTTGCTTGCCTCTACATTTCTCTCTCCGACACGTACCATATCCGATTTGTTCTGAAAGGCAAACATCTGCGCCCCGCCTGCTATCTTTGCCTCAAGCCTTCCTTTTCTGCCTCCCATTGCCAGTATCTTTTTGACGAGATCCTCAATTCCCGTATCGGCAAATTTTGCCCTGTTTGAATTATTCTCTATCTGTCTGCTGTCCGGAAGCATGGCATGTGCCAACCCACCGACCTTTGCCACCGGATCCCTGATACATATCCCCACACAGGAACCAAGTCCCAGTGTTGTTATCCCCTCAGGGCTTTTGCACACGTTCAAGTCAGCCATCCCTACTTTAACTATATTCGCCATTGCTCACTATGCCCCTTCTCTAAAATTCGTACCGCGCATCTAAGAATGTGTACCGTTATATTGGCATTCCCAATGCTCCCAACATCTTTGAGTATGAGTCAAGATCCGGCATAAGGATAAAATAACCATTCAAATCCACATCATCCGTAAATACAGTCTGTATCAGAAGGATCTGATCGCCTATGATTCCAAACTCTATCGCCGGTACGCTTAAAATTGCATTCAACATATCAATATTTAAGTCCGGCACGGATGGAATCATCTTAAGATTCGTCATCTGAGCCAGAGAATTTAAATAAGCCCCTGTAATAATATTGCCAATCTCTTTCATCGCTGATATCTCTATCTCGCTAAAACCACTCTCTGATGGTGGCATTCCCATAAGCTTTGACACAAGCGATTTGCCAGCATTCTGTTCCAAAATGAACATAATACTGCCTGTAATATCCCCCTCTACTGCCAGATAGATACCCACAACAAGCTGCTCTTCTCCACCCATGACTACACCGACATCCTTGAAGTCAAGAAGCCTTACCTGTGGAACTTTCATATCCACCTTTGTCTGAAGCATCTGGGCAAGCGCTGTAGTCGCATTGCCTGCCCCGATGTTTCCCAGTTCCTTTAAGACATCATAATATTCCGTCGTAACTTTCTCGAAACTTATATTTTCCGCCATGATAAAACCTAAGCCTTTCCTTAATTCAAAAGTCACATTTTAATAGAGGTTATACGTCAACTATCTCCGAGAGTACTGATGTAATATCAAGTAGTGAAATCAGCTTTCCGTCCGCCTTGCCGACACCGGAAAGAAATCTCTCTTTTTCATCCTTTTCATACCCAATACGCTCAATATGCTCCTCGTCAAGCGTCACGACCTCTTTGACCTCATCAACCATCACACCAATTGATTCGTGCTGTTCGAGTGTAAGGATAATAATACGCGTCCGCTTTGTAACTTCATCTTCCGGAAGCCCCATCTTCAGCCTGAGACTGAGTGTCGGGATAACGACACCACGCACATTAATTACGCCCTTAATATAATCTGGTACCTTCGGAACCCTCGTAATCTTTGACATCCTTATAATATTAGATATGTACTTGATATCAATGCCATACTGCTCACCGCCGAGCTGTGTCACGATAAACTGTGTTGTATTGCGTTCCGTGGGACGATTGAGACTCGCATTCCGCTTCTGTTCGTCCATTACTTTTACTTCATCCATGTTCTATGCCCTGCCTTTCCTTTTTCATCCATACAAGTTAGGATTATATCAATGCATTGGTATCAAGAATCAGCGCCACTTCGCCATTGCCCAAAATGGTAGCACCGCTTATCATCTTTGGCACCTTGATATATTTGCCCATGGACTTGATAACCACTTCCTGCTGTCCGATAAGCTCATCCACAACCAAGCCTGCCAGCTTGTCACCCTTCTTAACAATAATAACTGTAAGGTTTTTATTGCTGTTTTCCTCTGCGGACGGGATATCAAGAACATTTCTCAATCGGATAATCGGAATAACCGTCCCACGGATATGGATTACTTCTTTTGCCTGCACCAGCTTGATATCCTCCGGCAAAACATCCTCTATAGTCTGAATCGACCCAAGCGCTATCGCATACTTTTCATCACCGACAACAACCATGAGCGCCTGTATAATCGCAAGTGTCAGAGGAAGTCTGATAATCCATGAAGAACCTTCCCCAAAATGATTCTTTACCTCGACCTCGCCGCTCAGCGACTCAATCTTTGACTTCACCACATCAAGACCCACGCCTCGACCTGACACGTCGGACACTTTTTTTGCGGTTGAAAAGCTTGGCAGGAACAGGAGGTCAATAATCTCTTTCTCTGTCATCGTCTCAGCCTGTTCCGGCGTTACAGTGCCTCGCTCAATCGCCTTGTTTCTGACAGCCTCCACATTGATTCCGCCACCGTCGTCCCGCACTGCAATCACGACATTGTTTCCATCCTGATAGGCGTCAAGAAAAATAGAACCAACTTCAGGCTTGCCGTTTGCAATCCTGACATCATTTGGCTCAAGACCGTGGTCTGCCGAATTTCTGAGCATATGCATCAGCGGATCGCCAATTTCATCAACAACAGTACGGTCAAGCTCTGTATCCTCACCTGTCATGTACAGCTCCATCTTTTTGCCAAGCTTCTTGGACAAATCCCGAATCATTCGCGGGAACTTTGCCACAACACTCTCGATTGGCACCATTCGCACCTTCATGACAGATTCATGAAGGTTTGTCGTTACACTCTCAAGATATTCTATCTGTTCATTTACGGAATTGTTATCCCCCTTGCCTTCTGCCGCCGTCGCTGAAATCAACGAATTCTTTGCAATAATAAGTTCACTGACCAGATTCATCAGGTTGTCAAGCTTCTCGATATCCACCCTGACAGTTCTGTTCACTACTGGCTTCGCCGACGCTGTTGGCTTTGTCGTTGATGCCGCAGGTTTTGCCGGTGCTGCTGGTGCTGCCGCAGGAGCCGGCACTGCCGCCTTTACTTCCTCAGGAGCCTTTACCTCTACCTTTGCAGTTTCCGCTGCCTTTGCCGGTGCTGCCGCCATCTTATACTCTGCACAAAATGCTTCCTCTATCTCGGAGACACTCTTAACTGCATCCTTTATCTCATCAGCAGTGTTCCCTGATATGAAAATAAGGCTGAACGTAAGCTCAAACTTTTCATCTTCTATATCCTGTGCTGTCGGCGATGATACTATAATCTCACCGAGCTTCTCAAGGGCTTTGAATACAAGAAATGCCCTCGCTGCCTTGAGCACACATGCCTCCTCAACATAAACAGTCACACCGTATACCTTCAGTCCCTCGGTGTATGCCTTCTCTATCAGCATTTTCTCTGTGTCATTAATCTTAATATCCTGCCATCTTTCGCCTTTGCCGCCCGAACCATCCGCAGTGCTACTCTCTGCCTTTGGTGCTGCGGGTTCAGCAGCGGGAGCTGCAGGCGCGGCAGATGCGCTGTCGCCCACCTTCACTTCACCGTTATTCTTCAATATGCTGTTCAGCGCATCTATCAAATCCTGATTGTCATTTGTTCCTTCTTCCGTTGTCTGCTGAATATTGTTGACATACTCCTCCAGTGCATCCAGACTCTTAAAGAGTATGTCAATCATACCGGGCTGTACCTTAAACGTACCATTGCGGACTTCTGAAAACACATTCTCCATATCATGGGTAAGTGTCTGCATTCTCTTATATCCCATCGTTCCCGCCATGCCCTTCAGGGAATGAGCCGCCCTGAATATCTCATTGATTGTATCCATGTTTTCAGGATTCTGCTCCAGTTCCATAATCTGATCACTCAGATTTTGTAAATGCTCCTTTGATTCATCAAGGAAAATATCAAGATATTGACTAGTATCCATTTACCTGACCCCCACATTCATTATTATTTCCTGGGCCACGTCATCAAGTGCGACTACCTGATTGACCAATCCTGTCGCAGCGATTGCTTTGGGCATGCCGTACACAGTCGAAGATGCCTCATCCTGTGCAATGACGTGTATCTTTTTTGAAGTTTCCAAATTCACGATTCCCTTCGTTCCGTCAGCACCCATACCGGTCAGCACAACGCATACAATCTGAGCATAACTACTCGTCTTTAAAGATTCATACATATAATTTGCGCACGGCTTAACCCCCTCCCTCGGAGGTTCGTCTGTATAAGTGATGGTTGCCCTTCCGCCCTTGGTAGCTACATTCATGTGTTTTCCACCCATGGATATATATACCACACCGTTTTCCAGCACATCACCCTCTGCCGCTTCCTTGACTTTTATCTTGCTGAGTGAATCAAGCCTTTCAGCCAGTGACTGGGTAAATCCCTTCGGCATATGCTGGACAATCAGAACAGGCGCTGCAAGCTCTGCCGGCAATCTTGGCACAACACTCTGAAGAGCCTTTGGTCCTCCTGTCGAGCAGGCAAGCGCGACAATTTTCTGCCCTGCCACCGTAGGTTTTGTCTTTCTGACAATATTGACAAGCTTCTGCGTATTCTCCTCCTGTTTCTCCCTTGTCACGATTGGAGACACAGCAATGTTGGTCTGGCGGCTTGTAACAACCGCCTGGAGCGTGTCAAGGAACTTATCCTTAAACCCGCTGCTCTTCAGATAAACAATGTTGACTGGTTTCTCTATGAAATCAATCGCCCCAAGGTCAAGCGCTTCCATCGTAACTGCCGCACCATCCCTTGTATCCGTACTCGCCATCATGACACGCGCCCGGATTTTATCTCTCTGCAAGGCACGCAAAAGCTGAATCCCATTCATCTTGGGCATATTCACATCAAGGACAACGCCATCATACTGATTCTTTTTTAAGAGTTCATATGCTGCCTGACCGTCAAATGCCTGCTCCACTACCTGGAACCGTTCATCTGAATTTATTATATCACACATAACTCTTCTCATAAGTGCAGAATCATCAATTACAAGTATTTTTTTCTTTATTTTTGATGCATTTGAGTTAATTGTCATACTATTCAACGACCCTTCCCATTCTTTCTATTTTTTCTTTCTTCATCAAAGATATATTTAATAATCTCTTCCCGCGTCATCGTGTCAATAAATTCAAACTTTACACGGTTTTCATACTCGTTTTCCCTATTTTCTATCTCCCCTGAATAGACTACTTTCGCCGCCAGCAGGAATGACCTTTCTTTATCCACAATCGACAAATCGAAACTCATCAGGATAATGCTTCCCTCTTCAAATTTCTGTCTTGATACAAACCGGGTTCCACCGCCGCTGATATCCACAATAACGCCTCTCGCCATGTTTTCCTCTGAGACAATAAACGTAAGCCCTTTGGCAAAAGCATCCACCTCCTGCCTGCTCATCTCCCGCACCATCATATCCACGATGCAGTTAAATCTATAATATTCCCTGCGTTGATATTTGTGAAGGTTGCTGATGATCTCAACAACAAGAATATATGTACCATTTATTTTCTGCCTGTCAACAATTCTTACATCCGCCCTATACATACCACCATGCGAAAAAAAACACACATCATACTCACCGTCTACCGGAAGCAGGACAAGTTTTGTCTGCTCCATCGGCATAACCAGCTCCAGTCGTCCATCGTCCTGAATATCATATACGGAAGACTTATATGTCTTTACTCCCTCTGTACCATCAGGAAGCACCACACTGACTGTCGATTTCAATTCAATCTTATCTCCTGGTGATATAAATTTCTCTATCATAGACTCCTCCTGATTATATATTTCATTCACACCTTCGTACCGCCTGACATCATCCCATCTTCTTATTTCCTGCCACAATATGGGAAAAGAACGCCGCCATGCCTCTCTTTACAAGAGACTTGTCATACTCCTTATCCATAAGGATATACGCCATCCTCTCAAATGCAATTGACGACTTTGCGTTTGGACTCTGCATACTCACCGGCATCTGCTGCATCACCGCATCCTCAAGGCGAAAATCCTGTGGTATCGCACCAAGATAAGATGTCGGAAGCTTGAGGTATCTGTTGACTACCGTGTTCAGTTTGTTATACATAATCTCACCCTCGACTGCCCCTGATACCTTGTTTGCAATCACCATGATTTTCGAGTCCTCCCTGGAAAAGCGCGGATGCCGGTTCAGCGCCTTTAACAGGGAATAGGAATCCGTAATGGATGTCGGTTCTGGTGTCGCCACCACCAATATCTCACCGCTGGCAACCAGAAAGTCCAGCACTGCATCCGAAATTCCGGCACCTGTATCTATGATAATAATATCGGCAATCGCGTCCAGTTTTGCAAGATTCTGAACAATATAATTCAAATAATCGCGGCTTAAATTTGACAGCCCCGCTATTCCGGATCCCCCTGATATAAATCCTATGTCCATAGGTCCCCATGTTATGATATCCGTGATGTCCTTCCCCTGGTAAATCAGGTCACACAGATTATGCTTTGGAACAGTCCCAAACATAATCTCTATATTGGCAAGCCCAAAATCCGCATCTAAGATAATTACCCTTTTTCCCAATTTTTTAAACTGACATGCAAGGTTTATGGATGTATTTGACTTCCCTACCCCGCCCTTCCCACTTGTCACCGTTATCACCCGGGAAAGTGGTCTCGGAATAGGATTCATTTTTATAACAACGTTTCTTAATTGTTCTGCCTGATCCATACACTAACCTCCTATCAGCGCCTTCCTCCAAGCAACTGTTTCACAGTTGACTGTGGATTGAAATATTCAATATCGTCTGGTACATTCTGACCACATGTCACATAGGAAAGCGTCGCGCCCGTATAAAGCTTCAGATTGTAGATGTTTCCTAATGTGGCAGTTTCGTCCAGTTTTGTAAAAATCAACTTGTAATCAGTAATTTCTTTATATGTATCGGCAGTATTCATCAAATCCCTGTACTTTGTGGAAGCTGACAGCACAAGAAACACTTCCTTATCCGCTGTCGTGTCCACAGAGCTTATTAAGTCACCCATGCTCTCACACTGTGCCTCATTGTTGGGCGAATGCCCCGTTGTATCTACCAATATATAGTCATACTCCTTAAAATCCTCGACAGATGCCGCAATTTCATTTGCGGTATACACCACCCGGAAAGGAACCTCAAGAATATTTGCATATGTCCGCAACTGCTCCGCAGCGGCAATTCTGTATGTATCTGCCGTGAGCAGCGCCACCTTCTTCTTGTGCTCCACCCGGAAGGAGGATGCAATCTTGGCTATCGTTGTCGTCTTGCCAACGCCTGTTGGTCCCACAAAGAAAATGACCTTCGGACCATTTTCGCTTTCATCCATCACATAAGGCTTTCCGAGCTTCAATATCATCCTCTGGTAAATCTCAGAGAGCATAAAATCCATCGTGACATCCGGCTTACAGTTTCTGTCGATTTCCTCAAGCATCTCGTTTGCATAATTTTCATTGATTTCGTTGTCGACCATTTTATTGTACAACAATTTCAAAAAGCTTGACCGCTCCGTGTTCTCTTCCTTTTTGTCACTTTCTGCATTTTTTATCTCTTCAGGCTGCGACTTGCCCTCCTGCTGCGAGAGCTGTTTTTCAAGCAGGTTCTGGAGATTGTCCAGTTTTTCCTCCAGGCCGTTTCCCCGGAGATTTTCCTTTGTAGGCTCATTCGCCTTTGCGTCGGTCTTTCCCTTTTCTTTTCCCTCTGGCTTTTGCGGCGGAAAGGTTGCAAGCACGTCCGCGACCGCCTGTCCCACTGCCTTCGCCTCCATTGCGGTCTTTGCATCCGCTGTGGCATCCTCCTGCTTTTCCGGCTGCTTCATGGGGATGATTTTTCCCTGTGCCGCATTCTGGCTTAACGTGACCGCCACACCATCCTTTTGCGTCTCCTTTGCGGAAACCGCCCCATATTTTTCATTTTCTTCTTCCTTAGCTACTGTCACCTCAATCTTTGTTCCCTTAAAAATGCCAAACACGCCTTTCGCCTTCACTGTCTTGACATTCATCTCGACAATTCCCTCGCCGAGCTCTTTCTTTGCATATTCCAGCGCTTCCTCTTTCGTTTTTCCCTGAAATTTCTTTATTATCATGCTGTCACCATTCCTACTGATTGTAATTCTACATTTGAATCAATTTCATTATATGATACTACCACCAAATCCTTATAGTAATCCTCCGTCAGCCGCTTAAAGTACATTCTGACTATGGGAGAAGTTATTATAATTGGATTCTTTCCTAATTTTTCAAGCTTTCCGACTTCTGATTCCACAGACGCAATAATCGTTTTTGTCTTCTCCGGATCCAGCGTCAGATATGCTCCCTGTTCTGTCTGCTTCACGCTTCCCATAATCTCCTGCTCAAGTCCCGGGTCGAGTGTAACCACGCTTGTCGTCTCGTTCACCGGAAAGTACTTGTTGGAAATGGCACGCTTGAGACTCTGGCGGACATATTCTGTCAGGATATCGGTATCCCTTGTCGATGCCGCATGGTCGGCAAGCGTTTCAAATATTGTAACTAAGTCCCTTACGGATATCCCTTCCTTTAAAAGATTCTGTAATACTTTCTGGATATCTCCAAGTCCAAGGAGCTTCGGTACAAGTTCCTCCACCAGGGAAGGATTGGTCTCCCTGACATTGTTGACAAGATTCTGCACATCCTGCCTTGTAAGCAGGTCGGCAAGATACTGTCTGATAATTTCTGTCAGATGTGTCGCAATAATCGATGGCGGGTCAACGACCGTATAGCCCACGCTCTCCGCGCGCTCCCTCTGGTTTTCCGTAATCCATATCGCCGGCAGATGGAAAGATGGCTCAAATGTCGGAATACCCGAAATCTCCTCCTCGACGAAACCGGGGTTCATTGCCATATAATGGTCAAATAAAATTTCCCCCTCGCTTACCTGGATTCCCTTAATCTTTATGATATACTGGTTCGGATTCAGCTGGATGTTGTCACGCAGACGGATAATCGGCACCACGGTACCAAGCTCAAGTGCAACCTGTCTTCGAATCATGACAACACGGTCCAGAAGGTCGCCGCCCTGGTTGACATCCGCCAGCGGTATAATACCATATCCAAACTCAAGTTCGATAGGATCTACCTGCAGCAGTGAATTGACATTCTCTGGTCGGCGGATTTCATCTGCTGTATCCTCCTCCGTGTCAGCCTCTGCCTCAATGTTTGCCACTTCAATCGTGGAGGCAATCATGCGCCCGCACACGATAAAAATAATCCCCAGGACAACGAAAATCAAAGGATTAAGCGGTGTCACCAATCCCAAAAATGCGAGCACCGCACCTACCATATACAAAACTTTCGGTATGCCGAACAACTGGTTTACAAGAACAGACCCAAAGTCGGCTTCCTTTGAACCCTTTGTGACGAGAATACCTGTTGATAACGAAATAAGAAGTGAAGGAATCTGGCTGACCAGACCGTCACCTATTGTTAAAATCGTAAACTTATCCGCCGCAGCGCCGATATCCATGCCCTGTCTCAAAACACCCATGATGATGCCGCCGACGATATTGACACCCGTAATAATAAGACCTGCTGCCGCATCTCCCTTTACATACTTAACAGCACCGTCCATGGAACCGAAAAAGCTTGCCTCCTGCTGGAGCTTTTCCCTCTGCACCTTTGCCTCTGCATCTGTTATGGCGCCTGTGTTTAAGTCCGCATCAATCGCCATCTGTTTACCTGGCATGGCATCGAGTGTAAATCTTGCAGTAACCTCGGCAACTCTCTCAGAACCCTTGTTAATAACAACAAACTGTACAATAATTAAGATAATGAACACAACAATACCGATGACAAGGTCTCCACCACCCACGAAATTGCCGAACGTTGCCACGACATTTCCCGGATTACCCGTTGATAATATCAGACGGGTTGACGATACGTTCAGGGCAATTCTGAAAATCGTTGTGAACAGCAAAATTGTCGGATAAAATGACAAATCCAGAACTTCTTTTGCAAACATTGTCGTGAACAGGATGGTAAACGCAAGCGAAATATTTATCGCAAGCAGCACATCCAGCAGCGTACTGCTAATCGGTACAATCAACATGATGATAGCGCCTAGTAAATAAAGAGCAACACCTATGTCCGCTTTCTTCATCTTCATGTCTCTTTTTCCCCCTTAACTCCTTAAAAATAATCCCCTTTTTAATCCCTGTAAATATCAGAAAAGACAAGCCGTAAAAACTTTGTCTTTCTTGTATTCATATTATCTCACAATTAACATAATTTGTATATAATAATTTGTAAGTTTTTTTATTTTTTTAATTTTTTATAATACTTACACAATTTAAAACAATAAACTCTGTGCTTTTTCACCGAAGCACAGAGTTATTTTTGTTAACATAATCCATTTATTAAGCATTTAACCCGAAATATTATGTCTACCTCTTTCCGTCATATTTTTCCCTGCATCTTGTATACCATCGCAAGCACCTCCGCCACCGCCTGATACAGCTCGGGCGGCACTTCCTGTCCGATGTCCACATTCGCGTACAGCATACGGGCAAGCGGCTTGTTCTCCACAATCTCTACCTTGTTTTCCCGCGCAATCTCCTTAATTTTCTGTGCCACATAATCGGCTCCCTTTGCAAGTACAATCGGAGCCGAACCCGTACTGGCATCATATTTTATGGCGACGGCAAAATGTGTCGGGTTGGTTATGACCACGTCCGCTTTGGGCACGTCCTGCATCATGCGGCGCTGTGATGCCTCACGCATCTTGCTCCGAATCTTACCCTTAATCTGCGGGTCTCCTTCTGCGTTCTTATACTCATCCTTGACTTCCTGCTTTGTCATCTTGATATCGTTATTGAACTTTCGGCGCTGATAAATCAAGTCCACAAACGCCACAATCATAAAGACAAGGGATATCTTGAGCCCCATGTTTATGACAATATTTCCAATTGCCTCAATTGCCTGGTTGAGCGGCATCCCATAAAACTTGACCAGATATACCCAGTCATCCTTTACAGTGGAGTAAACAATAAACATAATCAGCACAATCTTGGCGATTGACTTTATCAGTTCCACAATCTTGTCCTTGGAAAACAGCCTTTTCATTCCTGATATCGGATTCAGCTTGCTAAACTTGGGTTTCAGGGGCTTTGTGGAAATCTGGAACTTAAATTGCAGCATATTGACGCCGACTGCAATGACAATGCCGACAACAAAAAAGGGAAGCAGCTGCACCAGCAGCTTCACATATACATTGTTTATCAGTACCTTGTAATCTTCCCTGACGATATGCCCATTCCAATAGGTTGTGTAGGCCGGTATCTTTTCGTATATTTCACTGAAAAGCTTCATAAAGTTCTCGCCCATATGGCCAACCCAGAACTTTAATATCAGAAACAGCGCAATCAGCTCCACGCCGCTCGACAGCTCCTTGCTTTTGGGAACTTTGCCTTCCTTGCGGGTGTCCTGTTTCTTTTTGGCTGTCGGTTCCTCCGTCTTCTCACCACCGGGACCTTCCTGGGCAAAAAACTGTAAATTGTATGATAGTATCACATCAAGCCCTCCACTATCGAAACCATCATCTTCTGCATCTGGGTTGTGATAAAATTACAGATGTCCGGAAGAAGCGTCACCACCACCATAATAACACTCAGCCCCGCCAGAAGCTTTAACTGGATACCTACCGAAAACATGTTCATCTGCGGTGCGAGCTTCGCCAAAAGCCCGAGCACAATATTCATCAGCGTGATACTGGCAAATACCGGCAGACAGATTCGGAAACCGATAATAATATAGTCGCTCAAAAAAGTAAGCAGTGATGTCAGCAGCCTGTCCGTGCTGATATGAATGCCATCTATCGGTATCAGGATAAACGTTTCCATCAATGCCCTGAGCAGATACCGGTGAAGCCCCGTCGTGTACAGAATCAGCATCACGCCATATTGCAGCAAGGCACCGGTTATGGAAGACTGTTCATTCGTCGTAGGGTCAAATACGTTTGCCATGGACAAGCCCACTTCCATATCGATGATTCTACCTGCAAATAAAACAATGGAAGTACACATCTGAGCCGCCAATCCTATCAGCAGGCCCACCGACACTTCCTTCAACACAATCGTACAGAACCCCAGTATTGTATTGTATTCCGGATAAATGTGCTCTGGCCCAAAGCTGTACATAATATAGGCAACGAACACACTCAGTCCGATTTTAACAGTATTTGGAACACCCCTTGTACTAAAAAACGGTGCCACAAATATAAAGGTTGCCACCCTCATAAACACAAGCAGAAAGTATTCCAACTCAAGCATGGAAAAAGATAAGTTTACCATACTGTGTAACCCTGCTCCCTTCCGTTATCGAATATACATAGAAAAATTCCGCCATAAATCTGTCATAAAAGTTATCATATTATTCAGCATCCAGTCACCTAAAACCATCAGGCAGAGAAACATGCCTACAATCTTTGGCACAAAGGTAAGCGTCTGTTCCTGAATGGAGGTTACTGTCTGGAAAATACTGATTGCGAGACCGATTACCAGTGAAACAATAAGCGGCGGCGCAGCTGTCTTGAGAATAACAAACAGCCCTTCTTTCATAACGTCAACAACCATTTCAACTGTCATCTTATCACCACACCTTTCCAGGAAATCCGAAACTGCATCCTATTTCTCGTAACAGTTCTGCCTTCGGCTTCCTGTTATGGGCACCAAGCCATCATGCAACCACTTCGTGACCTGATGCAGCTCAGCCCAAACGTATCTCACGAACTTATTATATACCTTATGAATAAAATGTCCGCACCAACTCCAGAATAACCAGATTCCAACCGTCCGCCAGTACAAACAGCAAAATTTTAAACGGCATGGAAATTGTTGTCGGCGGAAGCATCATCATACCCATACTCATCAGGACGGATGCAACGACCATGTCTATCACAATAAAGGGAATATAGATAACAAAACCAATAATAAATGCCGTGCGGAGTTCACTGACAATAAAAGACGGTATCAGTACCGTTGTCGGAACCTGCTCCATGCTTTTGCCATCCCACGCAGTATTGGAAATCTGCATAAAAGCGTCAATATCTTTATCCTGTGTCTGCCTGAACATAAATTCACGCATCGGCGCAGCCGCAATCCCACACGCTTCCTCAAATCCAATCTCACCAGCATCATATGGCACAATCGCCTCGGTATACACCTGGCTAAATACCGGCTGCATAATAAAAAAAGTCAAAAAAAGCGAAATAGCAATCAACACCTGATTTGGAGGTGCTGACTGTGTATTTAAGGCCTGCCTCGTAAAATGTAATACAATCAGTATTCGGGTAAAAGATGTAATCGTTACAAGAAGTATCGGTAATACCGCTATTGCCGTCAATATCAGCAATATCCTGAGCATACCGTTTAATTCCCCATTTCCGCTGTCGTAAGTAATTTCAAGACGGTTTGCAATATTCAGTTTCCCGAGGTCTTCACCTGTCTCGGCTGAACCAGGTTCGTTAATGTTTGTCCGGTTCTCGTCCCTTTGCTGGTTGTCAAGTATCTGCTCTGCCGCGGTGCCGTCATCCGTTGTCGCATTTGCAACAACAATATCTGCCATAAATATGACAAATACCATGCAAAGCATATATACAATCTTTCTAAGCTCCTGCCTAATATTGTACGTTCCGCTCTTATTTCCCATAAATATTATCCTTACGCTCCACACATTATCCTATTGCTTTTTCAATTTATCCAGTATTTCCTTAAAATTCACATTTACTGGCGAGCCTGTCTCCGCCTTGTTAAACTCCGAAATGTCATCCTTTGTCATTTCCCCAAGCAAAGTAACTGTGTCCTTACAGACTACATAGGAAAAATATTTTCCGCCTATTCTTATAACCTGAATATATTTGGTTGGCGCTATTCGGAACGTCTCAAGCACTTCCACATTAGAACCTGCAAGCCTTCCCTTTTGAAGACCTGCAGTTAATTTTGTGGCAAAATATGTAAGAGCCAGTACAAATATAAAAATTAGTATTACCGTTAACAACTGTCCGATGGAGTCAAACCTGTCTGATGTCGATAATAAAAGCATATTTCCTAGCCTACAACCTTCTTAACAGCCTCTAATACACGCTCCGCCTGGAAAGGTTTTACAATAAAATCCTTGGCTCCTGACTGAATCGCTTCGATAACCATTGCCTGCTGCCCCATTGCAGAGCACATGATAACATTTGCTCCCGGGTCAATGCCCTTGATTGCCTTCAAGGCCTGAATACCATCCATCTCCGGCATTGTAATATCAAGAAGCGTCAAATCTGGTGACGCCTCCTTATATTTGTCAACCGCAATTTTGCCGTTTTCTGCTTCGGCAGCAATTTCATACCCATTCTTTGTCAGAATATCCTTAATCATCATTCTCATGAAAGCAGCATCATCCACTATCAGAATTCTCTTTGCCATATCTAACCATGTCCTTTCTTATTTGAAATACCAATTTAAATTTGGTTATGTATTATTTGATTATTTCCATAATCCGCACACCAAAACTCTCTTCAATAACAACAACTTCGCCTTTTGCAACAAACTTACCATTTACAAGCACGTCAATCGGCTCGCCGGCAATCTTGTCAAGCTCTATGATGGTACCTGGAGCAAACTCCAGAATATCTGAAATGGATTTGCTGGTTCTGCCCAGCTCTACCGTTACCTCCAATGGAACATCCCGGATAAGGCTGATGCTCTCTGCACTCACCATAGCCCCCTGTCCCTGTGCAAAATTCTGGAACTGTGCAGGCTGTATATTCACATTTGGCATTCCATATCCCATGGGCATTCCCATCTGCGGCATTCCCATCTGTGGCATTCCATAACCACCCTGTGGCATTCCCATCTGTGGCTGCATTCCCATATCCATACCACCCTGTGGCATTCCCATATCCATTGCCGGAGCTGGCGCAGGCGTTGGGGCAGGTGTAGGTGCAGCCGCCGGAGCGGGTGCGGGTGCCGATTCTGCTATTGATCCCATCTGCTGTGCCATAAAAGTCTCTGAAACTGACTTTGCAAAATCGAGTGGATATAATTGCATCAACGTGGAATCTACCAGATCATCAATCTGCATTCTAAAAGAAACTTTTACAAATCTGTCCTCAAGGAACGGGGATAATTCTCTTGGTTCTTTTGAATGTAAGTCTACAAGGCTTGCCTCTGGCGGACTGATATCAATGGTCTTGCCAAGCATCGAGGAAAGCGATGTCGACGACGATCCCATCATCTGATTCATCGCCTCGGAAATCGCGCTCAGATGCAGGTCGCTGAGTTCCCCATCCACATTGGTGCCATCACCACCCATCATCAGGTCTGTGATGACTTTTACATCATGTTCCTTCAACACAAGAATATTTGTACCGTTTAATCCGACTGTATATTTAATCTGAATAAATACACAGGGTCTTTCATAATCATCCAAAACATCCTGCCAAGTGCACATTTCTACAACTGGTGTTGTAATATTTACCTTTCTATTCACAAGTGAAAAAAGTGTGGTGGCAGAGGTTCCCATACTGATATTGGCCACCTCTCCTATCGCATCTTTTTCTATTTCGGTAAGATCTCCATCAACCGCAGCACTCGATGTCGCTGTCGCAGTATCCGATGCTCCGGAATCTGCCGACAAATCCACTCCGTTCAACAATGCATTGATTTCATCCTGAGATAACATGCCATCCATCGTCTTATTCCTCCTCCCTGACTACTGATGTTACCCTTACTGCGTATGCCTCTTTGCTTGCGCCCGGCACCGCACTAAACTTTCTAATATCCCCCACATACACATCCAGCTCATCATCCACTTTTGAATCAAGCCGTATGATATCGCCTACCTGTATATTTACGAAGTCATTAACCGTTATGACACTCTTTCCAAGCACTGCCTTAACAGGAACATCTACTCTGCGCACCATTGATTCAATGAACTGCTCATAATCTTCCTCATCCATCTTTTGCAGACTTGAATACCAGAACTTTGTATTCAGCCTGTCCATGACGGACTCGAGCGTGAAGAACGGAAGACATACATTCATCAAACCTTCCACATCACCAATTTTAACATTCATGGTAACCAGCGCCACCATGTCGTTTGGTGAAATAATCTGTGCAAACTGTGGATTCGTCTCTATCCTCTCCAAATATGGATTGACCTCCGCAACATTTTTCCATGGTTCCCTGAGAAGCTGCATACAGATGACCATAATCCGTTCTATGATACTCATCTCAATTTCGGTAAAGTCCCTTGCCTTCTCAAGTGACTCTCCCCTGCCTCCCAGCATCCTGTCTATAATCGCATATCCCAGCCCGCTTGTCAACTCCATGATGATAGATCCTGGCATCGGTGAAAAATTAACGACTGTAAGCAGTACCGGATTTGATAAGGCATTGGAAAATTCTGCAAAGGTTACTGTCTCTGAACTTGCCACATTTACCTGTACATTTTTTCTCAGATATACTGGCAAATTGGTTGACAACAATCTCCCATAATGGTCAAAAATCATGTTCAAAGTCCTCAGATGCTCTTTCGAGAATTTTGCAGGCCGGCTAAAGTCATAATTCTTGGCTTGCCGCTCGTCCTTCTCCTGCATATCCTCCACATCCAGTTCACCGGAGCTCAACGCTGCCAGCAAACTGTCTATTTCGCTTTGCGATAATACCTCTCCCATGTAGTTAATCACCCCCTACATATTAATAATCCTTATTTATCAAATAATTCCCCTTAAATAATACCCATATCCATACGAATAATATTCATTTCATAAATAATATTCATTTTATGAATATAAGAAGTTAAATGATACACTGTAAATGAACGTTGAATCAAAACGTTCCTGAAGCTTCTCAAGAATTTCTGCCTTAATTGGCTCAGCATCCGTTCTCGCCTCGTCCACTGTATATTTTGCCATGACAGAGAACACGATATCTTTGATAATACCATCCATATCAGCCATTGTCTCGGAGTACTTCTTGTAATCGGCATGCTTTGAATCCAGCGAAAGTGACACACTGCCCACTGCGTAATGATCTTCCTCGTCGCCCTCACTCTTCTTTAATGGAATTGTCAGCTCACCTGCAACATTATGTACAGCTGTATCAGCCATGGAAACAGACGCGCCACCCACATCCGACTGTGGAAGCCCGTCAATTTCCACCCCGATGATGGTCGCAATATCAGAGACAAGCGCTGCCGTCTTTTTGGAGGCAGATGATACGCTCACCATCATAATCGCTGACAATACAATATTGACAACAAGCAGTGCCAATATAATTATTGATAACAGATTTCGTTTCATTTTTGATTTTCCCCTTTCATCTTTGCGCGCTCAATGCATTATATATTTTAATTTCAACACGCCTGTTCTTCGCACGTCCCTCCGGTGTAGAGTTGTCTGTAATCGGTATATACTCTCCTCTTCCAGAGTGTTTCATTACCCCCGGATCAAGCGCTGCATTTTCTTTCAGATAATTAAATACCGCAAGAGCCCTGTAGCTGCTAAGCACATCGTTATTCTCATATCTTCCTCCATTTAGAGGCACGGAGTCCGTATGCCCTTCTATTTCTATGTCTGAGTCAGCATATCTTGTCAGAAGTACGCCAATCTTGTTGAGTACAGGAATGGCATCCGACTTAATATCTGCTTTTCCCGAATCAAACAGGAATGCCCCATTCAGCGTAAGCGTCACATAATCCCCTGTAAATGACACCTCCACCTTATCCTCCATCATACTCTCCTCAAATGCATCCTCCATCTTCTCGGCAAGTTCCTCAGAGAGCTTTAATTTTTCTTCTTCCAGTTCGTCAATGGCTGCCTTCAGTGATTCAATCTCCTCCTGATTCAGTTCAAGCTGTTCAGCTGCCTCTTTCAGCTTGTCATCTGCCGAACCGCCCGTTTTCGTAATATCCTCTATATCATCAT
The DNA here is from genome assembly GCA_949066965.1 of uncultured Lachnospiraceae bacterium. Taxonomy (GTDB): domain Bacteria; phylum Bacillota; class Clostridia; order Lachnospirales; family Lachnospiraceae; genus COE1. The sequence goes on from CARTDA010000006.1 coordinate 126,860, forward strand.
TGTCCGCTTCCGCAGTCTTTCCACTTGAATTGATATACTCGTCAAGCATATTGAGCTGGCTGACGCCATTACTTATCAGGATGCCGTCACCAACTGCCTTGGAACCTGCCCTAAAAATACTGACGGTTGACTGAAATGACTTTACCACGTCTTCAAACTTTGCCGCATCAACTTCGGACATGGAAAACAGCAACACAAAGAAACACATCAGCAGTGTCATCATATCCGAAAATGTACTCATCCAGGGCGCCGGGGTTCCAGGCGGGAGTTTAAATTCTTCCTTTTTCTTTGCCATTAAGCTTCACCTCCACCACCTTCATCCTGTGACGGTCTCTCCTTCGGCGACAAGAACGACTTCAGTTTTTCTTCTATAACACGTGGATTTTCACCTGCCTGTATGGAAAGCAGACCCTCTATCATAATTTCCTTCGACTGCATCTCAATCGCATTATTTGCCTGTAATTTATTGGATGCAGGCGTACATATCCAGTTCGCAAGCATGGAACCATAGAACGTTGTAATCAGGGCAACACCCATCTTAGGTCCGATTGATGTCGGGTCGGACATGTTCTGAAGCATACATACAAGACCAACCAGCGTACCAATCATACCCCATGCAGGACCCATGGCTCCCAATGTGTCCCAGAACCCTGACCTTAATTTGTGTCTGCCGTCAATACTGTTTAATTCCGTCTCAAGTATTCCCCTTACCAGCTCCGGGTCTGTACCGTCAACAATAAGCATGATTCCTTTCTTCATAAACTCATCCTCAAGATTTCCGGCAGCTTCCTCCAGTGATAACAGACCTTCTTTTCTTGCCACATTGGACAGTTCAATTATCTTTGTAATCATTTCCGGAATATTGACATTGACTGGTTTAAACATCAATGCCATACTCTTGAGACCACCGACAAAATTTGGCATACTTACCGATGCCATCGTCGCAAAGAACGAACCACCAAAAGTGATAAGCATTGATGCCGGATCAATGAAGTACCAGAGACCTTTGAGACCGTCTGATGATATGATACCAAAAAGAACCAGAACGAAACATACCACCAAACCCAATAAAGACGCTATATCCACTTTTACACACCCCTTTTTCTTTTATTAAGTTTTTCATAGGCACAGTTTTACCGTGTGCTTTTTCTCCATAAATATATAATACTGTAAGGTTACATAAATTGCAACAATTTTCTGAAAATTTTCTCTAATTTTATCAATTTGGTGTATTATACACGCTATTTCCGTTTCGAACAGACCTGATATGTATCTATATTTTATTCTTTTTCCACATTCAGAATGTTTTTGAAATACTCCTGCCTTGTTAATTTTACTAAATTTTTAACTTCATGTCTACTTTCTTTTATAATTATTTTTTTTCCATCAGTTAACGTAATAACAGTATCGGGCGTCTCCTCCACTGTCTCTATCAGGTTTGTGTTTACCAAAAGCTTGGAACCGTTAATTTTTGTCACTTCTATCATCTCTTCATTCCCCTTTCTATGTAAATGTAATATTTTTCCCATGTGCATTTGCAAATGCAACGAGCTTTTTTTTGTATAATTCTGCCTTTTCTGTCTCCTGTGTCTGCTGATAAATCGCAAAAATTCTCGTGTAAGCATCATAGACATCCTCGCCGAGCTGTTCAAAATCTGCCGCGTCCGTAATGCCTGTCAGGAACCCTGCCGCAGTCTGGTAATCCTTGCATATGTGCGCTGCCTTGCCGAAAAGGTATTTGAGCATCGTGGACTTTAAGTATTTCCTGTTCATGTCAAGAAGCCTGTATGCATAATCCGCCTTTTCCATTCTGATAAGACAGTCTGCATACGACTCGAGACAGTTTGTCAGGAATTTTTTCTCCGGAACACGGTTGACCTCGAGGCACATATCATACGCCTCAATCGCTTTCTCATAATTTCCCAGCACGTTGTAGGACTGACCGATCTGGAAATAAATGTAATCATCCATCTCCTTGTTCTCGCCGATGGAGCTGAGCAGGAGTTCCAGGTTCCGCTGCTGTTTTTTGTGCATTTCCTCCTCTGGGATATTGTAACCGTAATGCTTTACCTTTATGGGGAGGTGAAATGTCTCAAGCGTGACCTCGTCATAGCTTACTGCTTTTTTTGGTATAATCTGCTCATGAATCCGAAAACGGTACTCATAAAAATTCTTATTGAAAAACCGGGGTACTTCATCTATCTGGATGATTTCCTTCCCATCCATATTGTGGACATTCCTGATTTCCGCCACACCGACACATCTGGCATACTTCTGCATACAGGCACGCAGCTTCGCCACATCAATTTCCTCCACATGCTCATCGCAGTCCAGTATCAGAATCCAGTTGTTTGACGCCTTGGACACGGCAAAGTTCCTCGCGGCGCTGAAATCGTCACACCATTCAAAGTCATAGAGATTGTCTGTATATTTTGTGGCGATTTCTTTTGTCCTGTCCGTGGAGCCTGTATCTGCCACTATGATTTCCATATCGTATTTCATGAGCCGTCTGAGGCACTGTTCTATATATTTTTCCTCATTTTTCGCAATCATGCATACACTGACTGGTAATTTCGCCATCTTCTGTTCCACCTTTCTGATTTTATTGTTTCTTCCAAAAATACAGGGCGGTCTTTACCGCCCTGATGTATCCAGCCGCTGTCCTTAATGCGCTGGCAACAGTTCCCTGTATTCGAGGATTTTGACAATTGTAGCCCCCTGATCCTCCAGCTTTCTAATCTGATGCTTGGTCTTGTAAAACCCGCCTGCCACCTCTCTTGATATCTCGCGCATACTCAAATCCAGTCGCTCATAATTGTCCTGCAGCTTATCAAGCTTCAAGTCCATCATGCCAAGTCTGGTATTAACCGTTTCAAGTTCGGATTCCTTGATAATCTTCTCAATACCTATTACCCTCGTATCAAGATCTGTCACCTTCGTTTCAAGATCTGTCACTTTCGTTTCGAGACCTGTTACCCTCATGTCAAGATCTGCCAGAGTTGTCTCCACTCGGTCAAGTCGTTCCTCTACTCGGTCAAGTCGTTCCTCTACTCTATCAAGCCGCTCTTCCACTCGGTCAAGTCGCTCCTCTACTCCGTCAAGCCGTTCCTCTACTCTGTCCATTTTCGTTTCAAGATTAGACAGTCGTGTATCAATCTGATCCAGCCTCGTATTGACCTTGGCAAATTCTGCCATAATCAATTTCATGTTCTCATCCATATGCTTTTCTCCTTTTTGTGTGAATTTTTGTATTCGTCCTTAACTCCTACTGTAATAACACAAATATTTTAGGCTTTTTCACAATAAAAACATATCCGTTAACAGTATAGCACATATCAGAATCAATGAAAAGCCGAACAAAACAAAAAAGATAAAGTCGGCAGGAGCACCTGCCTGACTTTATCTTTTCTGTTATTGTTCGTTGCTAATCAATGGCGGTTTTTGATATAATTTTCGATTAATCTGCGCCCGTTTAAATTCGATTTCTTCCAATACCGGTTTGCAATCTGCCTTTTTTGCTACTCTTTCAATATCCTCCAGCAGTGATAGCTGATCCAGCAAAATACCATTGTATTCCTTTTCAGTCATTGGCATATAATCACCTACTTTCCATGATATCCTGTATAATCTGTTCCAATTTCTACTGCTTCATTATACCAGACTGTTCAGTAGCTTTTACTATTTCCATTAGAGCTACCGAAATATGTCTGGTAAAACTGTTCACACTACATGCTCTATTGTATCGCGCATTAATAAACCATCTTTTAATTCATTACGGTGGTTGTTTTATCAGATGTATATTATTGTCCAAAATGAAAAGCGAATGGTCAGCGTTCCGTTTTCGCTTATTCACTCATATGTCACTTAATGTCAACTTTAAAATAATCATTCAAATTTATTACTTCACCAGTTTACAACTTTTGGATTTTTTTGAACCCTGATAAAACGTACCCCTC